>CACODU010000008.1 GCA_902626045.1 uncultured Pelagibacteraceae bacterium
AGATAGGTTTTTTTGAATCCTTCTTGATTTACCTGAAATAAAATCAATCGCATCATTGACGGTAGACAAATAATCCTTTTTATCAATATGGCCAACACAAGGGCCAGAGCATCTTTTTATTTGATAAAGAATGCATGGTCGGTCTCTATTTTTGAAAACTGTATCATCACAAACTCTTAATTGAAAAATCTTTTGAAGAATTTTAATTGTCCAATTTGCAGACCCTATTGATGCAAAGGGACCAAAATAATAACCTGTTTTTGATTTTTTTCCTCTTAACTTAGTTAGTTGGGGCCATTTATCTTTATTACCAATATATATGTATGGAAAAGATTTATCATCTCTTAATAAAATATTGTACCGAGGTTTATGTTTTTTAATTAAGTTTGCTTCGAGTAATAAAGCTTCACTCTCATTACTTGTAGTAGTTGTTTCCAGGTTATGTGTAAGAGATAACATTCTTTCAGTTCTTATAGGCAGGTTTGAGTCCGCAACATAACTCTTTAGCCTGTTTGGGATATTTTTTGCTTTACCAATATAAAGAATTTCACCTGTAGAGCTTAACATTTTATATACCCCAGGATTTTTTGGAATAAATGGTATTTTATCTTTAATTACTTTTTTTCCTAGTTCTAAACTATTAATCATATTTTAGTCTTTGATACTTCAATACCAACAGATTTTGTTTTTTTTAGGATATCTAACTTTTCTAATTTTAAACTTATTTTTTTAACAAGTTTGTTCTTAAAAATAATATTAAAAATATTTTCCGCTAAATCCTCAAGTAATTCGTGGTGTGTTGAATTTGTGAGTTTTTCAATTTTTTTTACAACCTCTTCATAATTCAAAATTGAATTCAAGTCTTTACTATTTGGAGATACATAAGGATCTGTTAAAATTTCAATGTTAAATTTTACCCTTTGCTTCTTTTTTTTCTCAAATTTATGTATTCCAACTAAAATCTTCAAAGTAAGATCCTCGATGATTACTTTTCTTTTATATTTAAATTTTTCTCTTTTTTTAAATTTTATTATTTTCATTCTTTTGTATTAATTATATCAGGCGTTTGCCATGCAAGTCTTTGCCCGCCATCAATATTAATTATTTCTCCAGTTATACTTTTACTTTCAATAAGAAATTTTACCCCATTACAGATATTTTCTAAATCTACTTTTTTTCTTAATATTATTGACTTCCACTGTTTTTTAAAATGCCTCTCAGATTGTCTTTTATTTTTTAAAGTAGGACCAGGTGAGATACCATTTACTCTAATATTGGGAGCTAGTTTCATAGCTGATGTTTTTGTTAAAACTGCTAAAGAAGATTTACTTAAAGTATATGAGAAAAAAAAGGGAGTTAATTTTTCGACTCTTTGATCAATGATATTGATAATGCATCCCTCTTCATCCCTTACAAACTTATGAAAGTTTTGAGTTAAAATCGCAGGCGCTTTTAAGTTAATATTAATATGTTTTGTAAAAGATTTTTCAGAGAAATTTTCAAGATTATCGTTTTCAAAAACAGAGGCATTATTAATCAAACAATCTAAACCCCTCATCTTTGTATACGCATTCTTAATTAAACTATTAGTTTGCTTAAAATTATTTAAATCTGCCTTTAATAAATAAGTTTCGGCACCAAGATTCTCTAGTTCTTTTTTTAATTTAAAGGCACTACTTTTAGAACGATTGAAATGAATAACAATTTTTGTATCAAAACTTACTATGCTTTTGGCAATTGCAGCACCTATTCTTGTAGCTCCACCGGTTATAATTATTTTTTTGGCTTCCATTTTTTAATTGCTTTTTTTGGCTTTGTACCTGGCATGCCCATCGTTGATCTCCCTTTTGGATAAACCTTACTTTTTAAATTATATTGAGAAATTTTTGGATTTAAAGTTATTTCAAGCTCACTTGCTTCCAGCTTTCTCATTTCATCTCTCAATTTTGCGGCTTCCTCAAACTCCAGGTTAGAAGCAGCCTCTTTCATTTTTCTATTTAATGCTTTTAGATGTTTTTTTAAGTTTCCACCTACATTTGAACCTTCGCTAATTTTTACGTAATCTTTTTCGTAAACAGACTCTAAAATATCACTTATTTCTTTTTTGACGGACTCTGCAGTTATTCCATTTTTTTTATTATATTCTAATTGTTTATTTCTTCTTCTCTCTGTTTCCTTTATTGCTTTATCAATACTTTTTGTAACTTTATCAGCATATAAAATTACTTTACCGTCTATATTTCGAGCTGCTCTTCCAATAGTTTGTATTAAAGAAGTTTCTGATCTTAAAAAACCCTCTTTATCGGCATCTAATATTGCCACTAAAGCGCATTCAGGAATATCTAATCCTTCTCGCAATAAGTTTATACCGACAAGAATATCAAATACTCCCATTCTTAAATCTCTAATAATTTCAATTCTTTCAAGAGTATCAATATCGGAGTGCATGTATCTTACTTTAAGACCATTTTCGTGAAGGTATTCAGTAAGATCTTCTGCCATCTTTTTAGTAAGTGTTGTAGCAAGAACTCTATAACCTTTTTCTACAATTTCTTTTGCTTCATGCATAAGATCATCCACCTGAGTTTTGGCTGGTCTTATTTCTACTGGTGGATCTATTAAACCTGTTGGTCTAATAATTTGATCAATGTATTTATTGCTAGTTTGTTTTAGTTCCCATGGGCCCGGGGTAGCAGACACGAATACAGTTTGTGTTCTCATTAAATCCCACTCTTCAAACTTTAAAGGCCTATTATCCATACAAGATGGTAGTCTAAATCCATATTCGGCCAATGTACTTTTTCTTGTGCGGTCTCCCTTATACATTCCATTTAATTGAGGAACAGTTACATGACTTTCATCTACAAATATAATTGCATTATCTGGGAAATATTCAAATAAAGTAGGTGGAGGTTCTCCAGCTTTTCTTCCGGACAAAAATCTTGAATAATTTT
Source organism: uncultured Pelagibacteraceae bacterium (assembly GCA_902626045.1). Lineage (GTDB taxonomy): Bacteria > Pseudomonadota > Alphaproteobacteria > Pelagibacterales > Pelagibacteraceae > Pelagilacustribacter. Next base: position 2,955 of record CACODU010000008.1, read on the forward strand.
CGATACCTGCACAAGTTCCTGTCGCTTCAATCATTTCTAAATCAAATTTAGTTCTTTCCCTTAGTCGCTGTTCTTCTAAAAGTTTGTTATTTTCTCTGTGTTTTTTTAATGTTTCAGCTAATTCAGATTTTATTTGTCTTATGGCTTGTTCGATAGTTGGTTTAGGAGTTATGTAGTGGCTATTAGCGTAAATTTTTATTATAGAATAATCATTGGTTTTATCACCAGTAAGTGGATCAAATTCCTCGATTTTTTCTAATTTATTAAAATTAAAACTTATTCTCCAGGCTCTATCCTCCAAATGCGATGGAAAGATTTCTAAATTTTCTCCTCTTACCCTAAAAGTTCCTCTAAAAAAATTTTGATCATTTCTTTTGTACTGTAAATTTATAAAAGCTCTAATTAAATCATCTCGTTCATACTCATAATTTTTTTTTAGAGTAATTGTCATTTTTGAGTAGGCCTCTACTGAACCTAAACCATAAATACATGATACACTCGCTACAATTATTACATCATCTCTTTCCAGCAATGATCTAGTCGCAGAATGCCTCATACGATCTATTTGTTCATTTATTGAAGCTTCTTTTTCTATATAAGTGTCTGATCTTGGCACGTATGCTTCTGGAGTGTAGTAATCATAGTATGAAACGAAATATTCAACAGCGTTATCTGGAAAAAAACTTTTAAACTCACCGTACAATTGTGCCGCCAGAGTTTTATTAGGAGCTAGAATTAGGGCTGGCCTATTTGCTTTTTCAATAACTTTTGCCATGGTAAAAGTTTTACCAGAACCTGTTACCCCTAAAAGCACTTGCTCTTGTTTATTATCTTTTAAATTTTTTAAAATTTGTTTAATAGCCTCTGGTTGGTCACCGCTAGGTTGAAAATCACTTTTGATTTTAAAGTTAATACCTCCCTCTAACTTCTTAATTTTTTTAGAGTTATTAACCTCTAGGTCAGCTGATTTTTCTTGATAAGTATTTTGCATTATATGTTAATAGTATTTATAAATTATTATAAATTTCAATGAGCATTGTATCCAATACATTAAAACGTATAAAACCGTCACCCACAATAGCTGTTACCTCAAAAGCTAGAGAATTACGAGCTGCCGGTAAAGATGTCATAGGCTTAGGAGCTGGAGAACCTGATTTCGACACTCCAGACAATATTAAAGAGGCGGCTATAGAAGCTATTAATAAAGGTGATACAAAATATACAGCTGTGGATGGAACACCAGCTTTAAAAAAAGCAATTCAAGCGAAATTTAAAAGAGAGAATAATCTTTCTTATGATCTTAATCAAATAACAGTAGGAACAGGAGGAAAGCAAGTTCTTTACAACGCATTTATGGCAACAGTAAACAAAGGTGATGAAGTAATTATACCAGCACCTTATTGGGTATCTTACCCAGACATAATATTATTAGCTGGAGGAACACCAAAAATAGTTAAGTGTGAAGAAAAAGATAATTTTAAACTTACTCCTTCTAAACTTAAAAAAGTAATATCTAAAAAAACTAAATGGATCATTTTAAATTCTCCATCAAATCCAACAGGATCTAGTTATTCAAAAAAAGAAATTAAAAATTTAGCCAAAGTTTTAAAAAAACATAAAAAAATATTTATTTTAAGTGATGATATTTATGAACACATCACTTACGATAATTTTGAATTTTCAACAATTGCTGAAATAAATGATTTAAAGAGCAGAACTCTTACCATGAACGGAGTGAGCAAGTCTTATTCGATGACAGGTTGGAGAATAGGTTATGCTGCTGGTCCAGTCGAGATTATTAAAGCTATATCAAAAATTCAATCTCAATCTACGAGTAACCCTTCATCAATCAGTCAAGCTGCAGCGGTTGAAGCTTTAAATGGAACACAAGATTTTATTTCAGAGAGAGCTAATTCATTTAAAGAAAGAAGAGATTTTGTAGTTGAAAGTTTAAACAATATAGAAGGTATAAGTTGTCTTAAGCCAGAGGGTGCTTTTTACGTTTTTCCAAGTTGCAAAAATCTTTTGAATAAAAAAACAAAACTTAAATCAGATACTGATTTCGTTCAGAAATTATTAGAACAAGCAAATGTTGCAGTGGTTCAAGGTTCTGCTTTTGGCTTGCCTGGTTATTTTAGAATTTCTTATGCAACTTCAATGGAAAATTTGAAAAAAGCTATGGAGAGAATAAAAAATTTTTGTGAAGAAATTAATTAGCTTTAGATAAAAATTTTTCAGCTTCCAAAGCAGACATGCAACCCATTCCAGCAGCGGTCACAGCTTGTCTAAATATTTTGTCTTTTACATCACCAGCAGCGAATACTCCAGGCACGTTAGTTTCAGTTGAGTCTGGTTTTGTAATCAAGTAACCTTCTTTATCCATTTTTAACTGATCTTTAAATAAAGAAGTTGCTGGATCATGACCAATTGCAATAAACAATCCGTGTACTTTAAGTTCTGTAATTTTATTATTTTTAACATTTTTTATTTTAATTCCATTTACACCTTTGGGTTCTTTATCTCCTAAAACTTCATCAACAACACTATCCCAAATAATTTCAATTTTTTTATTAGCCTTTAATTTTTCCTGAAGCATTTTTTCAGCTCTTAATTCATTTCTTCTATGAATAAGCTTAACTTTAGATGCGAACTTTGTTAAAAACATTGCTTCTTCAACTGCAGCATTTCCACCACCAACTACAGCCACCTCTTTATCTTTAAAGAAAAATCCGTCACAAGTAGCACATGCTGAAACTCCAAAGCCTCTAAATTCTTGTTCTGACTTAATATTTAACCAACGAGCTTGCGCCCCAGTAGAAATTATAAAACTATCCGCAGTATAAATTTGACCACTATCCCCAATAGCTTCAAAAGGTTTTTTAGATAAATCAACTTTATTTATATGATCTTGTATCATTTCAGTACCAACTGCCTCAGCTTGTCCTTTCATTTCATCCATAAGCCAGGGACCCTGAATCACTTTTGAGTAACCTGGGTAATTTTCGACATCTGTAGTAGTAGTCAATTGTCCTCCTGGTTGAGAGCCGTGTACAAGTATTGGTTTTAACATTGCCCTAGCCGCATAAATAGCCGCTGTGTAACCAGCTGGACCTGATCCAAGAATTAACACTTTTGTATGTTTTGTTGATTTATTATTCATTTAGTAAAGGTATATAATAACTAATGTTAGAATTAAAAGCACTTCTTTTAACGCAAGGGATGCACGGCATGGTTAGTCAAGTAGAGGGATTAGCTAAAGCTTTAGGCCTAAATTATAAACACCAAAAAATTGAATTGAAATCTTTTTGGAATATTATTCCACCACGAATCAGTCCTATTTCAGAAAATTTGGTAAAAAATAAATTTGTATGTGATTGTAAAGTAATTATATCCTGTGGAAGAAAAAGTGTAATACCATCAATAGCATTAAAAAAAAGACTGGGAAATGAAATTTTTAATATTCATATTCAAGATCCAAAAATATCGTTCAAACATTTTGATCTTATTGTAAGCCCAGAACATGACAACCTAAAAGGCGAAAATGTAATTAATACTACTGGCGCCATTCATTATTTAACTAAAAAAGAAATTATGGATAACTCTCAATATTTGGGAATAGAAAAAGACAAGAAAAGAGAATTAGTTGGTTTTATTATTGGTGGCCCAAATAAATATTACAAGTATTCTGAAAAACAAATCCATGAGCTTTTTAACAAAGTAAAAACTTTATTTACTCCAGATAAATTTAAGATCATTGTAATTCCCTCCTACAGAACACCAGAAAACATTTTAAAAGCGGCTTATAATACATTCAATGTAGATCATCATGTAGTCAAAACCGTTGATAAAAAAGCATATCTTTCAGCCTTAGCAATTTCAAATTACTTAGTCGTAACATGCGACTCAACGTCTATGATATCCGAAGCAGCTATGACTGGAAAACCTGTCTATATTGCGATGATGAAGTCATTCAAGCCAACTGGAAGATTTAAAAAATTTTATTCACAACTTAAAGATTTAGGTATAACAAGAGAATTAGAAGACAGAGTTGAAAGTTGGAGTTATAATAAATTAAATGAAGTGACCAGAATAGCCCCAATAGTAAAAACAAAAATGAAAAAAAATGGAATTATTTAAATCTTTAGAAAGTAGAACAAAATTATATAGCGATCCTTTCAAACATTTTGAAATAAACGAACCTTTGACAAAAAATGCAATTGATGAAATCTGTAATGCAGAGATAGCTGATCCTAGAAAACAAAATTTAAATTATGACGGAACAAGAGCTCTTGATGGAGGAGAAGGAGCCTTTCGAGCTGGAATTAAAGATGGCGGTAAAGCAAAAAAACTTAGATGTTATGTTACAAAAGAAAATTCTAGTAAATTTCCAAACTTAACAAAATTTATTGAAGAATTGAGATCACCCGAGGTTTATAAAAAAATTGGATCATTAATTGGTAAAGATTTAAGTAATTCGTATGTAAGACTAGAAGTGATTTGTGATCGAGAAGGATTTTGGTTGAAACCTCACTGTGATATTGAAGAAAAATTAATGTCTTCAATAGTTTTTGTGAATTTACACAACGAGTCAGAAAATTTAGGAACTGATTTTTATGACGCAAAATTAAATAAAGTCAAAACTGTTCCTTACAGACATAACTATGGATATTTTTTTACAAGTGGACCAAACACTTGGCATGGAATGGAAAAAAAAGAGATTAAAAAAGAGAGAAGATGTATTCAAATAAACTACGTAACTTTTAAGACTGATTGGAAAGTAAATAGTTAAATATCTTGCAAAGAGGTTACACTTATTTCTCTTAACTTAAGAGATTTTATACCTTCTAAACAAACCTTGGCTGTTGACATATTAGTACAATACGGAACTTTATTAGCAAGAGTAGCTCTTCTCAAAGCTACCGCATCACTTAATTGGGTTTCACTATTTCCACCTCCAGTATTTATTACTAAAGCTATCTTTTTGGCGTTAAGAACATCAACAATATGAGGTGAGCCCTGATTAACTTTATTTATTTTTTTGCAATGAATTCCATGTTGATTTATATAATCAGCAGTCCCGCCAGTACCGCAAAGTTTAAAATTCAATTTAATCAATTGTTTTGCTAATTCTACTCCCTCTTTTTTATGGCTATTTTTCAAGGAGATAAAAGCTAAGCCCTTTTTAGGAAGAGAGTTGGAGGCTGCGATTTGACTCTTTGCAAAAGCCATCCCAAAATTTCTATCAAAACCCATTACCTCACCTGTAGACTTCATTTCTGGACCGAGTAAAAGATCGCTATTTGGAAATTTATTAAATGGAAAAACCGCCTCTTTAACTGCAAACATATCTTTTGTTTTACTTTTTAAATTGAACTTTGATAATTTTTCTCCTGCCATCACTCTTGAGGCTATCTTAGCAAGAGGTAAATTTTTCGCTTTAGAGACAAATGGGACAGTCCTACTAGCTCTTGGATTAACCTCTATTACATAAATCTGATCTTTTTTAATTGCATACTGAACATTCATGAAGCCTTTAACTTTAAGAGCTAAAGCTAACTTTTTTGTTTGATTTTCAATTTCTTTAATCAAAAAAGGTTTTAATGATACCGGAGGCAAGCTACATGCTGAGTCACCTGAGTGTATTCCAGCTTCTTCAATATGTTGCATAATGCCAGCTACAAAAACATTTTTACCATCTGATATAGCATCCACATCAACTTCCATTGCATTATCAATAAACTTATCAATTAAGATTGGATTTTTTTCGGCAACTCTAAATGCTTCTTTGACAAAGTTTTTAAGCTGACTCTTTTCATGAACTATCTCCATAGCTCTTCCACCAAGCACATATGAGGGTCTTACCATTAAAGGCAAACCTATTTTATCAGCTATCTCAATCGCTTGAGAAAAATTTTTTGCTATGCCGCTTTCAGCTTGATTTAAATTTAACTTATTTAAAAGATTTCTAAATCTGTCTCTATCTTCGGCAAGATCAATAGATGTATACTGTGTACCTAAAATTGGAAGCTTGTTTTCGTGTAAAAATTTCGCAAGTTTGATAGGAGTTTGTCCACCGAATTGAGTTATTACACCTTTAACATTACCTTTTGTTTTCTCTTTTTTTATAATGTTAAAAACGTATTCATCAATTAAAGGTTCGAAATATAATCTATCACTTGTATCGTAATCCGTGGATACAGTCTCCGGATTACAATTGATCATAATAGTTTCATACTTAGCCTCTTTAAGGGCAAAACTAGCTTGGCAACAACAATAATCAAACTCAATTCCTTGACCAATTCTGTTTGGACCTCCGCCAAGTATTATAATTTTATTTTTACTGGAAGGATCAGACTCACATTCTGAAAAAGAAGAGAAATTTCTTTGATAAGTAGAGTACATGTATGGAGTAAAAGATTTAAATTCAGCAGCACAAGTATCTACTTTTTTATATACCGGTAAAACTTTTAACGCGGTTCTTTTCCTTCTAATTAATGACTCCGAAACATTTGTGAGTTCCGATAATTTTTTATCAGAAAATCCTATTGATTTAATATAATTGAATTCATTGAAAGTTTTTGGAAGACCTTTTTTCTTTATTTTGATTTCACTATCTATGATCTCTTTAATTTGTCTTAAAAACCAAGGGTCTATTTTTGAAAGACTATGTATTTTACTTAAATTGATTTTTTTTCTTATAGCTTCCGCAACGAGTAAAATTTTATTTGGAATATTTTCTTTTAGCTTCTTTTTTATTTTGTCTTTACTTAGATTAAATATTTGATCTAAACCCGAGAAACCTGTTTCTAAAGAAACTAAAGCCTTTTGCAAAGACTCTTTAAAGTTTCTGCCTATCGCCATAGCCTCTCCGACAGATTTCATTGATGTGCCTAAAACTGCAGCTGAAGTTGAGAATTTTTCAAAGGTAAATCTTGGAATTTTTGTTACCACATAATCTATTGTAGGTTCAAATGAGGCAGGAGTTACTTTTGTAATTTCATTTTTTAATTCATCTAGAGTATAACCAACAGCTAACTTTGCAGCTACCTTGGCAATTGGAAACCCAGTTGCTTTAGAAGCTAACGCAGATGACCTTGAAACTCTCGGGTTCATCTCGATAATTACCATTCTCCCATTTTTTGGATTTATTGCAAATTGAACATTGGATCCTCCAGTCTCTACACCAATTTTTCTTAGACATGCTATAGAAGCATTTCTCATAACTTGATATTCTTTATCAGTCAAAGTAAGCGCAGGTGCAATAGTAACAGAGTCTCCAGTATGTATTCCCATAGGGTCCAAATTTTCTATTGAACAAATGATAATACAATTATCATTTTTATCTCTGACCACTTCCATTTCAAACTCTTTCCAACCCTCCAAACACTCTTCTACTAAAACTTGATTGACAGGTGACTCATGAAGTCCATTCTTTATTATTTTGAAAAACTCACTTTTACTATTAGCTATACCACCTCCTAAGCCTCCAAGTGTGAACGCTGGTCTTATTATTGCGGGCAAACCAATCTGTTTTAAGACTTGAGCGGATTGGTTAAAATTATTTACAATTTTTGATTTAGGAAGATCTAAGCCAATTTCGATCATGTTTTTTCTAAATTTTTTTCTATCTTCCGCATTTGATATCGCATTTGAATTAGCACCTATTAATTCAATTTTATACTTTTTAAGAATTCCTTTTTTTTCAGCTTCCATTGCTAAATTTAATGCAGTTTGACCACCCATGGTTGGCAAAATTGCATCAGGATTTTCTTTAACAATAATTTTTTCAAGTACTTCTATCGTAATAGGCTCAATATAAGTCTTGTCTGCAACATTCGGATCAGTCATTATAGTTGCTGGATTAGAATTAATTAAAATTACTTTAAACCCCTCATCTTTTAATGCTTTACATGCTTGGGTTCCTGAATAATCAAACTCACAAGCTTGCCCGATAATAATTGGACCTGCACCGACAACTAAAATTTTTTTAATATCTTTTCTTTTTGGCATTTTTTTTTATACTTTTAATAAATTCCTCAAACAAATAAACGCTATCTTGCGGTCCAGGGTTAGACTCAGGATGGTATTGAACAGAGTATACTGGCTTATTTTTTAATCTTATTCCTTCAATACTATTGTCAAAAAGAGACTTATGAGTAACTTGAATATTTTTTTTTAAGCTGCTTCTCACTACCTCAAATCCGTGATTTTGACTTGTAATTTCTACATTACCCTTTACTAAATTTTTAACCGGATGATTTGCACCCCTATGCCCTAAGCTCATTTTTTTTGTTTTTGCGCCTAACGTTAAAGCAAGGATTTGATGACCAAGACAAATGCCAAATATAGGTAAATTTTTTTTTATAAGCTCTTTTACAATTGGAATAGCATATTTCCCTGTTGCAGCTGGATCACCTGGTCCATTGGATAGAAAAATACCGTTTGGTTTTAATTTAATTATATCTGCCGCCGGAGTTTTACAATAAACTACTGTAACTTTGCAATTAAAATCTGAAAAATACCTTAAAATATTTTTTTTAATTCCATAATCTATTGCAACTACATGAAAGATTTCTTTTTTATTTTTTTCAAAACCTGTATTTTTTCTCCATGTTTTTAAACCTTTCCAAGTATAATTCTTTTTTGTAGAAACTTTTTGAGCCAAATCTAAATTTTTTAGGCCACTCCATTTTTGTGTTTGTTTAAGAAGTTTTTTAACATTTAATTTTTTATTCCTTGGGTAAGATATGGTTCCTTTAGGAGCCCCTTTATCTCTTATAAAATTTGTAAGATTTCTTGTATCAATTCCAGTTATACCTACAATTTTATTTTTTTTTAACCATTCATCTAAGTGCTTAAGCGCCCTGTAGCTTGAGGGACTTGTAATTTCAGAATTTATAATAACTCCTTTAGTCCATATTTTATCAGATTCATGATCTTCTTGATTGGTTCCCACATTACCGACATGAGGAAATGTAAAATTTATAATTTGATCAGCATAGGAAGGGTCTGATATTATTTCTTGGTATCCTGTAATAGAAGTATTAAAACATACTTCGCCCGTAGCAGTCCCCTGGTATCCAAGACCTAAGCCTTTAAAAAATTTACCATTTTGTAATATCAAAATAGCAGTGGAATCGATCTTATTAAGATTTTTATTTGAGTTTATATTTTGAATTAAAGGTTTCAAATACAACTCATGAGTTAAAGTAAAAAACTTATGAACATGATTTTGCGCAACATATGAAATAGTAATAAAATCGTCAAGAAACTTCTTTTTATTTTAGATAAGAATTGTGATTAAAATAATTAAAATCTTATGACATTAAAAAAACAAATTGAAGATAAGCTAAATGATGCATTAAAGGCTAAGGATAAAAACACCTACCCGACTTTAAGACTAGTAGTTTCTTCGATAAAAGATGCTGAAATTGCCAGTCGAACAAAGGGTCAAAAAGAAATTACCGATAGTGAAATAACCGCTATTTTAAAAAAAATGATCAAACAGAGAAACGAGTCTTGTGAAGTTTATAAAAAAGCAGGAAGAAACGAACTTTTAGAAAATGAGACTAAAGAAATAGAGGTAATAAGTGCTTTTTTACCTAAACAACTTAGCGAAGAAGAAACTAAAAAGATATGTGAGGAAGCTATAAAATCATCTGGCGCATCATCTATAAAAGATATGGGAAAGGTCATGGGGGTCTTGAAATCAAAACACGCAGACACTCTTGACTTTTCAAAAGTCAGCTTAATTATAAAAAAACTTTTAAATTAAATGAAATACCCTAAAGAATATCTTGATGAAATAAAATTAAGGTTAAAAGTATCTCAAGTAGTTGGAAAAACGGTTCAACTTAAAAAAAGAGGTAAAGAGTTTGTAGGACTTTCACCCTTTAAGAATGAAAAAAGCCCATCCTTCACAGTTAATGATGAAAAAGAATTTTATCATTGTTTTAGTAGTGGAGAGCATGGAAATATTTTTGATTTTTTAATGAAAACAAAATCTATTGGATTTGGAGAAGCTGTAAGGTTTTTAGCAGCTGAAGCGGGAATGCAGCCATATAGGTTTTCTAATTTTGATAAAAAGAAAGACCTTAGATTTCAAACTTATAAAAATATTTTTAAAGATTACTCTAATCATTTCCATCAGCAACTATTTAGTTCAGATAACATCGAGGCACAAGAATATCTTTTAAACAGAGGTTTAGATAAAAATACTATTGAGGAGTTCAAACTAGGTTACGTTCCATGGCAAAATAACTTTTACGAAGAGTTATTAAAAAAATATTCTGAGGAAGAAATTAATTTAACAGGGATATATTATAAAAATGATAAAAGCGGAAAATTTACAGATAGATTTAATTCAAGAGTAATATTTCCTGTCAACAACATTATAGGTGACACAATCGCTTTTGGCGGAAGGATTATTCGTGAGACTAAACTAGCTAAATATATAAATTCTCCTGAGACAGAATTTTATAAAAAAGGAAACATGATTTTCAATTTAGATAAAGCAAAAGACTCAAGATCAGAGACAGATGAAGTATTAATTGTAGAGGGTTATATGGATGTTGTTAGCGTTTATTCTTCAGGAGTCAAAAATGTAATTGCTAACTCAGGTACTGCTTTGACAGAAAGACAAATAAGCTTGATATGGAAATTTTTTTCAAATCCTATTATTTGCCTAGATGGTGACGAAAGTGGACAAAAAGCTGCCATAAGAATTGCAGAAAAATTATTTCCATTAATCAATGAAAAAAATAAGATTTATTTTTCTGTGATGCCTGAAGGAACTGATCCAGATGAATTCATAAAGCTAAGAGGTAAGCAAGAATTTATAAATTTGATGAAAGAAAAAGAAATAATCCAATCGTTTATTTGGAATTATCATCTTAGTAAAATAGATCAGAATAATCCTTATGAAATTTCAAAATTTGAAAAAGAAATTAAAAGTTTGTCATATTCTATTCAAGATGAAACACTTAAAAAGTATGTTTTAGAAGATTTTCTAGAAAAGATCAAAAATTTAACTCCAATACAATCCTCAAGACAAGATTATAAGTATTCTTTTTTTAATAAGAAAAAAAATTTTCAAATTCTCAAAGAGACAAAACTCTTGCATCAAAAAAAAAAAGATTTATCTAGGATACAAATAATTGAATTTTCCATCCTCTTCATAATTTTAAACCATTTAGAAATAGCATCAAAAAAATTAGAAAATTTATCAGAAATAATATTTTTAGCTGAAAAAAATGAGAGTTTAAAAAAAGAAATAATAAAGTATGTAATTGAGGGAAATGATAAGGAGGCAATTGATAAAAAAATACATACTAGCTACGAAAAAATTATCAAAGAAATTAATGAGAATTCAAATATTCAAATAATAATTAAAAATAAAAATGATGAAGAAATAGAAAATCTTCTTGAAGAATTGCTTATAGACCACAAAGAACAAAGCAATTTAAGAAAGATAGAATCTCTAGAGCAAAAATTAATTAACAACCTTGACGAAAATGCTTATTTAGAATTAATTAAGCTTAAAAGCCAGTTAAATAGGGATTAAAAAAGTATAGATTTTTTGAACTTAGTCATTATATATATTCAACTGTTCAAATATGGCTGAAAAACTCATAACAAAATCATTTGAAAGACTTCTTGATAAAGGAAAACATAGAGGCTTTATCACTTACGAGGAGCTTGGAAAGTCATTAGGAAAAAGAAACGGTTCTCATGAAAATATTGAGAAAGCCTTAATAATTTTAGTTGATGAAAAAGTCAGTTTAGTAGAAAAAAAATCTCAATATCAATCAAATAAAAAAAAAGAAAACACACCTCAGAATGAGGAAAAAACTTCAGATAAGAGCGATGATCCTATTAGGATGTATCTTAGAGAAATGGGCGGGGTTGAACTTCTTTCTAGAGAAGGGGAAATCGCAATAGCAAAAAGAATAGAAGCAGGAAAAGATGTAATGATCAATGCTCTTACACAAAGTCCTTTAGTTGGAAAAAAAATCTTTGAGTGGAAAGAACAAATAGAAAGTCAGCAAATGTTAGTTAGAGATATAATTGACATAGACTCAACTTATGAAGATTTTGAAGCTTTAGATGATGATGATGAATTAAAAATAAACAAAAATACAAAAATTAAAAAAGAAAAAAACAATGAGACAGTTAAAAAGGAAGAAAATGCAACTAACGAAGAAGACGAGTTTAACGTATCTCTTGCTAAAATGGAGGAAGAGATAAAACCTAAAATCATAAATATTTTAGACTCGCTAAATAAAAATTATTTGAAACTTCAAAAGTATCAAGTAGAAAAACTAGAATGCTTATTAGCTTCAAAAGAATTATCTATATCAAAAAATAAAAATTTCAAAAAAATTCAAGAGGTCTTAGTTGACAATTTTAAAAACTTACAACTTGCCCCTCATGTAGTAGAGGAATTAGTCCAAGCTCACTATAAAGAAAATAAAAAAATTGTTTCTCTAGAAGGTGTACTAATGAGATTAGCTATTGACAACAAAATACCAAGGGAGGAATTTTTGAAATACTATGTTGGTAATGAGATTAATCCTAAATTTGAAACTTTTTTAAAAGAAAATCCTACATGGAAAGCTTTTTTTAAAAAGTACAAAAAAGATTTTACAGAAATTAAAGATAGACTAGTAGAATTTAGTAAAAAAATAGGTTTATCAGTTGGTGAATTCAAGAAACTTGTCAGCAGAATTCAAAAAGGTGAGAGAGAGTCAAGAATTGCAAAAAAAGAAATGGTAGAGGCTAATTTAAGATTAGTTATTTCAATCGCAAAAAAATATACAAATAGAGGTCTTCAATTTTTAGACTTAATTCAAGAAGGAAATATTGGTTTGATGAAAGCGGTAGATAAATTTGAATATAGAAGAGGATATAAATTTTCAACTTATGCAACTTGGTGGATTAGACAAGCAATAACAAGGTCTATTGCAGATCAAGCTAGAACAATAAGAATACCAGTTCATATGATAGAAACGATTAATAAGATCGTAAGAACACAAAGGCAAATAATGAGTGAATTTGGAAGAGAACCAACACCAGAAGAATTAGCTAAAAAATTAGCCATGCCTCTAGAAAAAGTTAGAAAAGTTTTAAAAATTGCAAAGGAGCCAGTCTCGTTAGAAACACCCGTGGGTGATGAAGAAGATAGTAGTCTAGGTGATTTTATAGAAGATAAAAATGCTCTTCAGCCTTTAGATACAGCCATACAATCAAATTTGAGTGAGTCAACAACAAAAATTTTAGCGTCATTAACTCCAAGAGAGGAACGTGTTCTTAGAATGAGATTTGGTATCGGAATGAACACAGATCATACACTTGAAGAAGTTGGACTGCAATTCTCTGTCACAAGAGAGAGAATTAGGCAAATCGAAGCTAAAGCTCTAAGAAAATTAAAGCATCCAAGTAGATCAAAACAGTTAAAAAGTTTCTTAGAAAAATAATTTATTGTGGTATAACTAATAAGTTTGGGCCTGTAGCTCAGTTGGTTAGAGCAGTACACTCATAATGTATTGGTCCCAGGTTCGAGTCCTGGCGGGCCCACCATTAATTATTAACAAATTCTTCTAACTTGCTTATTAATATCCTAATATCATTATTATTGGAGCTAAGTATCGAAGCAAATTCCTCTTTTTGTGTCCTAGCCAAACTCAAACCCTCTACAATTAAATCCCTAATAAGAGGTTTATCTTGATTTTTTGTATAAACTCTCCAATCAATTTTAATTTCGGGACTTTTACTATCAATAGGAAGAACTTTTGAACTTACTATAGTATAGGTAGCACTTTTTTTTTCTTCACTTATAACTTCAAATTTGCTTTCAGAATATTCTGTAAGTCTTGAAGTAAGACTTTTTAAAAAATATTTTTCAAAGGCTGTCTGATATTTTGAGATATCAGTTTCTTTTGATGATTTTCTTAATTCACCGAGTGTATAAAGTCCTAAGGCACTTATATCAACATTTTCTAAAGCTATTTGTTTAATAAAATCTTCTTTTTCACTATTATTTAAATTTTTATTTGATAGGTTGCTAATTGCATCGTTTACTAGTTCATTAATAAAATCTCTTGGATTAGAGCTGTAAGCAAATAGCGTGGTTTGAAAGGTTAAGAAAACAATAACTATATAAGTAACCGTTTTTTTCATTTTTGATTTTAATTATCTAAATTATCCCACTCATCTTGATCTTGAATGGAGTTTTTAATTTTGTTTTCTCTATCTTGTAAATATATACTCTTTAATGACGAATATAAGTCTATAGAATTTTTTTCTAAACTCTCAATGTTTCTATCGTTATCTGCTCTAAAATCAATCGCAGATGTAGATTTAATAGTATAATAGTCAAAAGCATTTCCAGAAGATCCAAATATTTCTTTCTCTCTAAGTGTTACATGGGCAAATGGATCAACAAAAGTGTCTGCGATCAATCCTAAAGAGTCTCTTGCTGTAGTTGGCCCTAAAATTGGCAGAACAAAATAACAACCTGTTCCAATGCCATAAGAACCAAGTGTCTGTCCAACGTCTTCTTTATGAGGTTTTAAACCAATTTTCTCTGCAGGGTTAAGAAAACCTAAAACCCCAACCGTTGTATTAATCGCAAAACTTCCAATTGAATGACCCAACTGGTTTAAATTTCCTTGTAAAATATTATTTGGTATTGAAAGTAAAGTTCCAATATTTGATGTAAAATTACTAGTTCCTGTTTTTACTGGAGATGGTAATTTGTTATAACCTTTGGCTAACGGCTCTAAAATGATGTCATCTAAAGCCATGTTGAATTTGAATATAGCTCTACTTGTCTTTTCAAAACATTCCTCAGCAGAATTTGCATTAGGGATTATTATTGAAAATAGTACAAAGGTGGCCAATACTAGTTTTAATTTTTGAATAACTCTCATACTCGCTATATATATAATTTTAAGTTATATTCTATCAATAATTAAGCCTAAAATTAGCTAAAAATATGAAAATAAGCTTTGATCTTTCCCCAAATTTTACAAAGAAAGAGAGATCAAAAAAAAATATTAAGTTTGTTATTATTCATTATACTGGAATGCAATCTGAAATTGAATCTATTAAAAAACTTAAAAATCTTAAAGATAAAGTTAGTTGTCATTATTTGATTAATAGAAAAGGGGAAATTCTTCAAATGGTTAGAGATAGAAATATTGCTTGGCACGCAGGTAAATCTAAATGGAAAAAATTTGTTAACCTCAATGACTGCTCAATAGGAATAGAGCTTGTAAACAAAGGTCATAAACTTGGATATCAGAATTTTACCAAGAAACAAATTAATAGCCTAATCAAATTATGTAAAAGTTTAAAAAAGAAATATTTGATAAAAAATGAAAATTTTTTAGGTCATTCAGATATTGCGCCTTTAAGAAAAATCGACCCCGGGGAAAAATTTCCTTGGAAAAAATTATGCGGGCATCATCTAGGGAAGGGATACAAGAAAACAAAGATTGGAATTGAGGTAAACCAAAAAAAAATGACATTTTTGTTTTTTAAAAATTTAAAAAAATTAGGTTATAGATATTTTAATGTTAACAAAAGAAACCTTAAAGATGAAAAGATAATTAAATCTTTTCAAAGGCATTATTTGCCTAATAATGTTACAGGAAAAGTAGATCAAAAAACCTATAAAATTAGCCATTTTTTAACCCATTAGTTTTTAATATCTTGATTAATCTCCATTAATTAAATAAAAGGTTCCCGCCAGATAATTGGATTGTCGCTACTAGAATTATAGTAGAGGAAAGTCCGGGCTCCATAAAGACACAGTGCCAGTTAATAACTGGCGAAGGTGACTTCAGGGATAGTGCCACAGAAAATAAACCGCCTTATCAAGGCAAGGGTGAAACGGCGAGGTAAGAGCTCACCGGTTTTTTGGTAACAAAAAACGCATGGCAAACCCCACTGGGAGCAAGGTTAAATAGAGAGGACATTGTGTTTAAACACTAAAAACAGTCTTTAGTTAGTCTTCTGGGTTAACCGCTTGAGCTTAAATGTGAATTTAAGTCTAGAGAAATGACATCTTCAATGACAGAACCCGGCTTATAGATTATCTGGCAAAACCACTACATTAACGTTCTACTTTTGTACTATTACTAAATATTAACGTATTGACTATTCTTTAAAAACCCATACTATCCCAAATAATCCCATAATGGAGGGTAAATTGAAAATTATAAATATTAATAGTTTTTTATATAAATATGTTTTTATCAAGTTACGAGAACAAAATAGACAAGAAAGGGCGTGTTTCCGTGCCAGCAACATTTAGGTCTCATTTAAGTTCTATGGGTTATAATGGTTTTATAAGTTACCCCTCTTTTAATCATGCAGCTTTAGAAGCGTGTTCACAAGATAGAATTGAAAAACTTTCAAATACAATTGACTCTCTTAATCCATTTGAGGAAAAAAGAGATTTTTTCGCTACTTCAATATTATCAGAAAGTGAAAATTTACAATTTGATACTGAAGGCAGAGTTTCTTTAACTGATAAACTTTTGAGTCATGCGAATATTAAAAATAATGTTTTATTTGTTGGACTAGGCAAAACTTTTCAAATTTGGGAACCAAAAAACTTCGAGAAATTTAAAATTATTGCAAGAAAAAAAGCTTATCAAAATAGATCAAATTTAAAATGGGAAACTAAACAAAAGGGAGAACTGTAATGAGTATAAATATTGGCGGAGGAGAACTAAGAGAATTAAAACCTAGAATATTAGTGTTAGGAGTTGGTGGAGCAGGAGGAAATGCTATTAACGCTATGATCGATGCAGGAATGGAAGGTGTTGAATTTGTTGCAGTAAACACAGATGCTCAAGATTTAAAAATGAGCAAGGCTCATGCAAAAATTCAAATTGGCATGAACTTAACTAAAGGTTTAGGAGCTGGAGCAAAACACGATATTGGTCAAGCTGCTGCTGATGAGTCATTAAATGAAATTATAAATTATATGCAGGGCGCTAATATGGTTTTTATTACATCAGGTATGGGTGGAGGAACAGGAACTGGGGCCTCACATGTAATAGCAAAAGCAGCTAGAGAATTAAATATTTTGACTGTAGGAGTAACTACTTTACCGTTTTCTTATGAAGGACCTAAGAGAATGAGAAGTGCAATTATGGGATTAGAGCAATTTAAAAAACATTTAGATACTGTAATTGTTGTACCAAATCAAAATCTTTTCAAAATTGCTAGTGAAACTACAACATTAGAAGAGTCATTTAATTTATCTAACAATGTTTTAAAACATGGTGTGCAAAGTGTAACTGATTTAATGGTTAGACCGGGGATGATAAATCTTGATTTTGCTGATGTTGAAACTGTAATGAGCTCAAAGGGCAAAGCTATGATGGGAACAGGTGAAGCTGAGGGAGAAAATAGAGCGATGTCTGCAACAGAAATGGCCCTTAATAATCCACTGATCGATGAATATTCTCTACAAGGCGCTAAAGGATTATTGATAAATATTACAGGTGGAAACGATCTGACGCTTTTCGAGGTAGATCAGTCCGTAAATAAAATAAGAGCAGAAGTAGATCCTGAGGCTGAAATAATTTTTGGCGCTATAAAAGATGAAAACATGACAGGAAAAATTAGAGTTTCTATAGTTGCTACTGCTCTTGATGGATATAAAACTGAGGATAAAACTGTACTCAACATGGTCTCTCGTATTCAAAATAGAAATACGGGTTACTCTGAAAATCTATTTTCTCAAAATTCTAGAGTAGAAAATAATACGCTAAATTCAATTGAAGGAGCCACGGCCCTTAAATTGGACGAAAGCTATCAACTTGATGAAGAGGAATATAATCGTTCTACCAACAACATTGAAAATTTGTCCGAAAGTGAAAGTTTAATGAAGAAACAAAATAATTCTAATTTGACTTCAAATGATTTGCCATCTGGTTTATCTATTGAAAGTGCATCTTATATGGAACATAATAATCTAGTGGAAAATGAGAGCAATCCATCTTTATCTGAAGACAATGAAGAATATACTCCAAAGCTATTTTCTGATTCACGAAACTATGAAACTGAAGAAAAAAACTTTGAAGAAACTCTTGATCAAGAAAAAATAGAAAAAGAACAATTATTTGATCAAGAAATAAACGAGGAAGATGATTTTGAAATTCCTGCGTTTTTAAGAAAACAAAAATTTTAATGACTCAATTTTGGTCTGATGAACAATCAAAAAACATCACTGGAATACTCCCATTTTCCAGTGATGTTGAATGAAGTTTTAAAAATATCTCTACCGGAGTCCAAAAAAAAAATTATCGATTGTACATTCGGCGGGGGAGGGTATTCTAAAGAAATTTTAAAGTTTCCAAATACTATAGTTCAAGCAATTGATAGAGACAAGAAAGCATTATTTTTAGCCAAACAACTTGAAAAAAAATTTCCTCAAAGATTTAAATTTTATCAAATAAAGTTCAGTCAATTGAATACAATTTCAAATGATAAAGTCGATACTATTATTTTTGACTTAGGTTTATCCTCTATTCAATTAAATGACCTTGACAGGGGTTTTTCTTTTAATTCAAAAGAAAAATTAAACATGGAAATGGGCCTAAATAAAATATCTGTTTTTGAGGCAATAAATAATTTAAGTGAGACAGATCTAAAATTAGTAATAAAATTTTTAGGTGATGAAAAAGAAGCTTCAAGAATTGCAAAAAATATTATTATATATCGTAAGGAAAAAAAAATCACTCATACAGCTGAACTTGTAAAAATAATTGAAAAAAGTAAAAAAAATTTCTTTTCAAATAAGATAAACCCATGTACAAAAACTTTTCAAGCACTCCGGATTTTCGTCAATAAAGAAATTACAGAACTGATTAATGGAATTATCAATGCAACAAAAAAACTCAAACCTGGTGGAAAAATTTTAGTTGTAAGCTTTCATTCATTAGAAGATAGAATAGTAAAATATTTTTTTACAAACTTTTCTAAAAACAAATCCAGACCATCAAGATATCTTCCTGAAAATAAAATTTTAGATACAAACTTATTTGATGATTACAAAAATAGCGTGTTAAGACCATCAAAAAAAGAATTAAAAATAAATATTAGATCAAGATCAGCTAAATTAAGATACGCAGTAAGAAGCAATAATAAATTCAAATATCCGAATGAATTAGTTAAAAAATTTGAAAACTATTTAAATCTAGAGGCAATAAATGTTAAATAAAAAAATTATAATTTACTCAGTTATATTTGTAACATTATTAATCATTACCTCTACAATTAAAAATAAGACACGAATTATAGAGAAAAAAATTTCAAATCTAAGTAAACAAGTTTGGATTAAAAAAAAAGATCTTAACGAAACTCAATTAGATTTTTATTATTTATCAACTCCACTAGAAATTGAAAAAAAATTAATTATTATTGGATTTGAAAATTATCAACCAATTATTCATTCTAAAATATTTTTTGATATTTCTAATTTTACTTCAATTAACGATAAAATTACTAATCTTAAAGGATCAAATGAAAAAGAAATCAAAAAAAAATAGCAATATAAATCAAAAAAGTTTTTATTTTGAGGATTACTTGGAAACTAATAGAAAAAATGAGTCTTTAAAAAAATCAAATAATTTTCAAGATAGAATTTATATATTATTTTTTTTCTTTTTTTCTTTAATCTTAATTTTTTCTATTAAAATTTCACATGTATCTCTTAATAAAAAAGATTTGTACTTTGAGGAAAAACAAACTTCACAATTTTCTCTAATTAGAAGAGATATTGTTGATAGAAATGATGTAATTATTTCTAGAAATGTAAATACTTTTCATGCAGCCATTGATCCAAAATTAGTAAAAGATAAAAAAAATTTATTACTTAAATTAAGAATAAATTTTCCAGAGCTTCCCATCAAGGAGATAGAAAAAAAGTTAAGTGAGAAAAAATACTTTCGAATAAAAAAAAGGATAGATCAAATTGAAAAAGATAAATTCTGGTCTCTTGGAGAAAAAGCGATAAAATTTGAACCTTTTCAAGCAAGAATGTACACTCATGGAGATTTATTTAGTCATATAGTCGGTCAAGTTGATTACGATAACTTCGGTATTTCTGGGGTCGAAAAATATTTAGATAGAGAGCTAAAAGATAAAAATAATTTAGGTAAACCTTTAAAACTTACTTTAGATAGCAATGTTCAGTACATAATAAAGAAAGAATTAGATAAAGGGATCAAAACTTTTGATGCTACGGGCGGTGCAGCTCTTTTGATGAATGTAAATAACGGTGATATCATATCTTTAGTTTCATTACCCAATTATAATATAAATCAAAGATCGACAATAAAAGATGATAATTTTATAAACAAGATCACTAAAGGCGTGTATGAACTTGGTTCAATTTTTAAAACCTTCACAGTAGCAATAGCCTTAGAAAATGAACTTGTTGATACAGATACAATTATAAAGGAAATACCAAAAAAAATAAAATGCTCTATTCACGAAATTACAGATATAAAAGAGCATCCAAAAGATTTATCTGTAGAAGATATATTGGTCAGATCTTCCAATGTTGGATCTGTAGTTCTAGCGAGAAAAATTGGAACGGAAAAATATAATGAATTTATCAAAAAAACAAAACTTACTATCAGTCCTGAAATTGAATTAGAAGAAAAAGGAGATCCTCACCAATTGAAGTGGAATAAATGTAAATTAGAAACAATTTCATTTGGTCATGGAATCACTACTACTCCTTTGCAAGCCACAGCTTTATATGCCGCAATAAGTAACGGTGGCAATTTAATCAAACCAAGTTTAATTAAGAATAGAAAAATAGAGAAATCAGAAAAAATAATTTCCAAAGATACAAGTGATAAATTAAGTAAAATTTTAAGAAAAGTTGTTAGCAGTCATGATGGTACAGCAAGTTTGGCTGATATAGACGGGTATTATGTTGGAGGAAAAACTGGAACAGCGGAAAGCTACGGTAGTAAAAAAAACAGAATAAATTCATTTATGTCTATATTTCCGTCTAATAAACCAAATTATACTTTATTTATAATGTTAGAAAATCCAAAAATTAATAAAGACTTAATTTATGATTATCGAGGTATCAAGACTAAAGCACCTTACAATACATCTGGATGGAATTCTGTTTACGTCGCTGGCAAAATAATAGAAAAAATTGGGCCAATTTTAGCCATAAATAATGAAGAGTTTACAGATCTGTATGTTGCTGAAAAATTTAATTAATAATATTTCTAAAAGTAAAGAAAATCTTCTTATTTCTGGACTTTCATCAAATAGTAAAAATATTAAAAAAAATTTCATTTTTTTTGCAATTAGAGGCAATAAAAATAATGGAGAAAAATTTATAAAAGAAGCTATAAACAAAGGGTCTTCTGTAATTGTTTGTTCTAAAAAATGTAAATTTAAAAGTAAAAAGGTGTTAATAATTAAAACTAAAAACATAAGACATTTTTTAAGTCTGACAGCTTCAAAATTTTACAAGTTACAACCTAAAAATATAATTGCCGTAACCGGCACAAATGGAAAAACATCAGTAGCCGACTTGTTCTATCAAATTTTAAGGATTAACAGAAAACCTGTTGCATCAATCGGAACCTTTGGAATTAAGTATAATGGCAAAATTATTAAAACTAATCTTACCTCTCCGGATACTATCGCCTTGCACAAAAATTTGCATTTATTAAAAAAGAAAAACATTAATAATGTAATTATTGAGTCTTCAAGCCATGGATTAGATCAAAAAAGATTACATCATATAAACTTTAAGGGAGGAATTTTTACAAATTTTAGCCAAGATCATCTAGATTATCATAAGACAATGAAAAATTACCTTAATGCAAAATTAACACTATTTAGAAAAATTCTTAAAAAAAGAGCTACAGTTATATCTGATAAAAAAATTGAACCATTTTTATCTATTAAAAAAATTTCCAAAAAGAAAAATTTAAGGCTAATTGATATTAGTAAAGAATTAGAAAAAATTAAAAGTATTGCAAAGGGGTCCGCAAGCGAATTTGAAATTACAAATTTAGCTATGGCGATAAAAGCAACAAAATTATGCGGGTTAAAAGAAAAATTAGCTTATAAAGCTATTAAAAGAATTAAAGATGTAAATGGAAGAATAGAGTTTGTAAAAAAATATCCAAATAATATAAAAGTATTTGTTGACTATGCTCATACACCTGATGCTTTAAATAAGACGATTGCGTCTTTAAAGAATAGATATGGAAATAATATTTCTTTAGTTTTTGGATGTGGAGGTGAAAGAGATAAAAAAAAAAGACCATTGATGGCAAAAATAGCAAATAATAATTGTAAGAAAATTTATGTCACTGATGATAATCCAAGAAAAGAAAATCCTCAAAAAATAAGGTATGAACTTTTAAGACATATATCTAGAAATAAAGTTTTCGAAACAAGCAACAGGGCATTAGCTATAAAAAAGGCAATTAAAAATGCGCACCCTCATGAAACAATATTAATAGCTGGCAAAGGTCATGAGGAGAAACAAATTTATAAAAATAAGATATATTATGCCTCTGATAAAAAAATTATTAAAAAAATTAATTTTAAAACTAAAATCCTTACAAAAAAATATCAAAATTTTTTTCAAAATAGATTAATACTTGAAAATATCTTAGGAAAAATTCATCAAGTAAATTTTAACGGTTTATCAATCGATACAAGAAAATTTAAAAGGGATAATTTATTTTTAGCTATTAAAGGAAAAAAAAACGATGGAAGTAAATTCATTAATAAAGCACTTAAAAAAGGGGCAGGATGTATACTTTCCTCTTCAATACCAAAAAAATATAACAGAAAAATTATAAAAATTAATAATACAATTTCTTTTTTGAATAATTTTGCTAAAACAAAAAGGGAATATACTTCAGCTAAGATTATAGCAATCACTGGAAGTGCTGGAAAAACTTCATTAAAAAATTTAATTCAAGAATTATTACAAAACTTTGGAAAAACCTATTCGTCACCTAAATCTTTCAATAATCATTTAGGGGTTCCAATAAGTATTTCAAATTTAAGTGTCGATGATAAGTTTGGTGTATTTGAGGTAGGAATGAGTAAAGCAGGAGAAATAAAAGATTTAACCAAATTAATAAAACCTCATATTGGAGTAATTACAAATATTGGTGAGGCTCATTTAGAAAATTTTAAAGATATTCGGGGTATTGCAAAAGCAAAATCAGAGATTATTGAAAATATTAAAAGTGGAGGAACAGTTATATTAAATCGAGACGATAAGTTTTTTTATTTTTTAAGTAAAAAAGCAAAAAAATATAATCTAAAAGTGACAACTTTTGGCAAACATAAAAGAGCTGATATTCATTTAAAAAATGCTATTAAAAAAGGGAATAAGTCAGAGGTCTTAATTAAAATTAATGATCAATCTTTAAGTTTAACAGTTAATGATTTAAATATTTACAACGTATTATCTTCAATAGCAGTTTTAAAAGAATTAGGACTAAATACTTTAAAACTTAAATCAAAATTTAAATACTTAGAGTCACCTGAAGGAAGAGGAAAAAAATACTCTATTTCTAGATATAAGAAGAAGTTCAAATTGATAGATGAAAGTTACAATGCTAATCCATTATCTGTAAAAAATGCAATTAAAAAGCTTAATCTAATAAAAAAAGAAAAATTTAAAAAATACTTAATTCTTGGTGATATGCTTGAATTAGGTTCTAAATCAGAAAAATATCATAAAGAACTTTCTAAAGTTATTAACAATTCTGATATTGATAAAGTATTCGTCAAAGGAAAAAACACACTATTCACATATAAACATCTTTATAAGGATAAAAGAGGAAATATTTTGCAAAATATCGATGATATAGATTTTAGCTTAAGCAAAATGATAGCAAGTAATGATTATTTAATGATCAAAGGCTCTAATGCAACCGGACTTAATGATTTTAGTAAAAAAATGATCAAGGGGATATAAATGCTATTTAGTTTTTTAACATCATTAATTGATCAATACTCATTTCTAAATGTTTTTAAATACTTAACATTTAGAACTGGCTTATCTGTAGTTACATCTTTAGTAGTCGTATTTATTATTGGAGGTCCGCTAATTAAATTATTTTCAGAAAAAATGATAACTGGACCAATTAGACAAGATGGACCAATTGATCACATTATAAAAAAGTCTGGCACACCTACCATGGGCGGAGTAATTATTATAATTGGTATTATATCAAGCACACTACTTTGGGCAGATTTGAGTAATATTTATGTTTGGAGCTTAATCTTTGTGTCATTATCTTTAGGTATTCTTGGACTGATAGACGATATTCTTAAAATAAAACATAAAAATTCTAGTGGACTTAAATCAAGATATAAATTTCTTGGTCAAATAATTATCGGAGTATTAACTTTAATAATTTTGATAAAATATTCTAACCACCAATATTTATACAATCTCTATTTCCCTTTTTTTAAAAATTTGATTTGGCATATGGGATTATTTTTTGTTCCTTTTGGATTATTCGTAATTATTGGAGCTTCTAACGCAGTAAATTTAACAGATGGTTTAGACGGTTTAGCAACAGTGCCAGTAATGCTTGTTGCTCTTTCGTTCACACTTATTTCTTATGTAGTAGGTAACACAATTTTTTCTGAGTATTTACAGATTCAATATATTCCAAATGTAGGTGAACTATCTATCTTTTGTGGATCCGTTGTTGGAGCTTGTTTAGGCTTTCTTTGGTATAACGCTCCACCGGCAAAGATTTTTATGGGCGACACTGGATCTCTTTCGTTAGGAGGTTCACTAGCTGCAATTGCAATTATAGTTAAACACGAAATAGTACTTGCTATAATTGGTGGTCTATTTGTACTAGAAACTGTTTCTGTAATTATTCAGGTAGCCTCATTTAAATTAACAGGTAAAAGAATTTTTAAAATGGCTCCAATTCACCATCATTTTGAAAAAAAGGGATGGGCCGAGTCAACTATTGTAATTCGATTTTGGATAATAGCCATCATTTTAGCATTGATAGGCTTAGCAACACTAAAGTTAAGGTAAACATGTTGTTAATGCCGAAAATCAAAGAACTATCGTTTCTTGTTTATGGACTAGGATTAACAGGTCGTTCGGTTGCCAAATTTTTAATTAAAAACCAAATAAAAAATTTAAATGTTTGGGATGACAAAGAGAAAAATTTTCTTAAAAATTATAGACCAAAAAATTTAACTCAAATATTACATCAAGTTGATTTTATTGTTTTATCTCCTGGCATTAGTTTATTAAAAAATAAAAATCTTAAAAAATTTAAAAAAAAAATAATTACAGATATTGATTTATTTTATTTAACTAGGAATAGGCCTAAAAGTATTGTGGTGACTGGAACAAATGGTAAATCAACAACTTGTAAATTATTGGAACATCTTTTAAAAAAAAATAGATATAAGATTTTTTTAGGAGGAAACATTGGTACTCCAATTTTAAATTTTAAATACCAAAAAAAAAATTTTGCAATTATAGAAGCTTCATCATTTCAGCTTTCGCATTCAAAATTCATTTGTCCAAATTATGCAATTTTTTTAAATTTATCCAATGATCACCTTGATTGGCATGGCAGTAAAAAAAATTATTTGAATTCAAAACTTAAAATTTTTAATCTACAAAACAAAGAGCATTTTGCGATTATTAATAAGAATTTAAAAAATATTTTTAGAAAAAAAAAATTCGAAAGTAAATTAATTTTACCTAGAGAAAAAGATTACGCAAAAATAAAGTTTAAAATAAAAAATGAGTATTTAACTTCTAATATAAATAATGAGAATATGAGTTTTGTATACACCTTCTCAAAGTTAATGGGAATGAAAGATAAGGATTTTATCAATTCTATGAAATCATTCAAAGGATTATCACATAGATTTGAAATTTTTTTAACAAGAAATAATGTTACGTTTATCAATGACTCAAAGGCCACTTCATTCAAGGCAACCGAACCAGCTTTAAATAGTCTTAAAAATATTTATTGGATATTGGGCGGCCTTCCAAAAAAAGGGGATAGAATAAGTCTATCTAAATGTAAAAAAAATATCACTAAATGTTATTTAATAGGTAAAAATATAAATTTTTTTAAAAATCAAATTAAAAAAAAATTAGTTTATTCAATAACAAAAAATTTAAAAATGTCTGTAATTAAAATTTTAAAGGACTGTAGATTGGAAAAGCATACAAATAAATATGTCTTACTAAGCCCTGCTGCAGCTTCATTTGATCAATTTTCTAATTTTGAAAAAAGAGGAGAAGAATTTAAGAGGTTATGCAATAGGTATGCTAAGTAATTCAATTAAATTTTTGTTTGTAAATTATTGGAGAAGTATAGATAAAAAGATTTTAATAAGTTTTTTTATGCTTTTTTTTCTGGGTATTTTTTTTTCATTTTCTTCCACCTCTTCACTAGCTGGTGAGAGATTAAATAAAGATTTTTACTTTTTTTTCACAAAACATCTTTTTTTTACATTTTTTGCTATAACAATAATGATTGTGATTTCACTTGTTAAAACTGAATTGCTTATTAAGCTTACGGTACCATTATTTATTGTCACATTTTTTCTTTTAGCTATAGTTCCGATTATTGGAGTAGAAGTAAAAGGTGCTAAACGTTGGATAGACTTTTACCTATTTAGACTTCAGCCGGTAGAGATACTAAAACCTTTTTTTATTTTAATAACAGTAAAAATATTAACGTTAGAAAAACTGAAAAACTCTCAAATAAAATATATTTTGAGTTTCATACTTTTAGTCTCTGTAACAATTTTATTGATTGAACAACCAGATTTAGGGCAATCAATATTAATAATAGGTAGTTGGGTTGCAACTGTTTTTATTTCCGGGGTTAGTATAGTTTATATCTTAATTTTTTTCTCAATTTTTCTATTTTCTTTAAGTTCTTTATTATTTTTTCTTCCAGAAAAGTTTGGATATATTACAAATCGATTAATTACTTTTTTTGATCCTAGCCAAGGAGATAAATTTCAATCAACATCAGCCCTTGAAGCGATAAAACTTGGTGGATTAACGGGACAAGGGATGGGAGAAGGTATACTCAAAGAAAGTGTTCCCGAGGCACACACAGATTATGTTATAGCTGTAATTTCTGAGGAATACGGTTCTTTAGTCTCAATAATGATTTTAGTAATATTTTTATATATTTCATTTAGGATAATTAAAAATTGTTTTAATCAAGATAATCAATTTTTAAAAATATCTTTGAGTGGATTAGCATCATTATTGATATTTCAAACCTTTATTCACGCTGGAGTTAATACCAATTTATTACCAACTACCGGTATGACTTTACCTTTTCTTAGTTACGGAGGGTCATCTTTAATAAGTAGTGCAATCTTAGCAGGCTTGGTTTTAAATTACACAAAGAACAAAACATATCTGTATGACTAAAAAAAATATTTTAATAGCCACTGGAGGTACAGGAGGACACGTTTTTCCTGCGTATAGCTTAGCAAACTATCTCTCAAATAGAAATTTTAGTGTTAAATTGACAGTTGATGTAAGGGGAAGAAATTACTTAAAAGACTATGATAATCTTGATCTCACAAATATTCCTTCATTACCTCTAATTAGGAATAATATTTTTAAACTTTTATTTTCAATCTTAACTAATTTTTTTTCGCTTTTAAAATCTTTATTTTTTTTATTTAAAAATAAACCTCTTATTGTTTTTGGTATGGGCGGCTATTCATCTTTTCCTATTTGTATTGCAGCAGCAATGCTAAGAATAAAATTAATTATTTATGAAAATAATCTCATAATTGGAAAAGCTAATAGGTATTTATTACCTTTTGCAGAAAAAATTTTAGTTTCCTATAAGTCACTCGAGGGTATTCCTGAAAAATTTAATAGTAAAGTCGTTGAAATAGGCAACTTATTAAGAGAAGAAATAATTAACACTAAATTTTCTGAGCAAATAGATAATTTTGAAAAGATAAATATCTTAGTTCTGGGAGGAAGTCAGGCTGCTAAAATTTTTGCTGATGAATTGCCAGAAATATTTGAAAAATTAAAAAAATCTAAAATACCGATTAAAGTTTTTCAACAATGCCAAGAAAAACAAAATGATCAACTATCTAAGTTTTATATAAAAGCAGGCATAGATTATGAGGTTTTCAATTTTACTAAAGATATAGTAAAATATTATTCAAAAGCAAACCTTGTAATTACTCGATCAGGAGCCTCTGTTTTAGGAGAATTAATTAACGTTAAAATTCCATTTATTTCGATACCTTTGCCAACATCAACAGATAATCATCAATATAAAAACGCTGAGTTTTACAAAAAAAAAGGGTATGGCTATTTATTGGAAGAGAAAGATATTAAATATAAGTTATTTGAGCTAATAAATACAATTTTTGAAGATAAATCGATTATAAAAAAAATTTTATTAAATCAAAAACAATACTCAGATAAAAACATTTTCAAAAAAATAAATAATGAAATAGATAAAATTTTCAATGAAAAAAATTAATTTAGGTCAAAAGGATATAATTCATTTTGTAGGTATTGGTGGAATAGGAATGAGTGGACTTGCTCAGATTATGAATAACATGGGTTTCAAAATACAAGGAAGCGATCAAAATAAAAATAAAAATACAATTAGTTGCGTAAAATCCAAAATTAAAGTTTTCATTGGCCATTCTTCAAATAATTTAAAAAAAGCAAATATTTTAGTGAAATCTACTGCAATCAAAAATAACAATATCGAAATTAAATATGCAAAAAAAAATAAAATACCTATTTATACAAGAGCAGAAGTTTTAGCTGATGTCGTATCTTTAAAAAAAAATATAATTATTACTGGGTCACATGGGAAAACTACCACTACATCACTAGTCGCAAAAATTTTATCAGACCAAAAATTAGATCCTACTATAATAAATGGTGGTGTTATAAATTCCCTTAAAAGCAATGCAAAGCTTGGAAAAGGTGAATGGGCAATACTTGAGGCTGACGAGTCAGACGGAAGTTTTTTAAAATTACCCATCAATTATTCTATTGTAACCAATATTGATTTTGAACATTTAGATTATTATAAAAAATATAAAAATTTAGAAAATTCATTCATAGAATTTGTCAATAAGACTCCACCAACTGGAAAAGCTATAATTTGTATTGATAGCAGAAATGTTTTTAAAATATTAAAAAAAATTAAGAATAAAAATATTTTAACTTATGGGGAGCACAAAAATGCAAATTATAAGGTCAAGAATATAAAATATAATTATGGAAGTACAAATTTTGATCTTATTTTTAAAGATAAAAATAAAAATAACAAAAAAATTAGAAATATTAACGTAAAATTATTAGGAAAACATAATGTGTTAAATTCAGCTGCGGCTCTTATTGTGTGCCTCAATCTAGGTGCGGATTTAAATATTGCTAAAAAATCTCTAAAAAATTTTTCTGGAGTTCAAAGAAGAATGACAAAAGTTTTTTCAAAAAATAAAAATGACTTTTATGATGATTATGCTCACCATCCGACTGAAATAAACTCTATTTTAGAGGGTGTTCATAATGTAAACTCAAAGAGAAAAATTATAAGTATATTTGAACCACATAGATATTCTCGAGTAATATCTTTAAAAAATGAGTTTTCAAAATGTTTCAAAAAATCAAGTCTAGTTATCATTTGCCCTTTGTATGCAGCGGGTGAGAAGAAAAATTCTAAATTTAACTTAATAAAGTTTGCTGAGTTGATTGGAAAGAATTCAAACACTCAAGTAATAATTGTAAAAAATGAGATAGAATTGAGCCAATATTTTAAAAAAAATTTAGTAAGTAATGAATTGATAATAGGAATGGGTGCAGGGGTGATATCAAGATGGATGTTGACACTTAAAGATTTGTTATGAACTCAGAAAGTGAAATAGCGAAAAAGTTTGGAGATAATTTAAAGAGAGATGTAAAATTATCAAATTATAGCTGGTTTAACTTAGGTGGTCGTGCTGAATACTTTTATAGAGCGAAAGGTAAAAAACAACTCATAGATTTTTTAGAGGCGGCAAAAAAAATTAATTTAGAATCAATAATTGTTGGTGCCGGATCAAATACTTTGTTTAGAGATGATGGCGTAAAAGGAGCAGTTATTAAACTTGGAAAAGATTTTTCTGAAATTAAATTAATTGAGAAAGATACTCTAGAAGTTGGCGCTGCTACACTTGACCGTAATATTGCTAACTTTGCAAAGGAACATAATTTGGGAAATTTAGAGTTTTTATCATGTATTCCTGGTTCTCTTGGAGGTGCAATTATTATGAATAGCGGTTGTTATGATAACGATATGTCTCAAGTTCTAGTATCCGTTAAAGCAATTGATAAAAATAAATTGCTAGAAACAGAAATTAAGAAAGAGGATATTAAATTTTTTTATAGAGGAACTAATTTATCTGATAATTTGATAATTATTTCTGCAAAACTTAAAGGTAAAATAAAAAAAAGAGAGGAGATAGAAAAAAAACAAAGCGAATTTATTGAAAGAAAAAAACTATCTCAACCAAGTCAAATAAAAACTTGTGGAAGTACGTTTAAAAATATTGATAAAAATAAAAAAGCCTGGATGTTAATAAAAGAAGCTGGATGCGATAATTTAAAGGAAGGAGATGCTATTATTTCGCAAAAACATTGTAATTTTTTTGTAAATAATGGCAAAGCTAAATCTACAGATATTGAAAATTTGATAAACAAAGTCAAAAAAAAAGTTCACGAGAAAACAGGAGTTAATCTTGAACTGGAGATAAAAATAGTAGGTGAAAAAAAAAAAATTTAGTAGAGTTTTAGTTGTTTTAGGGGGAACCTCTGGTGAAAGAGCTATAAGCTTAGAAAGTGGAAGAGCTTGCATCAAAGCACTAAAAAAAAAAGGTTATAAAGTATCAACTTTTGATCCAAAAATTAAAAATTTTAACTTAATTGATAAAAATAAAATCGATGTAATTTTTAATGCGTTGCACGGCAGAGATGGAGAAGATGGAGTTGCACAAAGTTATTTTGAGTATTTAAA
>CACODU010000009.1 GCA_902626045.1 uncultured Pelagibacteraceae bacterium
TATTCTAACAAAGATCTTCAAAAAATTAAAAAACTATTGATAAAATATGCTAATTAAAAATGCAAATAAAATAGTTTTAAAACTTGGATCTGCAACTGTAATTAATGGTAAAGGTATTTTCAAAAAAAAAATGGGTAACTTCTCTTATTAAAGATATAAAAAAATACGGAAAAGGAAAAAACTTTGTAATTGTCTCTTCAGGTGCAATCGCTCTTGGCCAAAAATATCTAAAGATTAAAAAAGGAAAAATTAAATTAGAAATGAGCCAAGCTATTGCAGCGGTTGGCCAAATTCATCTAGCAGGAGAATTTCAAAAATTATTTGATAAATATAAAATTAAAACTGGTCAAATTTTAATTAGCCCAGATGATACCGAGCAAAGAAGAAGAGCTATTAATGTGAGAAGAACATTTGATAATTTGTTTAAACTTAAAGCTATCCCTGTAGTGAATGAAAATGACTCAACGGCAACTAGTGAAATAAAATATGGGGATAATGATAGACTAGCTGCACGAGTAGCTCAAATTATTGGTGCGGATATGCTGATTTTATTTTCTGATGTTGATGGACTATATGATAAATCGAAGGGGAAAAAAATTGTAAGACAAGTAACTTCAATTAATGAAAAAATAATGTCTTTGATGGATAACAAGAAAAACAAATTTGGTTCAGGAGGAATTGCTACAAAGTTGGATGCCGCTAAAATTTGTATGAATTCAGGCAGCCATATGTTTATTGCTAATGGTAAAGTAAATAATCCAATTGCAAATATGATTAAAAATAAAAAATATACCCATTTCTTGCCAAAAATTTCTACATTAGACGCTAGAAAAAAATGGATTATCGGTTCCCTTAATTACAATGGAACTATTTATATTGATAATGGAGCGGCTAAAGCTTTATCAAATGGTAAAAGCTTGCTCGCAGCTGGCATAACTAAGATTAATGGAAATTTCAAAAAAGGAGAAAATGTAATAATCTTAGATCAAAATGATAACCAATTAGCTCGGGGACTATCATCATTCAGCTCAGTTGAAATAGATAAAATTAAAGGCAAACAAAGTAGAGAGATAGAAAAAATTCTTGGTTATCTGAGTAAAACTGAGGTCATTCATAAAGATGATATGGTATTATTATAAATGAGTTATTTAGAAACAGTCGGCAAAAATGCGAAAAAAGCCTTTGAGGATTTAAAGGACGTTAAACATAAAAAAATAAAAAAAGTTTTAGATAATTACAATCAATCTCTACTAAAAAATTCAAATAAGATAATCAGAGAAAATTTAAAAGATGTAAAAAATGTTAAAAGAAAACATTTAGTTGACAGACTTATTTTAAATAAAAAGAGAATAGAAGGTATTAGACACTCAATAAATGAAATAGCAAAGTTTAAAGACCCAGTTGGAAGAGTTCTAGATACGTGGCGCAGACCAAATAATTTAACTATTAAAAGAGTTACAACTCCAATCGGTGTCATAGGCGTAATTTATGAGAGTAGACCAAATGTAACTGCCGATGTTGCAGCATTATGTTTAAAATCTGGAAACTGTTCTATTTTAAGGGGTGGATCTGAAGCTTTTAATTCAAATAGATTATTAGCTAATTTATTCAGAGATAATTTGAGAAAAAATTATATCAATCAAAACTGTGTTCAGTTTATCGAAAGCAAAAATAGAAAAATAGTAGATCAATTATTATCAAAAATGAGTGAATACATTGATGTAATTGTACCAAGAGGAGGGAAAGGACTTGTAGCAAAAGTGCAAAAATTTTCTAACGTTCATGTAATTGGTCATCTTGAAGGATTGTGCCACATTTATGTGGATAAGACAGCAAATATAAAAATGGCGAAAGATTTAATTATTAATGCAAAAATGAGAAGGACAAGTATTTGTGGCGCAGTTGAAACTCTTCTGATCGAAGAAAAAGCTTTGAACTCGCATGCTAAAGAAATAGTAAATGCTCTTTTAAATTCAGGCTGCGAAGTGAGAGCTGATAAAAAAATTAACAAAATTTTTAAAGGAAAATTGAAAAAAACCACTGAGAAAGACTGGAAGACAGAATACCTAGATGCAATTATTTCAATTAAAGCAGTTAAAAATATAAAGGGTGCAGTCAAACATATTTTAAAATATGGTACAATGCACACCGATAGTATTATTACTAACAACAAAAAAAACGCAGAGATTTTTTTAAACGGAGTAAACAGCTCAATAGCAATGCATAATGTTTCGACTCAATTTGCTGACGGTGGTGAATTCGGCTTTGGTGGTGAAATTGGTATCTCTACAAACAAACTTCCGCCTAGAGGCCCTGTGGGAATAAATCAATTAACTTCGTACAAATATCTTGTTTCCGGAAAAGGAATTATTAGACCATAATTAATGGCAATTATTCGCAAAAAATACATCGGATTATTAGGTGGTAGTTTTGATCCAGCACATAAAGGACATTTGGGTATATCAAAAATTGCTCTTAAAAAATTAAAACTAAAAAAAATTTATTGGGTTATTACCAAAAAAAATCCCTTCAAAAATAAAACTTTTTATTCTTTAGAGGAAAGAGTCAAATATGCAAAAAAAATTTCTAGAACGCAAAAAAAAATTCAAACAGTATATTTAGATAATATTATAAAATCCTCAAGAGTCATTGATGTTGTAAATTACTTTATAAAGAAAAAGAATATTAAGAATATCTATTTTATTATTGGTTCTGATAGTTTAATCAGATTTCACAAGTGGAAAAGCTGGAAAAAAATAGTAAAATTAGTGAAATTAATAGTTTTTTCTAGAAAAGGATATGATAGAAAGGGAATGAAATCAATTGTGGTTAAAAATTTTAAAAATAAAATCATTTTTATTAAAAACAAACCTTTTACAATCTCATCAACATTGTTAAAAAGTCAAAGAAGATTAATCAATTAATGGAAATAGTTGACATTAAAAAAAATATTGAAAAAATATTGGATAATAACAAGGCTCAAAGTATCATCTCAATTAATCTCAAAAATAAATCTTATATAGCTGATTATATGATAATTGCTTCTGGCACATCCTCAAGACATCTTCAATCACTTTCTGAAATTTTAGTGAATGAACTTAAAAAACTGGGAATTGATAATTGTCGAATAGAAGGTAAAGACAGCAAAGATTGGAAATTAGTTGACGCTTATGATGTAATTGTTCATATTTTTCATCCTGAAAAAAGAGAATTTTATAATTTAGAGAAAATGTGGTCCCAAGAAATTCCTAAAGAAAAGGCTATGATATGAAAAATATTTTATTTTTATTTACATTAATTTTTTATTTTTTAACTAGCTCTGTTTTTGCTAAAAATGAGCTTTATGAAAAAATTGATCTTTTTGGCGAGGTTTTGGAAAATATAAAAAAAGAGTATGTAGATGAAATCGATCAAGCTGAAATTATGGACTCTGCAATAAATGGTGTATTGCAATCGCTTGATCCTTACTCTGCTTACATGAGCCCAGATTTGTTTAAAGAAATGCAAACAGATACTAGAGGTGAATTTGGGGGATTAGGTATTGAAATCGGTATGGAAGCGGGTGTAGTCAAAGTAATTTCCCCAATAGATGATACTCCTGCAGAAAAGGCAGGAATTAAGGCTGGAGATTACATTGTAAAAATAGGCGAAGAACAAGTACAAGGAAAATCCTTAATGGAAGCAGTAAAATTAATGAGAGGACCTGTAGGTACATCAATTAATCTTACAATAAGAAGGAAAAATGTTAAAAAACCATTAGAATTTACAATTACGAGAAAAATAATTGAAGTTCAGTCTGTAAAATCTGAGGTTTTAAGCAAAGAAAAAAATATAGGATATATAAGACTAAAATCATTTAATGAAAATAGTGATAATCAGTTTTTAAAATCGATTAAAAAATTTGAAAAAAACTCCAAAATTAAGAGCTATGTTATTGATTTAAGAAATAATCCAGGAGGTCTTCTTACTCAAGCAATAAATATAACAGATTTTTTTTTAGATGATGGAGAAATAGTTTCGACAAAAGGCCGAAAAGTATCAGAAACAAGAAAATTTTTCGCGAAAAAAGGTGACGAAATCAATGGTAAACCTGTAATTGTTCTAATCAATAACGGTTCTGCATCAGCTGCAGAAATATTTGCTGGTGCTCTAAAGGACCACAAAAGGGCAATTATTTTAGGTGAAAATTCTTATGGTAAAGGCTCAGTGCAATCAATAATTCCCTTGGGAAATGGAGGCGGTATGAGATTAACTATATCCAAATATTATTTACCATCCGGGAAATCTATATCAGAAATTGGTGTAACACCTGATATTTTGGTTGAGGAAATTGGTGATGATTTTAAAATCAATTCTGATAAGGACAATCAATTAATTTACGCTATTAAACTATTTAATTCTTAAGTAATGAATAATAAAAAACTTCCTATGCGAAATGGTGTAGGTATTATTGTTTTAAATAATTATAACGAAGTTTTTGTTGGTAAAAGAAAAGATAATCCAATAGATAAATGGCAAATGCCTCAAGGAGGTGTGGATGAGGGAGAAAGCCTTATAAATGCTATGAAAAGAGAGTTATTTGAAGAAACAGGTATTAAAAATATTAAAATTCTTAAGGAGATAGATCGCACGTATGAATACGAACTTCCAGACAATTTAGTTGGGATTATTTGGAAAGGCAAATTTAGAGGTCAAAAACAAAAGTGGTTCATAACGAAATTTTTAGGAAATGATAGTGAAATAAATCTAAATACAAAACACCCAGAGTTTATTGACTGGAAATGGATTGATCCGAAAAAGTTACCTGAGGTTATCGTAAATTTTAAAAAAAAATTATATATTAATTTACTTAAAGAAATTAATACCTTTATAAGCTAAGTTCTTTCAATGCATCTATTTTGTATGAAATTATATATTTTTCTTTATCAGAGGTGTTTTGATCGTTAAGTTTTTTCTCTGCCTCTTGAACTAGGTTTTCAACGAGATCTTTATTAAAATTTTTTAAGTCTTTGACAGTCGATGTTAATATTAAAAGTTTGTTGTTAGAAAATTCTACTGTTCCTTCTTCAACGTAAAATTTTTTTTCTTCAGCATTTTTAATTAAAATAAACCCAGGTCTTAAAAATGTTATCAAAGATATATGATCTTTTAAGATGCCCATTTGACCCTCATATGAGGGAATTGTTACTTCTGCTGCTTCTGATTTTAAAAATGATTTATCTGGGGTGATAATTTCAACAGTAAATTTCTCAGACATTACTTACTCTCTTTTGAAAGCTTTTCTGCTTTCGCAATTACTTCTTCTATTCCTCCAACCATATAGAATGCTGCCTCAGGCAGATGATCATACTCTCCTTTGCATATAGCGTCAAAACCTTTTATCGTATCATCAAGGTCAACTAATTTTCCAGGAGATCCTGTAAATACCTCAGCAACAAAAAATGGTTGAGATAGAAATCTTTGTATTTTTCTTGCTCTTGCAACGGTTAATTTATCTTCCTCAGATAGTTCATCCATTCCAAGAATAGCGATAATATCTTGAAGAGATTTATACGCTTGTAAAATTTTTTGCACATCTCGAGCAACTCTATAATGCTCTTCCCCAACTACTCTTGGGTCTAAAATTCTCGAAGTTGAGTCTAAAGGGTCTACAGCAGGATAGATTCCTATTTCGGCGATTTGTCTCGATAATACTGTTGTAGCATCCAAGTGTGAAAAAGATGTTGCTGGTGCTGGATCAGTTAAATCATCAGCTGGAACATAAATAGCTTGCACAGAAGTAATAGAACCTTTGTCTGTAGAAGTAATTCTTTCTTGCAAATTACCCATATCTGTTGCTAGTGTTGGTTGATAACCCACCGCAGAAGGAATTCTTCCTAATAAAGCTGATACTTCTGACCCAGCTTGAGTAAACCTAAAAATGTTATCTACAAAGAATAAAACGTCCTGACCTTCTTTATCTCTAAAATATTCAGCAACTGTCAGACCGGTTAAAGCAACTCTTGCTCTTGCTCCTGGAGGTTCATTCATCTGCCCATAAACAAGTGCTGCTTTTGATCCTTTTCCGTCAGTTTTGATTACTCCTGACTCTATCATTTCATGATACAAATCATTTCCTTCTCTAGTTCTTTCTCCTACACCTGCAAAAACTGAAAATCCTCCGTGCGCTTTTGCGATGTTATTAATTAATTCCATGATCGTTACAGTTTTTCCAACTCCAGCTCCACCAAATAATCCAATTTTTCCGCCTTTAGCATATGGTGCTAGAAGATCGATAACTTTTATGCCTGTAACTAATTGTTCAGTTTCAGTAGCTTGATCTGTAAATTTTGGGGCTGCTCTGTGTATTGGCCATTTTTCTTTTGTTTTAACTTCACCTTTTTCATCTATGGATTCACCAACAACATTTATAATTCTTCCTAGTGTTTCAGGACCAACTGGTACACTTATTGGCGCCCCAGTATTTAAAACTTCATCACCTCGTTTGAGACCTTCAGTTGCATCCATAGCAATTGTTCTAACATCGTTCTCTCCTAAATGTTGAGCAACTTCTAAAATTAATTTATTTCCTGAATTCTTTACCTCTAAAGCTGTATAAATTTCTGGTAGGTCTGATTCAAAATTTACGTCAACTACTGCGCCAATGATTTGTGTTATTTTTCCTTTTTTACTCATGATTATAAACTTTCTGCTCCTGATATAATTTCTATTAATTCTTTTGTAATAGAGGCTTGTCTGCTTCTATTATAGTCGATTGTAAGTTTATCAACTAAATCTCCAGCGTTTCTTGTTGCATTATCCATTGCTGTCATTCTTGATCCTTGCTCACTTGCTGCGTTTTCAAGCAATGCTTTGAAAACTTGAGTTGAAATATTTTTTGGCAATAAGTCTTCTAAAATTTCATCTTCTTCTGGTTCAAATTCATATGAAAAATTTTGGTCATTACTTTCTTTTAAATTTTTTGTCTCTGCTGGAATTATTTGTTGAGCTTGAGGTATCTGTGTAATTACATTTTTAAAATTATTGTAAAATATAATACATTTATCAAATTTATTTTGATTGAATAAAGATATTATTTCTTTTCCTACCTCATCCGCTTCGTTGAAGCTTATATTTTTTTTATCTTTAAAACTGAATTTTTTAATAACATATTTTCCATATTCTCTTTTAATTTGATCATGTCCTTTAGATCCCACAGTAATAATATTAAGTTCTTTTCCTTCACTTATAATTTTTTTAAAATTAGTCTTAGCTAATTTACAAATATTTGAATTAAATCCTCCACAAAGACCTCTGTCAGCAGTTAAAACTACACACAAATACTTTTTATCTTCTCCTGTTCCAACAAGTAGTTTTGGCGCATTTTGAGGATCATTAATGGATTTAGTCAAATTCAATATTATGTTTTGCATTTTTTGACTGTAAGGTCTGCCTTTCTCTGCACTTTCTTGGGCTTTCCTTAGTTTTGCTGCAGCAACCATCTTCATTGCCTTAGTAATTTTTTGCGTAGATTTTACACTTTTAATTCTTTTTTTTAAATCATCTAAACTAGGCATTATTTTTCTTATATTCCTCTATGACTTGTGTTAACTGATTTTCTGTATCTTCATCTAATTTTCCTGATGATTGAATAACTTCAATAATTTCTGGTTTATCATTTTTAATTTTTTCGATTACATCTTTCTCAAATCCTTTAATTTTTCCTAAATCAACGTCATCCAAGTATCCTTTTACTCCAGCAAAAACTGAAATTACTTGTTCTGCGACAGTCATTGGAGAATATTGGTCTTGTTTTAATAATTCTGTTAATTTTGCTCCTCGATTTAATAATTGTTGAGTAGAAGCATCTAAGTCTGATCCAAATTGAGCGAAAGCTGCCATCTCTCTATATTGAGCAAGTTCTAATTTAATTGAGCCAGCTACCTTTTTCATTGCTTTAGTTTGTGCTGCAGATCCTACTCGCGATACTGATAAACCAACGTTAACAGCAGGTCTAATTCCTTGGTTAAATAACTCAGTTTCTAAAAATATTTGTCCATCAGTAATAGAAATTACATTTGTAGGAATATAAGCAGAAACGTCACCTGCTTGTGTCTCAATAATTGGCAATGCAGTTAATGATCCACCTCCATTAGCGTCACTTAATTTTGCAGATCTTTCTAAAAGTCTACTGTGAAGATAGAAAACATCACCAGGGTAAGCTTCTCTTCCTGGAGGTCGTCTAAGTAAAAGTGACATTTGTCTGTATGCTACTGCTTGTTTTGACAAATCGTCGTAAACTATTAAAGCATGCATTCCATTGTCTCTAAAATATTCACCTATTGTGCAGCCAGTATAAGGAGCTAAAAACTGAAGTGGTGCAGAGTCTGATGCTGTTGCAGCGACTATAGTTGTGTATTTAAGTGCACCTGCTTCCTCTAAAGTTTTCGTTATTTGAGCTACAGTTGAACGTTTTTGTCCAATTGCCACATAAACACAATAAAGTTTTTTCTTCTCATCAGATGACTCATTTATTTTTTTTTGGTTTATAATTGCATCAATTGCAACTGCGGTTTTTCCTGTTTGTCTGTCGCCAATAATTAATTCCCTTTGGCCTCTTCCTATAGGTATAAGAGAGTCGATTGATTTCAAACCTGTCTGCATT
Organism: uncultured Pelagibacteraceae bacterium; assembly: GCA_902626045.1. GTDB lineage: Bacteria > Pseudomonadota > Alphaproteobacteria > Pelagibacterales > Pelagibacteraceae > Pelagilacustribacter. The sequence goes on from CACODU010000009.1 coordinate 8,645, forward strand.
GGTTCACTTACAGATTGTCTTGGAATTATACCTGGGGCTTTTACTTCAACTCTTTTTCTCTCTTTAGAAGAGATAGCTCCTTTTCCATCTATTGGATTTCCTAAACCATCAACAACTCTTCCTAATAATTCTTTTCCAACTGGAACATCAACAATTGCATTGGTTCTTTTAATTGTATCGCCCTCTTTAATTTTTCTATCATCTCCAAAAATTACAACTCCAACGTTGTCATTTTCTAAGTTTAATGCCATACCTTTTGAGCCATCTTCAAACTCAACCATTTCTCCAGCCTGAACATTATCCAAACCGTAAACTCGTGCAATTCCATCACCAACTGATAAAACTTTTCCAATTTCTGAAACTTCAGCTTTTTCACCAAAATTTTTAATTTGATCTTTAAGTAATTTAGTAATTTCTGAAGGGTTTATAGACATTTTAACTTTCTAACATTTCTTGTTTATATTTATTTAATTTATTTTTAATCGAAGTATCAATCATAAAGCTTCCGAGTTGAAGTTTTAATCCTCCAATAAGCTCTTTATCAACCTTGTAGTTAAATTTTATAGTTGAGCTTGTTGAAGAAGATAGTTCTTTACTTATATTTTCAAGTTCAGTTTCTGATAATTCTTTAGCAGATATTAAAGAGGCTTTAACTTCTCCTCTTTTATGTGCACATAATTTTAAAAAACTATCAATAATTTTTTCAACAAAAAATATTCTTCTTTTTTCAATTAATAAAAACATAAAGTTTTTTAAATTTTTTGAAAAATTAAGCTTTTCAGCTATTAGGTTTAATACATTGTTTTGATTATCTTTACTTTGAGTTGGATTGTGAATGAAATTTTTTATCTCTAGGTTATTGATCAATAGAGAAGCAAAGCTCTTGATGTCATTTTCTATTTTCTCTAATTCACTGGCTTCTTGGGCTACTTCAAAAAGTGCGCGAGAGTATCTTTCTGAAGTTTCTGTTGAGAAAGATTTATTTGTGCTCATTTTTTATTGAAATAATTATGAAATAGTGAGCGTGTCGTATCATAAGAGTTTACCTTGATCAAGTTTCCAAATAATCGATTAACCAAAATTTACGGGATCGACATCAACCGTAAGTTTAATTTTGCTTGAGATTTTCAATGAATTTAGAAGGTTAGAAACCATTTTTTGCTTTAAACTTTTCTCATTAAACCTAATTAATAATCTTGATCTAAATTTTTTTTTTATCTTCAATAAAGGCGAGTCTACAGGGCCCATGATTTCTAAACCATTAATATTACTAAGACGTGATTTAATTTCTCTTGCTCCTTCAATACTTAAAGATTGATTATGAGCTGATATGATTATTGCGATAAGTCTACAAAAAGGAGGTAGGGAATTTTCTTTTCTCGAAATAAGCTCTTTTTTTAAAATTTCATCAGGATTATTTTTTATCAACTCATTTAAAGTAATATTCTCAGGAGACAATGTTTGGTAAACAATTAAAGACTCAGAGCTAAATCTACCAGCTCTTCCGCTTAATTGATTGTACAATTGAATATTTTTTTCGGTAGTTCTTAAGTCGTAACCTCTTCCCGAAAAATCTGCATCGATTACAACTATGCAATTTAGTTTAGGAAAATTAAAACCTTTTGAAATCATCTGAGTTCCAACTAAAATATTTACCTGATTATTTCTGATTCTGTTAAACAAAGAATTTGTGTGATCCTTTTTTTTCATATAATCACTTGAAAAAATTTCTATTTTTCTAGTTGGAAATAATTTAATTACTTCCTCATAAATTTTTTCAACACCTGGCCCGTACATTATAAAATCGCAATTTTTTTCATCTTTACATTTATTAAATATTTTTTTTTCAGAAGAACAATGATGACAAACAGCTTTGTTTTTACTTTTGTGGAATGTTAAATACATCGAACAATTATTACAAATCTGTTTATATCCGCAATTTTTACAAATTAAATATGGAGCATAACCTCTTCTATTTAAAAAAAATAAAACTTGATCCCCTTTCTCAAGAAATTTTTTAACAATTTCTATGCTTTCGTCAGAAACAAAGCTATTTTTTATTTTTTTTAAATTTAAATTGACAATTTTTGTTTTTGGTAAAGGATAGTCAGCATATCTCTTATTAATTTTAAAATGTCTAAATTTTTTTTTCTGAATATTATTAAATGTTTCTAGTGATGGTATGGCACTGACTAAATGGATTGGTATTTTTTCAAAAGAAGCTCTAGCTATTGCCATATCTCTTGCATGATATATTACACCTTCATCTTGCTTGTAAGAAGTGTCATGTTCTTCATCAACAATTATAATTCCAAGTTTTTTAAAAGGTAAAAGTAAAGAGGATCTTGCTCCTACGACTAATTTAATATTATTATTAATTATACCATTCCAAATAATTCTTTTATTTTTTGGAGTAATTTTTGAATGCCAAATTGCAGGTTCGAAACCAAAGAAATTATAGAACCTTGTCTTAAATTCATTAGTTAAAAAAATTTCAGGAAGCAAAACTAAAGCTTGTTTATTTTCAGAAATAATTTTTTTTATTCTCTCAAAATATACAAGTGTTTTACCTGAACCAGTTGTTCCTTGAAGTACAGAAACATCAAATCTATTATTTTTTGAATTTAAAAATTTTAAAGCATCATTTTGCTCTTGATTTAATTTGAATTTTTTTGCTTTAATTGCTCTAAGGTCAAAATTTTTATCATTTTTAAGAAATAAATTTTTATTACCTCCAATAACCATTTTAAGAACGAGCCCTACGGGTGTTACGTTATACATAGCAAACCATTTCATGAAATTAATGAAATTTTTATTTAAAGAAATTTTCCCAATTTTTTTATAAATATTTTTAATTTTTATCTCTTTTGGCGCAAAATTTTCGCTTGGCCACACAACGCCAATCGCCTTTTCTTTCCCAAATGGGACTTCAACGATATCGCCTGGGGTTAATTTTTCTTTTTTTGTTTTGTATGTAAATGAAAAATTAAATATTTTAGGCAGCAATACTTGCGCTTTCATATTTTAATACTAGTTGAATTTTTTTTTTTTAAAAATGAATTGGTCTTTTATCAACAGCTAAAGCTGCTTCTTTAATGGCTTCAGTGTGTGTTGGATGTGCATGGCAAGTTCTAGCAATATCCTCTGCGCTTGCACCAAATTCCATGGCTAAAGCCATCTCCGCAATCATATCTCCGCAATGTGGTCCAATTATATGTACGCCCAAAACTTTATCTGTTTTACTATCAGCCAGAATTTTTACAAATCCCTCAGTTTCATTATTTACCTTTGCCCTTGAATTAGCAAGAAAAGGGAATTTTCCTGTTTTATAAGATTTATTTTCTTCTTTTAACTGCTCTTCTGTTTTACCAACAGTAGCTACTTCTGGTGATGTATAGATTACACCAGGTATTACATCGTAATTAACATGACCTGCTTGGCCTGCAAGTATTTCAGCAACAGCTATACCTTCTTCCTCGGCTTTGTGAGCTAACATTGGGCCTTTTATAACATCTCCTATAGCGTAGATATTTTTTACCGAAGTTTGTAGTTTGTTATTCACTTCTATTCTTCCTTTGCTATCTTTTTTGATGCCAACTTTAGAAAGATTTAATCCTTCAGTATAAGGTTTTCTTCCAACCGATAATAAAACTTTCTCAACTTCTAAAATTTCTTTTTTTGAATTCTTTACATTAGTATAAATAATTTTTACAGATTTTCCTTGATCTTCAACAGTCTCCACTTTTGATCCCATTTTGAATTTAATTCCTTGTTTAGATAATATTTTTTGAAATTCATTTGAAATTTCTCTATCCATTCCAGGTGTTATATAATCTAAATATTCAATAACGGTTACTTCTGACCCTAGTCTTGACCACACTGATCCCATTTCTAAACCGATATAACCTCCACCAATAACAGCTAATTTAGATGGTACTTTTTCAAAAGATAAGGCGCCCGTTGAAGATACAATATTCTTCTCATTGATTTCAATGCCTGGTAACGAAGCCACTGCTGAACCAGTTGCAATAACTATGTTTTTAGATGTTATATTTGTTCTTTTATTATTGCTCTCATAAACAATAATATCATTTTTTGAAAAAAGAACCCCTTTGCCTCTGAAGTATGTTACTTTATTTTTCTTAAATAAAAACTCCACTCCTTTTGTCAGAACTTGAATAGATTTGTTTTTATTCGACATCATTTTTTCTATATTTAGTTTGATTCCATCAATTTCTATGCCCTGCTGATTGAAGTCTTTTTTAGCTTTATGAAAATTTTCCGATAAATTGAGTAGACTTTTAGATGGTATACAACCTACATTAAGACATGTTCCTCCAAGTGCACCTCTAGATTCGACACAAGCAGTTTTTAAGCCTAGTTGAGCTGCTCTAATGGCGCAAACATATCCTCCTGGGCCACCACCGATTACGACTAGATCAAATTTATTTTCCATTACTAAATATTTAAAAAGAGTCTTTTTGGTTGTTCTAGAGACTCTTTTACTATTTTTAAAAAAGATACTGCTTCTTTACCATCAATAATTCGATGATCATAAGATAGAGCTAAATACATTACAGGTCTTACTTCTAAGTTTCCGTTCACTGCTACCGGTCTTTGAACAATATTATGCATACCAAGAACAGCAGATTGAGGAGGATTTAAAATTGGAGTAGACAACATGGACCCATAGATACCACCGTTAGTTATCGTAAATGTTCCACCTTGCAAATCTTCAATAGTAATTTTTCCATCCCTTGCTTTTTGACCAAGATCACCGATGTTCTTCTCAATTTCAGCAAAAGACATTTCGTCTGTTTCTCGAATTACAGGAACCACGAGACCTCTATCAGTCCCCACTGCTATACTTATATTGTAATAATTTTTATAAACTATTTCATCACCTTGAATTTCAGCATTTATAGCCGGATAATTTTTCAATCCAATTATACAAGCCTTTACAAAAAAAGACATAAAACCTAATTTAACACCGTACTTACTTAAAAAATCGTCTTTATACTGATTTCTCATTGACATAACTTCACTCATATCAACTTCATTAAAAGTTGTGAGCATTGCAGCATTTTCTTGAGCTTCTTTAAGTCTTTTTGCAATGGTCAATCTTAACCTAGTCATTTTAACTCTTTCCTCTGGGCCGTATTTTACCTTTCTTTCAGAGGGCGAAGGTTTGGATCCCATCATGCTCATTACGTCTTCTTTTAAAATTATGCCATTTTTTCCTGAACCTTCAATAGAACCAATATCAACTTTAGTCTCGATTGCCATTTTTCTTGCTGCTGGAGAGATTTTTTTTTCTATTTTTTGAGATCTTTTCTCTTCATGAACTTGTTCCAAGATTAATGGTTCTTCATTATCTAATTTTAAAACAGGTTCTTCTAATTTTTTTTCTTTAATTTTTTTTTGTTTAGAAATTTTTTTATCCTCAAAAAGTTTGGGATTTGATTCAATTTTTTCTTTTTTTGGAGGATTATAATTGTTTATTTCTTTTGTTTCATTTTTAATTGTGCTCGCTGAATTTTCAACAGTTCCTAATAGAGAGCCTACATTTACAGTTTCGCCTTCTTTTACAGAGATACTGCCCAATACACCGCTTATAGGTGATGGCACCTCTACATTAACCTTGTCAGTTTCTAACTCTACAAGAGGTTCGTCAGCTACCACTTTTTCTCCTTTTGATTTGAGCCACTTTGATACTGTTGCTTCTGTTACTGATTCTCCTAATGTAGGAACTGTAATTTTTTCAGTCATTTATTCTTTCAGTATCTTTTCTAATATTTCTTTTTGTTGTGCAAGATGTTTGTTTAAATTTCCAGTCGCAGTAGATGAAGCTGCCTTTCTACCAACATATTTTACGGATTTATCACCAAAATTTATCATTTCTAAAGTTCTATCAATATAATTTCTTACCGTATTCCACGCACCCATATTTTTTGGTTCTTCCTGACACCATATAAAATCTGCTTTTGAATATCTCTTTAACACATTTGCTAATGTTTTGGCAGGGAATGGGTAAAGCTGCTCTAATCTTACAAAAGTAACTTTATCATTTTTTATTTTTTCTCGAGCTTCGATCAGATCATAATAGATCTTACCCGAGCACATCACTACTTTCTTAATATGATCATCTCTTTTCTTAAGCGCTAATAAATTATTTATTTCTGAGTAAGCGTCGTCTTCTAAAACTCTATGGAAAGTACTTTTTTTTGAAAACTCCGAGATATTTGAAACACACTTTTTGTGTCTTAATAATGACTTAGGTGTCATTATAATTAATGGTTTTCTAAATTCTCTGTGCATCTGACGTCTTAAAACATGAAAGTAGTTTGAAGGCGTAGTACAGTTTACTACTTGAATATTCTCACCGGCACATAATTGTAAAAACCTTTCTAACCTAGCTGAGGAATGTTCGGGACCTTGGCCTTCATAGCCGTGTGGCAATAACATTACTAAACCACTAGCTCGGCCCCATTTTGACTCTCCAGAGGAAATAAACTGATCAATTATTATTTGTGCTCCATTAGCAAAATCCCCAAATTGTGCTTCCCATAAAACTAATGTCTCTGGCTCTGATAGCGAATAACCAAATTCAAATCCCAAAACAGCAAGCTCTGAGAGTAAAGTATCAATAATCTCAAAATTTTTTTGACCTTTTGAAATATTGTTTAAAGGTATGTATCTTTCATGATTATCTTGATTTCTAAGAACAGCATGTCTTTGGCTAAAAGTTCCTCTGCCTGAGTCTTGTCCTGATAACCTGACTGAAAATCCCTCGGTTAGCAAAGTTCCAAAAGCTAAGGTTTCTGCAGTTGACCAATCTATTGCTTTACCATCTTTTAAGGCAATCATCCTTAAGTCAAATATTTTTTTTAAAGTCTTATGAACACTAAAGTCTTTAGGAATTGATGAAATTTTTTTACCAATTTCTAATAATTTATTTTTCTCAACACCACTTACTCCTCTTTTGTCTTTTCCAAGACCAGGTTTAAATCTTGACCACGCTCCATCAAACCACTTTAGCTCTGACTTATAATTTTTCGATGACTCAAATTCTTGTTCCAAATAGTTTTTAAACTTTGTTTTCTCTTCTTGTAATACGGTATCGGAAGTCAATCCTTCATTGCTTAGTTTCTTTCCATAAATTGATAGAGTAGTCGGATGAGACCTTATTTTTCTATACATTATAGGCTGTGTAAAAGAAGGCTCGTCACCTTCATTATGACCAAATCTTCTATAACAAACCATATCAATCACAACATCTCTATTAAATTTTTGTCTATATTCAGTAGCAATTTTTGCACAGTGTACGACGGCTTCTGGATCATCTCCGTTGACATGAAATATAGGTGCTTGGGCAGTTTTTGCTACATCAGAGGGATAAGGTGATGATCTTGCAAACCTTGGAGCTGTTGTGAAACCTATTTGATTATTTACAATTATATGTATTGTTCCCCCAATATTATGTCCTGGTAAACCTGACATTGCGAAACATTCAGCAACAATACCTTGGCCAGCAAAAGCTGCATCCCCATGCATCAACACGGGAATAACTTTTTTTCTAAATTTATCTTTATGAAAAAATTGTTTTGCTCGAACCTGACCTAGTACAACTGGATTTACCGCCTCTAAATGAGATGGGTTATCTGTTAAGCTTATATGTACCGAGTTTCCATCAAACTCTCTATTTGAAGATGCTCCAAGGTGGTATTTAACATCACCCTCAAAATCTTTACCAGCTCCTACAGTTTTTCCAAAAAATTCGCTAAATATTGCTTTAAAAGGCTTGCCCATCACGTTAGCTAAAACATTAAGTCTTCCTCTATGTGGCATTCCAATCTTTATTTCTTTTGCCCCTAAACTTCCTCCTCTTTTAATTATTTGTTCTAATGCAGGTATTAAAGACTCACCCCCGTCTAAACCGAATCTTTTTGTTCCAACAAACTTTACGTGTAAATATTTTTCAAACCCTTCAGCTTGAATGATTTTATTTAGAATAGCCTTTTTTCCGTTATTTGTGAAAGTAATATCTTTTTCTGGACCTTCAATTCTATCTCTTATCCAGGCTTTTTCATCTGGGTCACCCATGTGCATAAATTCATATCCAATATTAGAAGAGTAAGTTTTTTTTAAAATTTTTAGAATTTGATTTAAATCAGCATATTGCAATCCCAGTACACCATCTAAGAAAATTTTTCTTGAATAATCACTTTTTTTAAATCCATAACTTTCTGGCTTCAATTCAGGGTGTTCTTTCTTTTTTTGAATTGATAGTGGGTCAAGATTTGCGATTAGATGGCCTCTAATTCTATAAGCTCTTATCAACATGATAGCTCTAACGGAGTCTTTTGAAGCCTCCTTAATTGATCTCGAGTCTAGCTCTGAAGATTTTTCACCTAAGACTTCATTATTTTTAATTTTTGCTAATGGCTTTTTTATTTTTTTTTCTGGAGACCAACTTGGACCTTTTAAATTGTCATAAATAAGCTTCTCATCCTCACTTAATCCGTCAAAAAATTTTTTCCAACCCTCAGGTAACGAATTAGGATCTGAAATATAGTCAGCATAGAACTCATTAATAAATTCTGAGTTATTTCCTGCTAAAAAGGATGTCTTTTTGTATATTGTGTTGTTATTTGAAGACGACATTAAAAATTTATTCTAACATAAATTATTAAAAATCAACCATTAAGTTTTTGATAAAGAGTTTTACCTATGTCTGCTGGTGATTTCGAAATTGTAATTCCGGCGGATTTCATTATTTCAATTTTGTCTTCGGCACCTCCTTTTCCACCAGAAATTATAGCTCCAGCGTGACCCATTCTTCTGCCTGGGGGCGCTGTTAAACCGGCAATAAAACCCACCATGGGCTTCTTTTTTTTCTCTTTTTTTAGGAACTCTGCAGCCTCCTCCTCTGCTGAACCACCTATTTCTCCAATCATGACAATTGATTTTGTCTCATCATCTTTTAAAAAAAGTTCTAAACAATCAATAAAATTTGTTCCGTTAATTGGATCGCCACCTATTCCAATGCAAGTAGATTGACCCATACCATTTAAGGATGTTTGTGCTACTGCTTCATAAGTTAATGTTCCTGATCTTGAAACTATTCCAACATTACCTTTTTTATGTATACTACCCGGCATTATACCAATTTTACATTCCTCTGGTGTAATTATACCTGGACAATTAGGTCCTATTAACCTTGAATTACTTTTATTCAAAACTTTTTTTACCTTGAGCATATCTAAAATTGGTATTCCTTCGGTTATACAAACTATTAATTTTATCTTAGCTTCAATAGCTTCAATAATGGCAGCACCGGCAAATTTTGGAGGCACATAAATCATTGTAGCATCAGCAGATGTTTTTTCTTTTGCTTCTTCAACACTATTAAAAACTGGTAAACCCAAATGTTTTTGACCACCTTTTTTTGGGGTAACACCTCCAACTAATTTTGTTCCATATTTTAAAGCTTGTTCAGAATGAAATGTTCCATGAGTCCCAGTAAAACCTTGACAAATAACTTTTGTATTTTTGTTTATTAAAACTGACATTATTTAATTGCCTCAACAATTTTTTTCGCAGCATCATTTAAATCTGAGGCTGACAATATTTTCAAATTCGATTTATCTAATATTGCTTTACCCTCTTTGAAGTTGGTGCCAGCTAATCTTACAACTAGAGGAACTTTAAGGTTGATTTCTTTTGCAGCATCAACTACGCCTTGAGCGAGAACATCGCATCGCATTATTCCTCCAAATATATTTATCAATATACCTTTTACATTTTTATCCGACAAAATTAATTTGAAGGCAGCAGCTACTTTTTCTTTGGATGCACCACCACCCACGTCTAAAAAATTTGCAGGCTCTTTACCGTAAAGTTTAATTATATCCATTGTTGCCATAGCTAAACCAGCTCCATTGACCATACAACCTATTGAACCATTTAATTTAATGTATGCGAGATCATATTTGCTTGCCTCTATTTCAGTTGGATCTTCCTCATTTAAATCTCTAAGCTCGTATATTTCTGGTCTACGAAAAATAGCATTGTCATCGAAGTTCATTTTAGCATCTAGACAAATTAACTCGTCAGATTTTGTTAGTATTAATGGATTAATTTCAATTAAGCTTGCATCTTTTGAAATTATTATCTCATATAGAGATTTTATTAGTTTGTATGCTATTTGTTTTTGTTTTTTACTAAGTCTGAAGACTGAAATTATTTTTTCTATTTCATCATTATTAGGTCCGCTTTCATTAAGATCTATCTTATTTGTAATTATTTTATCTGGTGTTTCTTGAGCAACTTTTTCTATGTCCATGCCACCTTCTGTGCTGCTTATAAAAGCAATTTTAGAAGTCTCCCGATCAACCAGACATGATAAATAAAATTCTTTTGAAATATTCGAGGCTTCTTCTATATAAAGTCTTTTCACTTGCTTTCCTTCTGGGCCTGTTTGATGAGTAACTAAAATTTTTCCCATCATTTTTTTTGACTCATTTATGAGGTCGGGAAGATTTTTAATTAATTTTACACCACCGGCTTTTCCTCTTCCACCAGCATGAATTTGTGCTTTTAATACATATTCTTTACTTTTCAGTTGAGAAATTTTCTTTTCTAGCTCATTTAAATTGAAAATAACTATTCCTTTTGATACGGGAGCTCCAAATTCTTTTAAAATCTCTTTTGCTTGATATTCGTGAATGTTCATTAATTATTTTTTTTTTTATCATTTATAGTTAATATAAGTTTATAAGCAATTAAAATTTATATTTATTTTATATTTATGAAAAAAAATTATGTAATATTACCTGTCTACAATGATTGGGACTCTTTAAAAAAAGTTTTAGAAATTCTTAATCAAAGCTTTAAAACTTTAAAATCAAATAACCTCATAATTATAGTGAATGATTTTTCCTCAAAAAAGTTTGTCTTAAATAAAAAATATTCTAATTTTAAAAAAATAAGTGTACTTAATTTAAGTAAAAATGTCGGTAGTCAAAAAGCGATTTTTTTTGGCTTAAAATATTTACAAAAAATAATTAAGAAAAAAAATAAAGAGACAATAATATCTATTTTAGATTCTGATGGCGAAGATAATCCGAAAATGGTTAAGAAGCTAATAAATTTAGTAAATTTAAAAAAAGATTACTTCATTTTTGCTTCACGAAAAAAAAGAACAGAAAATAATTTTTTAAAAGCTCTAAATCAATTTCGTTTAATAATTACTTTTATTTTAACAGGAAAATATATTAATTATGGTAATTTTAGTTCATTTCCATCATTTTTATTAAATAGAATTCTTTATAATAACAATTTATATTTAGCTTATTCATCAGGAGTACTTAAGAATTATAATAAGTTTTTTTTTGTAAAGATAAAAAAGAACAAGAGATTTTTTGGAAACTCAAAAGTAAATCTAGAATTTTTGATATTACATGCTGTGAAGATAATTTCTGTCTTTTACAAAACAGTTTTTTTTAGAACTTTTTTTTTACTAGTTTTAACTTTACTTTTTTTTGATGATATTAAATTTAAAATTATAATAATTTCATTTTTTTTAATAATTAATTTAGTTTTAGCGGGAATAAATATTTTTCTAAAACCAAAAAAAATTAATTTATCTATAATCAAAAGTGTTACTTAGCTTGACTCTAATAAATGCATTTTTCTATAATAAATTTCGATAAGTTTTTATTTATATTTACTTTTACATAACAGTCATTATTAAACATATTTTTTAAATACCTTTCTTTATTTTTAGTTACGAATAAAGTTTTTATTTTTTGTCTCTTTAAGCTTTCAATAAAAAAATTTTTATAGGTATTAAAATATTTATTGTCTCTACTTGGTACACTCAAAGGGTCAAACCATTTATTTGGGGCTATATTTTTTAGTTTTAAAATTGAGGGAAAAATTTGATAGTCAGTTATTATAATTTTTTTTGATTTATCAGATAAAATAATTTCTTTAATTTCAATTAGATTTTCAATTTCTTCTGCTGGACTTATATCGTAGGGTGTAATCCATTTTAAGCCTTTTAATGATTTATCAAAATTTTCAGCTTCAACGGCAAGATTTAAATCTACGTTGTTTAATTCCATGAATTTTTTATTCTCATTAAATCGTAAATGAAATTTTACTGTTGAAATAATAAGAATTGAAACTAAGAAAATTAAAATAAATTTTTTATTGAGATATTTGTTACAAAAAAAATGTGACACACCGATTAAAAAAGGTATCAAAAAAAATATTAAAATTTGATTTTTTGTAAATATTTGTCCTAATATAAATGTACTTACCATTAATAATGTAAATATTAATAAAAAGTAATCTTTTTTAATTTCCAAATTAGGTTTGTTTTTTTTAAATCTAAAAAGAATAAAAATTAAAGGTATCATGGAAAAGTAAATGAACTTAAATTGAGAAAAGACATTGTTAAAGTTATAATTAATACTTGAACTTCTATCTTTGCCTATTTCTAAAGGATAGAAAATGTATTGAATTAAAAAACTATTTAGAGGTATTTTATTTATCAAAATAAATAATATGAAGGCAAATAATGATAAAATTGACCCCGATATTAAATAAACCAAAAATTTGTAATTTTTTTTCTTAAAAAAAATCCAAAATATAAGAATAAATAAAAAAAATAATAAAAGTAAGTAAGCAGATGGTATTTGTTTAGATAAAAATGATGCAAAAAGAAATACAGGAACCAAGAACCAGAAAATAGGTTTATCTTTTAAAAACGCTAAAAATAAAAATATGCCAGACGTTATAGAAAAAATTACTGCATGATGATCCATAAAAGGTGTTCCTACTGATGGATAAGCCAAAATTGATGCGCTAATAGAGTAAAGAAAACTGTAACTAGTCTTAATTCCTAAATGTATAAAAAAATAAAAAAAGGTAAGTGTTATAAATAAATTTAATACGGCTGCATGCAATACATAACTAAACCAATTAATTCCAAATAATTTAAAAAAAATAAATTGGATATAATCTAATATCGGCCCAGTGATAGACCAATAATCTCTGAAAGGGTGATATCCATTTAAAAGCTTATAACCTGCATCGTATATTAAAAAACTATCGATTGGGAAGATACCAATAAAACCATAATAGAACGTAAAGAAAAATGAACTTATTATTAATAAAAAAATATAATAATTTCTTTTTAATAGGATGTTATTTAAGCTCTGGATCAATTTTTTTTGCAGCATCGAATAAATCTTTAACAGACTCAACTGATTTTTTAAAATTTGTTTCTTCATCTGGAGTAAGATTTAATTCAATAATTTTTTCAACACCTCTAGATCCAATTATTACTGGCACACCAGCGTAAATATTTTTTGTGTTATATTCTCCATTTAGATGAACTGCACACGGAAGTTGTTTTTTTAAATCTTTTAAATACGACTCTGCCATCTCAACTCCCGAAGCAGCTGGAGCATAAAATGCTGAGCCTTTTTCCAAATATTTTACGATTTCTGCGCCTCCTTTTTTTGTTCGATCAACTATCTGTGCTAACCTCTCTTTAGTTAATTTACCTTCTTTAACTAGTTCAGTAATTTTCTTACCTTCTACCTCTGTTGAACCCAACATTGCAACCATAGTGTCCCCGTGACCGCCTAAAACAAAAGATTTAATTTTATTTACAGGTACTTTCAATTCTTGAGAAAGAAAGTAAATAAACCGAGAAGAGTCTAATATACCTGCCATGCCAACAACTTTATTTTTAGGTAGCCCAGAATATTTTTGCAGAGCCATAACAATTACATCTAAAGGATTAGTAATGCATATAACAAAAGCATTTGGCGATGTTTTTTTTATTCCTTCAGCAACCTGTTTGATAATTTTTAGATTAATTCCTAGCAAGTCATCTCTTGTCATACCTGGTTTTCTAGGAACACCGGCAGTAATTATAATTACATCAGAATTTTTTGTATCTTGATAATTATCAGTTCCAGATAAATTAACATTAAATCCGTTCACTGGAGATGATTGAGCAATATCTAAAGCTTTTCCTTTTGCCAAACCTGCAGCAACATCAAATAAAACTACATCTGCTAAACCTTTTAAGGCTATAAGGTGAGCTAATGTACCTCCTATTTGTCCAGCTCCAATTAACGTTATTTTTTTTTTCATTGATGTTTATTTCATTGTCGGCATAACAAACTCAGGGTCAGATCTTAAGCCAGTTGGCCATCTTGAGGTAATAGTTTTTAATTTAGTATAAAATCTTACTCCCTCTGGCCCGTGCATGTGCTGATCTCCGAACAAAGATCTCTTCCATCCACCAAAGCTATGAAACGCCATTGGTACTGGTATTGGAATATTTATTCCAACCATGCCAATCTTAGCTTTATTAGAAAACGTCCTTCCCGTATCACCATCTCTTGTAAATATGCTTACGCCATTTCCAAATTCGTGATCATTAACAAGTTGTAAAGCTTCATCAAAATCTTTAGCTCTTACAACGGATAATACAGGGCCAAAAATTTCTTCTTTGTAAATTCTCATATCTTTTTTCACATGATCGAACAGACAGCCACCTATATAATATCCATTTTCATAACCTTGTAATTTAAAATTTCTTCCATCCACAATTAATTTTGCTCCTTCTTTCTCTCCAATATCAACATAGCCTTTAACTTTTGCTAAATGCTCTTTTGTCACCAACGGTCCCATTTCAGATAGTTTATCCATACCTGGACCAACTTTTAGTGCTTCGACTTTTTTTGCTAAAGATTCTACAAGTTTATCTCCAATTCCGCCTACTGCAACCGCTACCGACTGAGCCATACATCTTTCACCTGCTGAGCCATATGCAGCGCCCATTAAACCGTTAACTGCTTGATCTAAATCACAATCTGGCATTACAACACAATGATTTTTTGCTCCACCCAGAGCTTGTACTCTTTTTTCGTTTTTTGCACAATTCTCGTAAATATATTTTGCGATTGGTGTAGAACCAACAAAACTCATAGCCACAACATCCTTATTACTTATTAAAGCATCTACTGCTTCCTTATCTCCATTTACAATATTAAAAACTCCATCAGGTAAACCAGCATCTTTTAAAAGTTCTGCTAGCCTCATTGAACAAGACGGATCTTTTTCAGATGGTTTCAAAACGAATGTATTTCCACAAGCAATAGCCATAGGAAACATCCACATTGGCACCATAGCAGGAAAGTTAAATGGTGTTATACCTGCACAAACACCAAGAGGTTGACGAATAGACCAGCTGTCAACGCTAGATCCCACATTCTCTGTAAACTCGCCTTTAAGCATTTGTGGTATACCGCAGGCGTACTCAACAACTTCTAAACCTCTTGTGAGTGAACCCTTGGCATCCTCATAAACTTTCCCATGTTCCGAAACTATAATTTTAGTAAGTTCGTCTGAATTTTTCTCAATTAACTCTTTAAATTTAAACATTACTCTTGCTCGTTGGAGCGGTGGCTTATTAGCCCAATTTTCAAAAGCTTTTTTTGCATTTGCAACTACTTGGTTTACGTCCTTAGTAGAAGCTAATTTTACCTTTGCGGTTTGTTCGCCTGTAGCAGGATTAAAAACTTTACTTGTTCTATTTGAATCCCCACTAAATAATTTTCCTCCAACAAAGTGTTCTATAGTTTTCATGATGATATTGAATAAATAAGCTTTTAGCTTGTTGCAAGCATTTTCTTAATAGATCCTATAGCTTTTGCAGGATTTAATCCTTTTGGACAAGAATTTGTACAATTCATTATTGTATGGCATCTATATAATTTTAATTCATCAGCTACTTTCTTCAATCTTTCTTTTTTGTCTCCGTCTCTACTATCATTTATCCATCTATATGCTTGAAGGAGTACTGCTGGTCCTAAATATTTATCACCATTCCACCAATAACTTGGGCATGAAGTTGAACAGCAAGCACAAAGTATACATTCGTAGTACCCATCTAGTTTTTCTCTATCTTTTTGAGATTGTCTTAATTCTTCCTTTTCCTTTCCGGTTTGTTCAGTTTGCAACCAAGGTTTAATCGACTCATACTGTTTATAAAGTGTGCTTAAATCACCAATTAAATCTTTTACTACTTTCAAATGCGGTAGAGGGTAAACGTTAAGATCACCATTTATATCTGTATGTGATTTTATGCAAGCTAAGGAGTTAACACCATCTATGTTCATGGCACAGGAACCACAGACTCCATGCGCGCATGATCTTCTAAATGTAAGTGATGGATCGATTTCATTTTTTATTTTAAATAGAATATCTAAAACTTTTGGTCCACATGTATCCATGTCTACCTCAAAAGTATCAACTCTTGGATTTTGTCCGCTAGATGGGTCCCATCTATAAACATTAACTTTTTTTAAATTTTTCGAATTTGTTTCGTCTTTGTAGTACTTACCAACTTCTATTTTTGAGTTTGGAGGCAAGTTAAATTGACCCATTCTTAATAAACTCTTTCCTTAGGTGGAAAATATTGTACATCATTTGTAAGAGTTCTTGAATGCACATCTCTATATTTTATTTCTACCTTTTTACCATTTTGCCAAGCTAGAGTATGCTTCATAAAGTTTTTATCATCTCTTTTACTATAATCTTCTCTGGCATGAGCGCCTCTACTTTCTTTTCTGCTATAAGCTGAATCCATAGTCGTAAGCGCTTGTCTAATCAGGTTATCGAACTCCAAAGTCTCAACTAAATCTGTGTTAAAGAGAAGAGATTTATCTTTAACAGAAATATCTTCTATTCCTTCAAAAGGCTCTCTAATTTGATCAACACCCTCTTTTAGTGTTTTCTCAGTTCTGAATACAGCACATTTTGATTGCATTGTCTTTTGCATATTTAATCTTAATTCTGAAGTCTTTGTTGAGCCCGAAGAGTTTCTGATTTTATCAAATCTACTCAAACATTTATCCGTTTCAGAACTAGAAACTTCTTCGTGAGCCATGCCTGGTTTAACAAGTTCTGCTGCTCTTTTAGCGGCAGCTCTTCCAAATACTACAAGATCAATTAGAGAATTTGATCCTAATCTGTTGGCTCCGTGGACTGATACGCATGCTGCTTCACCTATTGCCATTAATCCAGGAACTGTTTTTTCTGAACCATTTAAAGTTAATACTTCTGCTTTATAATTCGTTGGTATACCACCCATATTATAATGAACCGTAGGCACAACTGGAATTGGTTGTTTATTTACATCGACATTTGCAAAAGTTTTTGCAGCCTCTGATATCCCAGGAAGTCTTTCTTCTAAAACCTCTTTATCCAAATGATCTAGATGTAAATTTATATGATCTTTTTCTTTACCAACTCCTCTGCCTTCATTAATTTCCATCTCCATCGATCTACTTACTACATCTCTTGAAGCCAAATCTTTTGCGTTAGGCGCGTAACGCTCCATAAATCTCTCACCTTTACCGTTTACTAAGAAACCACCTTCGCCTCTTGCACCCTCAGTTATTAGACATCCTACTCCGTAAATACCTGTAGGATGAAATTGTACAAACTCCATATCTTGTAAAGGCAATCCAGCTCTTAATACCATTGCGTTCCCGTCTCCTGTACAAGTGTGTGCTGAAGTAGCTGAATAATAAACTTTTCCATAACCACCTGTTGCAATTATAGTTATGTGAGCCCTAAATCTATGAATAGTTCCATCTGTTAAGTTCCAAGCTATTACTCCTTTACACTCACCATTTTTCATTATTAAATCTAAAGCAAAATATTCAATAAAAAATTCTGTATTGTGTTTTAATGCCTGACCATAAAGAGTGTGTAAAATTGCATGGCCAGTTCTATCAGCAGCAGCACATGTTCTTTGCGCTGTACCATTCCCGTAGTTTTTAGTCATTCCTCCAAATGGTCTTTGATAAATTTTTCCATCGTCTGTTCTACTGAATGGAACACCATATCTTTCTAATTCAACTACTGCTCTTGGAGCCTCTTTACATAAATATTCTATAGCATCCTGATCACCTAACCAGTCAGAGCCTTTAACTGTATCATACATATGCCATCTCCAATCATCTTCTCCCATATTTCCAAGCGCAGCTGAAATACCTCCTTGAGCTGCGGATGTGTGACTTCTAGTTGGAAAGACTTTTGAAATGCAGGCTGTTTTTAGTCCAGCTTCTGATAAACCAACTGCTGCTCTAAGACCAGAACCTCCTGCTCCTAAAACAACAACGTCATATTCATGATCTATAATTTTATATGCGCTCATTATGCTAAATTATATATTCCTATAATAGTTATTAAAGGCATTATTATAGCAAATATATTTAATAGTTTATTTGCGACATTTTTGATTTTTTTATCTTTAATATAATCTTCAAATATCTCGCTTATTGTTAAAGCTGAAAAAAAGAAAGCAACAACGATAAATATTGAAAACAAAATTTTTGTATGTTGTTGAGTAAAGAAAAAAGCTACCGATTGATAATCATTCTCATAAATAGAGACAAAATTTAAAATAAACCAAGTCATTAAGGGAATAAGTATGAAAGAACTTATTTTTGTAAATAACCATTTTTTTGTAGAAATATGCATATTAAAAAAAATTTTTTCCAATTAAATAAAATAAGATTGTCAACACAAATGATCCAATTAAAGCCAAAACTCCAGTGACCTTTGAAACTTTTAAATCAAAACCGTATCCTAGATCCCAAGTTAAATGTCTTAACTCATTCAAAATATGAAAACTAAAAGTCCAACAAAGTCCAACAACTACAAACTTTCCAAAAAAACTTTTGAAAAAATTATTAATTATTTGATAACTCTCAGCTCCAAGTAATAAGGATAAAGTCCAAAAACAAATTATTGTAAAAGCAAAAATATTTATTACTCCAACTATTCTATGTGTAATAGAAAGCAAGGAAGATATTTGCCATTTATAAATTTGAAGGTGTGGACTTAAAGGATTATTTTTTTCTTCCATACAAGACTTATAAACTAAAGTTATAATTTTTTCACTAAGTGCTCAGCAATCTGAACAGTATTTAAAGCTGCTCCTTTTAATAAGTTATCAGATACAACCCATATGTTAATAGCTTTAACATTAGAATTATCTTTCCTGATTCGAGAAATATAAGTAGTATAATCTTCCTCAGCTTCAAGTGGTGTTATATATCCGCCATCTTTTCTCTCATCAATAACTTTACAGCCTGGCGCATTACTTAAAATTTTTATAACATTTTCAAAATCATATAAATTATCAAATTCAATATTTATGGACTCAGAATGTCCAGTTCTAACAGGCACTCTTACACATGTTGCAGTAACATTAATTTCATTATCGAGAATTTTTTTTGTCTCATTTGTCATTTTCAATTCTTCTTTTGTATAACCGTCTCTATCAAAAGTATCGATATGTGGAATTAAATTAAAAGCAATTTGTTTAGTAAAATTTTTTGGATTAATTTTTTTGTTTTCCAAAAAATTTTTTGTTTGTTCAAGCAACTCATCCATCGAAGCTTTGCCTGCACCTGATACAGCTTGATAAGTTGAAACGATAACTCTGTTGATTTTATACTCGTCATGCAGAGGTTTAAGTGCAAGAACCATTTGAATTGTAGAACAATTAGGATTTGAAATAATATTATTATGGTTATTTAATGCATCAGCATTTACCTCTGGGACTACCAAAGGAACGTTGGTTTGCATTCTGAAATAACTAGAATTATCAATCACTATAGTTTTTTTTGCAGCTTTAGGAACCCACTCTTTTGAAATTTGGCTACCTGCAGCAAAAAAAGTTATTTGGGCTTTAGAAAAATCATAATTTTCTAAATTTTCAATTCTGATTTCTTTCTTTCGAAATTTAATTGTTTTTCCAGCACTTTTTTTAGACGCAACTAAGTATAGCTCTTTAAAAGGAATTTTAGATTTCTCTAAAATTTCA
>CACODU010000010.1 GCA_902626045.1 uncultured Pelagibacteraceae bacterium
AGGTTAAGAGGAAAAATGTTGATGAAGTAATTTTACCTAATTTAAATTTAAAAACTGAGACAGTTTTAAATCTTTTTAAAGATGTAGAATATGATCTGGGTGAAGTGCGATCACAAAAATTAGTAAAACCAATTTATTTTACGCAGTTTCCTAGAGATCTTGATGCACTTCAAAGTACTAAACTTAAAAAGGAAACATTTATTAAGATCGTTCTACCTCTTATAGTAGCGGAAAACGAAAGGATATTGGCAGATAGAGAAAAATTAATAATTATAAAAGATAAAAAATTTACCACAGATTTAGAAAAACAGTGGCTCAGACAAAAACTATTGGAGTACAAAGTAAAAAAAGGGGATATAAAAGAATTAATCGAAAGGATGGATATTATTCCAACATCAATTGCTTTAGCTCAGGCAGCAAAGGAAAGTGGTTGGGGTACATCTAGATTTGCTTTAGAAGGTAATGCAATTTTTGGCCAATGGACATGGAGCGGTCAAGGAATAGCTCCATTAAATAGAGAAAGTAACAAGAGTCACAAAATTTTGAAATTTCCAATATTAAGAGCTTCAGTAAAAGCTTACCAAAATAATCTTAACACTCATAAAAGTTATTCTAAATTTAGAGAAAAAAGATTAGCTTTAAGAGATAAAAATAAAAAAATTAAAGGATTGGAACTAACCGATACATTAAATAACTATGCTCAAACAGGTTCTGAATATACAAAAAAATTAAATCAGATTATAAAACAGAATAGGTTAATGGATTTTGAACCAGTTAGATTAGTGAATTCAGTCAAAAAAATTGAATTATCTTCTTAAACTATTTTTCACCAACCACAAACTGAATTCCTAGCCATCGCCATAAACCACTTTGATCTCTCAAAGAACAGTTGATACGACCTCTTTCACCAACAAATTTTTCTGCAATATTAATTATCAAAGTATTAGAACTTTCAAATTTAGTATCAGATTGTCTCCATTTGTTACCTTCATTTGAGTAGCAACTCACAGAGTTTAGGTTTTTTATATTTTCGTAAAATTCTATTTTTACTTTCGGGGGGTTTTTAGCTTGCAGAATATATTTCTCCTCTGGATAAATCTTTTTATATTTAAAAGGCAAAGTCTTAGTTAAAGATTTAAATCTTTTAATTTCACCATATTTTTCATTAATTGGGTATCTAGGTAATTCATAAAAATCTTTAGTCTCATCTATCACACCAGAATGTTGTCCGAATGCATATTTAAAGCCAAAATCTTTTATTATTTTTTTAAAATCATTGCTGTATTCTCCAAATGGATAAGAAAAAAAATCAGAATTTTTTCCCAAATTCTTCCTAAAAATAGTAATGGATTTTGAAATATCTTCTTTAATTAATTCATTACTTTTATCTGCAAGGTATTCATGAGTATGACTATGGTTACCAATTTCTACAAAATCATTCTTACTTATTTCTCTAATTTGATCCCAGGTCATGTAATTAATAGCACCAACTTCTCTAGTGCTAACAAAAAGTATAAAAGGTATCCTTTTATCTTTAAGAATTGGCCAAGCATTTTTATAAAAAGAGAGAAACCCATCATCTATTGTAAGAAGAATTTTTCTTTGTAATTTGTTATTTTGTAACGCATTTTTAAAATCTTTAGGATTTATAAATTCTATTTTATTTTTCTCTATAATTCTTAAATGCTCCTTAAAATCGTCTATCTTAATATTTGTAGAGGGATATTTGTTTTCCTCAAATCTATGATACATTAATGAAATTATGCCAAAATCATCTATTCCTTTATGCTGATTATTTGAATACAAATTGTTTTGAAAACATATAATACTCGTTAATAAATAAATGATAAAAGATTTTTTAATATTAAATTTCATAGGTAAAGAAAAACAAATTGGTTTGAAAGTTAAAAGTAATTTTTATATCCATGATTTTGATAAAAAAACTGATAATGATCAATTAGTTTCAAGTGTATTAAATATGATTAAAAAATACAAAGTAAAAATTAATGATGACTTTTCTATATTGGTTAATAATGGCCCAGGTAGTTTTTCCTCTTTAAGGACTTCTTTAGCGGTGGCAAAAGGATTTAAAATTTCTAATAAAACTAACTTATTTGGCTATAAGAATTCAGATTTAGGTCAATTTAACCTTGCTAATATTGAGCTTTTGATTAAAAAAAAATTATTACAAAAAAATTTGATTAAACCAATATATTTAAGTTAAATTAAATAAATGAACGCAATTGAAGAGAAATGTCAACAAAAAGGCGTAAGGCTTACCGATCAAAGAAAAACTATCGCTAAAGTACTTTCTGAGTCAAAAGCAGTTTATGGTTCAAAAGATCATCCCGACGTAGATGAACTACACAAAAGAGTCTCTACTTTAGATGACAGAATTAGTATTGCAACCGTATATAGAACAGTAAAACTCTTTGAAGAAGCTGGAATATTAGTCAAACATGATTTTAAAGCAGGGAAAGCACGATATGAAATCAATGATGATCATAATCATCTTATCGATATTAATAGTGGGGAAATTGTAGAATTTGTTGATAAAGATATAGAGGAATTACAAAAAAAAATTGCAAAAAAATTAGGTTACAATCTTGTAGATCATAAACTAGAACTATATGGTTCAAAAATAAAAAAATAACTTGCAAAAAAAAATTTTCATTAAAACATTTGGATGTCAAATGAACGAGTACGATAGCAATCGTATTTTTGATTTGACTAAAAAAATTAGGTACGAACCCACTAAAGATTTAAATGAAGCTGATTGTTATGTTTTAAACACATGCCACATCAGAGAAAAAGCAACTGATAAAGTTTATCATGACATAGGTAGATTAAAAAAAAAATTTAGAAACAAACCCAAACCTATTGTATTAATTGCTGGCTGTGTCGCTCAAGCAGAAGGCAACATCCTTTTAAAAAATGAAAAATATATTGATGCAGTTTTAGGACCACAGTCTTATCACCAAATCAATCAAACGATTTTAAGATTAGAGAAAATAAAATCACAAACCAATATAACCGAGTTTGATGTTATAGAAAAATTTGACAGTTTAAATTCCTTAAAAAATACTGACAATAAAGTTTCTTCATTTTTAACAATTCAGGAGGGATGTGACAAGTTTTGTAAATTTTGTGTTGTTCCTTACACACGTGGTGCAGAATATTCCAGATCTATGAAAGAGTTAGTTTTAGAAGCAAATCAATTAGTTGATAATGGTGCAAGAGAAATTATTTTACTTGGACAAAATGTAAATGCATACAATTTTGAAAAGAGTAAACTTTCAGATTTAATTTTAGAAATTTCTAAAATCAAAGATTTGAAAAGAATTAGATATACTACGTCACATCCAAAGGATTTCACAGAAGATTTAATCAATGCTCATAAAAATTGTGAAAAGTTAATGCCGTTAATTCACCTACCTGTACAAAGTGGATCTAACAAAATATTAGAAGCAATGAATAGAAAACATACAGTCGAAGAGTATTTAGAGATTTTAAAAAAACTTATTAAAGTAAAGCCCGAGATCAAATTTTCTAGTGATTTTATAATTGGTTATCCCGGCGAAACAAATGAGGATTTTGGAAGTACAGTTAAATTATTAAAAAAAGTCGGTTTTATAAACTCCTATTCATTCATGTTTAGCCCAAGACCAGGAACTCCAGCTTTTGATTTAGCTAGGGTAGATGATGGTGAGTCTAAAAATAGATTGATAGAATTTCAACTTATTGCAGAAGATATAAAAAATAGTTACAGAAAAAAGTTAATTAATAAAACAGTGAATGTTTTATTTGAAAATAAGATGAAAAGTGGAAATAGATATTTTGGTAGAGATGAACATTTTAATTCGGTTATTGTCGAAAATGATAGTAATTTAGCGGGTACGATAAAAAAAGTTAAAATTATAAAAGGAAATCAAAATACATTGTATGGTGAAATCTTTTTAAAGTTGAATCAAACTAATTTTGCAGCTTAATTAAATGTCTCAAATAAGTAAATTAGAACAAAACTTAATTATTAAAAAAATTGATAAAGAAACAGTCAATATATCTGTTAACGATAATGAAATGTTAATGGCTATAGTTGGCCAATTCGACCAAAATCTAAAAAATTTATCTAAATTGACTAACACAGATGTTTATTTCAGAGGTAATTCTATAACTTGTAAAGGAAATAAAGAAAAACTAGCAATTTTTTGTGACGCAATTAAATTTTTGATAAACAAATATTTTTTAACGAATATTATTGAAAAAGAAGATATAATTTCCTCTGTGAAAAAAAATTTAAAGTTGGAAGATTCTAATATTAAAAGTTTTAAGCAATTAATAAAGACTCCGAAAAAATCAGTAATCGCTCGTTCCGAAAAACAATCAGAGTATATAAAGGCTTTGAAAGAAAATGATATTATAATGTCTCTTGGTCCTGCAGGAACAGGTAAGAGTTTTCTGGCTGTATCGGTCGCAATAACATTATTAATGGAGAAAAAGATTGATAGAGTTATCTTGTCAAGACCTGCAGTAGAAGCTGGTGAAAAATTAGGATTTTTGCCAGGCGACATGAAAGAAAAAGTTGATCCATATCTAAGACCTTTGTATGACGCTCTTTACGAGCTTTTCGGGGCAGATAAAATTGAAAAAAAGATTGAGACAGGTGAAATAGAAATAGCCCCGCTTGCTTTTATGAGAGGTAGAACACTAAAAAATTGTTTTGCTATTTTAGACGAGGCTCAGAATGCAACAGAAACACAAATTAAAATGTTTTTAACAAGGATAGGTGAAAATTCTAAACTAGTTGTAAATGGTGATCCAAGTCAGGTTGACTTAATCAATAAACGGGAATCTGGTTTAATTAAATCAAAAAATATCCTTAAGGATCTTAATGAAATTAAAATAATCGAGTTTGACCATAACGATGTTGTAAGACATCCTCTAGTTTCTAAAATCATTAAAGCTTATCAAAATAAAAGCATTGATGATAAAGATTAATGTAATTACGAATAATAATAACTGGTACAAATCAATTAAAAATCCAGTTATTTATATCAACAAAAAAATTAATAAGATCAATAAATTCGAAAAAAAATTTTATAAAAGAAATATTTACTGCACATTATTATTGTCAAATAATAATGAAATAAAATATCTCAACAATAAATTTAGAAAAAAAAATAAATCGACAGATATTTTATCTTTTCCATTTCAATCAAAAAAAGAATTGAATTCTATACTAAAGAAAGAAAAAGAGATTTACTTGGGAGATATAATAATCAATTTTAATAAGGTGGAAAATAAAAATTTAAAAAGCTTTAAATTAGAATTTGATCGTCTTTGGATACACGGTCTAGTACATCTTTTTGGTTATGAGCATAAACGAGAAAAAGATTTTTTAAAAATGAATCAAAAAGAAAAAAAATACTTAAAATTGATTAATGCTTGAAATTTTTCTTAGAAATCGATTTGTAGTATTATATTTTATTCCATTTATCATTGGTTCGTTATCAGTACTGTCTTTTGAACCATTTAACTTAACAATCTTAAACTTTATTATTTTACCGTTACTTTTTTATCTCACGGTTTATATAAATAAAAAATCTAAGGGATTTTATAGAAAAAAACCATATAAAAAAAATCTATTTTTGCTTGGATTATTTTTTGGATTCGGTTTTTATTTTTCTGGTATTTCATGGATCACAAATTCATTAACTTTTGACGATAACTTTAAATTTTTAATTCCGATTGCCTTAATTTTAATTCCACTTTTCCTTAGCTTATTCAACGCTTTTACAATTTTACTTATTGGTCCTTATATAAAGTTTAATTTTATATCATTAATATATTTTTCTGGGGGCTTAGCATTATCAGATTATTTAAGAGCTAAGTTATTCACTGGATTTCCATGGAATCTATGGGCTTATAGCACCAGCTGGTTAACTGAAATTTTACAAATTTTAAATCTTACAGGATTATTTGTGTATAACTTGATTGCCATAAGTTTATTTATTATGCCTGTAATACTTTTTTTTAGAATCAGTATAATAAAAAAGATACTTGTTTTTCTATTAACTGGCCTAATTATTTTATTTTTTTATATTTATGGTAATTACAAAATAAATAATAATCAAAAATTTTTAAAAGAGTCTAATGATTCAATTTATGTAAAAATCGTATCTCCAAATTTTGAATTAAAATATGGTTTAAGCAAAAAAGAAATTGAAAAAAGATTAAAAAAATTAATCAGATATAGCAATCCAGATCTAGAGCGTAAAACTTTATTTATATGGCCAGAGGGAGTTTTTAGTGGATATAGTTTTGATGAATTAAAAATTTTTAGCAAGTTACTAGAAAATAATTTTTCAGATAAGCACCTAATCATTTTTGGTGCTAACAAAATAGAAAAAAAAACTGGTAATTTTTTCAACAGTATGTTTTTGATTAATAATAATTTTGAAGTGATGCAAAGCTACGACAAACTAAAGCTAGTACCGTTTGGAGAATTTTTACCACTTGAAAAAATATTAAATAACTTTGGTTTAAAAAAAATTACAGAGGGATATGGATCCTTCTTAAAAGGAAAAAATAATAGTTTAATATCAATTAAAAATTTAAATATTTTACCATTAATATGCTATGAAATCATTTTTACTGAATTAATACAAAAATCTAAAGCTGACTCAAATCTTATTATAAATATTTCAGAGGATGCATGGTTTGGAAAAACAATAGGTCCTGACCAACATTTTGTAAAATCAATTTTTAGAGCAATAGAAAATAATACATTTCTTTTAAGATCTGCAAATCAAGGCGTAAGCGCAATAATTGATAATAAAGGGAATGTAATTAAAGAACTTAATCGAAATGAAGCTGGAAATATAGAGCTAGAAGTACCGTTGATAAATTCAAAAAAAAATAAAAATGATTTGATCTTTTTTATTCTTTTATCTACATATCTTTTAATCTTTTTTATTTACAAAAAAAAAAATGAAAAAAAATAATTACTTATTTACCAGTGAGTCGGTTTCAGAAGGTCATCCCGATAAAGTCTGTGATAGAATTTCGGATATGGTCGTTGACTCTTATTTGTCAAAAGATCCATTTTCCAGAGTTGCCTGTGAGACATTAACTACGACAAATAAAGTTGTTTTAGCTGGAGAAACAAGAGGTCCTAAAATTGAAAAAGATGAATTAATTTCTAAAGTAAAAAATTGTATAAAAGATATTGGTTACGATCAAGAGGGGTTTAGTTGGAAAACTGCTGATATAGAAACACACCTGCACGAACAATCAGCAGACATAGCTATGGGAGTTGATTCTAAAGATAACAAAGATGAAGGGGCTGGCGATCAAGGAATTATGTTTGGATATGCTTGTAATGAAACTGAAGAATTGATGCCAGCACCTATTTATTACTCTCACAAAATTTTAAGATTAATGGCAGATGATAGAAAAAAAGGAATTCTAAAAGGAATAGAACCTGATTCTAAAAGTCAAGTTACTATGCTATATGAAAATGAAAAACCTGTGAAGGTTACTTCAGTCGTTATTTCAACTCAACATTCTAAAGATTTAAATCAAGAGAAAGTCAGAGAAGCAATAATCCCGTACATAAAAAAATCAATACCAGATAATTATATAACAGATATAAACCCCAAAGAAATTTATATTAATCCAACTGGGCAATTTATAATTGGTGGTCCTGATGGCGATACTGGACTAACAGGAAGAAAAATTATTGTAGACACTTATGGTGGAGCTGCACCTCATGGTGGTGGTGCATTTTCGGGTAAAGATCCTACAAAAGTTGACAGGTCAGCAGCCTACGCTTCAAGATATTTAGCGAAAAATATTGTTTCAGCAGGTGTTTCTGAAAAATGTCTTATTCAACTAGCTTATGCGATTGGAGT
Source organism: uncultured Pelagibacteraceae bacterium (assembly GCA_902626045.1). Taxonomy (GTDB): domain Bacteria; phylum Pseudomonadota; class Alphaproteobacteria; order Pelagibacterales; family Pelagibacteraceae; genus Pelagilacustribacter. The sequence continues at coordinate 7,914 of CACODU010000010.1, forward strand.
ATCTAAACCTTTGTCAATTTTTATTAAACTTGCTGATAAAGATTCAGAAAAAGTCGATAAAATAAAATCTATTATTGAAAAAAATTTTAATTTATCACCCCGAGGTATAAGAGAGTTATTAAAGTTAAATAATCCTATTTATGAGATTACTTCTTCTTATGGTCACTTTGGTAGGAAGCCTACTAATAAGGGTGAATTTACATGGGAAAAAACAGATAAAGTGGACTTATTTAAATTGTGATCTTGAAAAAACTATAATTTTCTTTTAAAAAGCTATTAAATTTTAAATTTCAAAATGGGCACTAGCCCATTTTTTTTTAGGAGCAATAAAATGTTAAATCGAGGGTTAGATAAACTAGAACTTTTAAGGATTGTGGAAGCAGTCGCAAATGAAAAATCCATAGATAAAGAATTAGTGATTGGTTCTATGGAAAGCGCTATCCAAAAAGCAGCTCTTACTAAATTCGGAAATGATAATAATATAGAAGTTATAATTGATAGAGAAAGTGGAGATATAAAAATTCAAAAAGTCCTAAATATTGTTGAAAAAGTGGAAGATCCTTCTAGAGAAATTACCTTAGAGGATGCTCAAAAAAATTACCCTAAAAATGAAGTAATAAAAATTGGTGATAAAATTTTTGAAGAATTACCGCAAATAGATTTTGGACGTATTGCTGCGCAAAGTGCTAAACAAGTCATCAGTAGTAGAGTTAGAGAAGCGGAAAAAAATAGACAATATGAAGATTTTATAGACAAGCAAGGTCAAATATTAAGTGGCATTATAAAAAGATTAGAATACGGTAATGTAATAGTCGATTTAGGTAAAGCAGAAGGTGTGATTAAAAAAGACGAATTAATACCAAGAGAAATTTTAAAAACTGGAGATCGTGTAAAAGCTTATTGTTATGAAGTTAAAAAAGAATTTAAAGGTCACCAAATATTTTTATCCAGGGCTCATCCACAGTTTTTAGCAAAGTTATTTTTTCAAGAGGTTCCAGAAATTTACGAGGGAACTATTGAAATTAAATCTGTTGCTCGAGACCCAGGTAGTAGAGCTAAAATATGTGTACATTCGCAAGACTCATCTATAGATCCAGTTGGAGCTTGCGTGGGAATGAGGGGAAGTAGAGTACAAACAATTGTTAATGAGTTACATGGAGAGAAAATTGATATTATTAAATGGACTGAAGATTTACCGACTTTAATCTCAGAGTCTTTATCTCCTGCAGAAATACAAAGGGTACTAATAGATCAAGATAATAAAAGGATAGATATAATTTTAAGTGAAGAAAATTTAAGTAAAGCAATCGGAAGAAGAGGCCAAAATGTAAGATTAGCCTCGAAGTTAACTAACTATGAAATTGATATTCTTACAGACAAAGAAGATTCAGAGAGAAGGCAAGTTGAATTTAAGGAGAGAACTGAAACTTTAATTAAAAACTTAGAGGTTGATGAAACATTAGGCCAACTTCTAGTCTCAGAAGGTTTTATTTCAATTGAAGAGATCGCGCAATCTAACCCAGAAGATATTTCAAAAATAGACGCTATAGATGAAGAGACAGCTAAAGAATTAATAACAAGGTCAAAAGAAACTTTAGTTAAAGAAAAAGAAGCAGTTGCTTTAAAATTGAAAGAATTAGGAGTGGAAGAGAAACTAATAAATCTTAAAGGCATGACCCAGGGAATGCTAGTAATATTAGGTCAAAAGAACATAAAAAAGTTAAGCGATTTCGCTGATCTTTCATCAGATGAATTAATCGGAGGGTTTGATGAAATAAGAGGAAAAAAAATTAGAATTGATGGTTATCTTGAAGAATTTTCATTGTCCAGGAAAGAAGCTGATGAGCTCATAATGGCAGCGAGAGAGATTGCTTATAAATAATGTTATGGATAAAGATAAAAAAAAAACACTCACTATATCGTCTAATTTAAAAAAGAAAATTGATACGTCATCTATTTCTACAACCGGCAAAAAATCTTTTTCAGTAGAGAAAAAAAAAAATTTTAAAGTCAATAAACCTTTTCAAAAACCTTCTTCAGCACCAAACTTTAATCCTGAAGTAAAGAGAAAAAACTTTGCTAGAAAATTTATAGAGCAACAAGCCACTAAAGACTTTATCAAAAAAGATAATAATCCCGCAGGTAAAAGTAAACTAAAACTTAAAGGACCTGTCGATAAACGTGATTTCAAATTAACAGTTTCAAGAGCATTAAATGTAGAAGAAATAGAGATTAAACAAAGAAGTCTAGCTTCTGTAAAAAGAGCTAGATTAAAGGAGAAAAAGAAACCAGAGGGAGAAGATAAACGAGAATTTAAGAAAGTTATAAGAGAAGTTAAAATTCCTGAACAAATTACAATTCAAGAACTTTCAAATCGCATGGCTGAAAAATCAAGTGATATTATTAAGTTTTTATTTAACATGAAGGTAGTTGCAACAATTAATCACAACATTGATAAAGACACAGCAGAATATATAGTAAAGGAATTTGGTCATAATCCAATTTTAGAAGAAAAACCGTCTATAGAAAAAGATAAATCTAATCAACAAATCAAGGGTGAGATTAAAACTCGACCACCTGTTGTAACAATTATGGGACATGTAGATCATGGGAAAACCTCATTGCTTGACTCCTTAAGAGACTCCAATGTTGTTTCTGGTGAACACGGAGGTATTACCCAACATATTGGAGCGTATCAAATTCAAACAGAGAGTAAAAAACTAATTACTTTTATTGACACTCCTGGACACGCGGCGTTTACTGAAATGAGAGCTAGGGGTTCAAAAATAACAGATATTGTAGTCCTGGTAGTTGCTGCTGATGATGGTATTAAACCTCAAACTGTAGAGGCAATTAAACATGCAAAGGCAGCCAATGTTCCGATAATCGTGGCAATTAATAAATGTGATTTGCCGGAAAAAAATATAAGCAAAATAAAAAATGATATGATGCAACATGAGTTGATTGCTGAGGAATTAAGCGGTGATACTTTATTTGTAGAAGTCTCAGCACTTAAAAAAATAAATTTGGATAAATTAAAAGAAAGCATACTGCTTCAGTCAGAAATTTTGGATCTGAAAGCCTCCTATAGCGATAAGGCAAGGGGTGTGGTTATTGAGTCTAAAATTGACAAAGGAAAAGGACCAGTTTCAACTATTTTGATAAGTAATGGAAAGTTGAGAAGAGGTGATTACTTTTTATGTGGTGATACATGGGGAAAGATTAGGGCTATGATTAATTATGAAGGTAAAACTGTGAACGAAGCTTTACCATCTATGCCAGTAGAAATTCTTGGTATGAATAGCTCAGCATACGCAGGAGCTGAATTTGTTGTGACAGAGGATGAGGACGAGGCTAAAAAATTAGCAGAATTTAGAAAAAATAATTCTACTAAAAACAAGACATTGGCAAAAGATAAAACCACTTTATTTGAGGACAAAAAAGACAAAGAGGAATTAAATATTATTATTAAGTCTGATGTTCAAGGTTCAAGTGAGGCTTTAAAAATGGCTATAACAAAAATTGAACATAAAGAAGTAGAAGCTAAAATTATCTTGTCTGATATCGGCATGATTAATGAAACAGATGTTTCTTTGGCAAAAGCATCTAGTGCGATTCTTATAGGATTTAATGTAAAACCTAATAGGGAGGCAAAAAAATTAGCAGAAGAGCAAAAAATTGATGTAAAATATTTTAATATTATTTACGAAGCAATAGATTATGTAGAAAAATCTTTATCTGGTCTGTTAGAACCGGACATTAAAGAGACCGTGTTAGGAAGTGCAGAAATTCAGAAAATTTTTAAAGTATCTACAGCAGGTAAGATAGCCGGCTCTAAAGTGATAAGCGGGGAAATAAAAAGTAAATCTAAAGCAAGAATTATAAGAGATGGGGTTGTTGTATATAGCGGAGAAATTTTATCAATTTTCAGAGAAAAAAATCAAGTCAAAGAGGTTGGGACAGGTTTAGAGTGCGGTATAAGTATTAAAGATTTTATAGATTTTAAAGAGAAAGACGTAATAGAGTCTTATTTAGCGGAGAAAGTGCAAAGATCAATTTAACATGATGAGCAATCAATTTACTAATAAACCATTTAGTCAAAGACAATTAAGAGTAGGTGAGCTTGTTAAACAAAATCTGGGCGAACTTTTTTTAAGAAATGAAGCAAAAATACCCTCAATTAACTCAAAACTTATTACAGTAACAGAAGTGAGAATGACAACAGATTTAAAAACAGCAAGAGTTTATGTTATTCCTTTAGGGGGGATAGATACTAAGGAAACAGTAAGGATCTTGACGGAGTACTCGCATCTTGTTAGAAAAGCTTTATCTAAAAGGCTAGATATTAAGTTTCTTCCTAAACTCACATTTGTTGAAGATAACTCATTTGAATATGCTGAAAAGATCGAGAAAATTATAAAGAAGAATAAAGAAAATGATAAAGAAAAAAAAAGATACAATTAAATCACTAGCTGTGCATAGTAAAGACGTGGGCTCTACAGAGGTACAGATTGGCTTATTAACGGATAAAATAACAAAATTATCAGAGCATTTTAAAAATTTTAAAAAGGATAAACATTCAACTTTGGGTTTGACTAAATCAGTAAACAAAAGAAAGAAGCTCCTATCTTACCTTAAAAAGAAAAATGTTGATTCCTATCAAAAGGTAATCAAACAATTAAATTTAAGGAAATAATGTTTAAAATACATAAAGAAGAAATAGAAGTTAATGGTAAAAAATTAACGTTAGAGACAGGTAAAGTAGCACGTCAGGCGGACGGAGCTATAATAGCTACATTAGGAGAAACAGTTGTAATAGCAACAGCTGTTGGAGCAAAAAAATTAAACGATGGTCAAGACTATTTTCCATTATCAGTTAACTACCAAGAAAAATATTATGCAGCAGGAAAAATTCCAGGTGGATATTTTAAGAGAGAGGCACGTCCCACAGAAGCAGAAACTTTGATTTCAAGATTAATTGATAGACCAATAAGACCTTTATTTCCCCCAAGCTTTTTGAATGAAGTTCAACTGCTTCCAACAGTATTATCGTACGATGGTGAAAATCAACCAGATATTTTGTCTATTATTGCATCATCAGCGGCATTAGCTATTTCTGGCTTGCCATTTCAAGGTCCTATAGGTGCAAGTAGAGTTGGATATAAAGATGGAAAATATTTATTAAACCCATCTATTGAAGAATTAAAAGAATCAGAATTGGATTTAGTTGTAGCAGGAACAAAAGACGCAGTTTTAATGGTAGAATCTGAAACTTCAGGATTATCTGAGAAAGTGATGTTAGATGCTGTAAAATTTGGACATGAAAAATTTGTGCCAATAATTGAAGCAATAGAAAAATTAGCAAAAAAAGCTGGAAAGCCAAAATGGAAAGTGGAAGAAGTAGATCATTCTTCTGTTAAGAAGCAAATATCTGATAAATTTGAAAAAGACCTAAGAAGCGCATTTAAAGAAATTGATAAGAAAAAAAGGTCTACAGCTATTTCTGAAATAGAGACTAAATGTAAAGAAATGTTTGCTGAGGACGAAAATGTTACCGAAAATCAAGCTATGGCTCAACTTAAGTCTTTAGAAAAAGATATTGTTAGAACTGCAATCTTAAAAGATAAGAAAAGAATAGATGGTAGAGGTTTAGCAGATGTTAGACAAATTAAATGTGAGGTGGGTGTGCTTCCTAGAACTCATGGATCAGCTCTTTTTACAAGAGGTGAGACGCAAGCTTTAGTCGTGACAACTCTCGGAATGACTGATGACGAACAAAGATTGGAAAGTCTTGAGGGAATGCAAAGATCGAATTTTATGTTGCATTATAATTTTCCACCTTTTTCAGTAGGTGAATGTGGAAGAGTTGGAACTGGAAGAAGAGAAATTGGTCATGGTAAATTAGCTTGGAGAGCAATCAATTCATCTTTACCTTTAAAAGAGAACTTTCCTTATACATTGAGAGTAGTTTCAGAAATAACTGAGTCTAATGGATCTTCGTCTATGGCTACAGTTTGTGGAACTTCGCTTTCATTGATGGATGCAGGAGTACCTATAAAAGAGCCTGTAGCTGGAATTGCCATGGGATTAATTAAAGAAGGTGATGATTTTTCAGTTCTATCAGATATTTTAGGAGATGAAGATCATTTAGGAGATATGGATTTTAAAGTTGCTGGTACTAAGGATGGTATCACTTCTCTCCAAATGGATATAAAAATTACTGGTATAACATTCGAGATTATGGAAAAGGCTTTGGATCAAGCAAAAGGTGGAAGAGAACATATTCTTGGTGAGATGAATAAGGCAATTAAAACCTCAAGAAAAGAATTTTCAAAACATACTCCTAAAATGGAAACCATTAAAGTTGATAAAAAAGATATTGCAACAGTAATTGGAAAAGGTGGAGCTACGATAAGAGAGATTGTAGAGACATCCGGTGCAAAAGTTGACGTTAAAGATACTGGCGAAGTAACAGTTGCAGCACCTGATGAAGCATCTAGAAATAAAGCTATTGAATTCATCAAAAGTTTGATTGCTAAACCTGAAATGGGAAAAATTTACAAAGGAAAAGTTGTAAAAATTATGGAGTTTGGTGCTTTTGTTAATTTCTTAGGAAAACAAGATGGGCTTGTACATATTTCTGAATTAGCTGATAAAAGAGTTGCAAAAGTTGCTGACGTTGTGAAAGAAGGAGATGAAGTTTCTGTTAAAGTCGTTGGATTTGATAGAGGGAAAGTAAAATTATCAATGAAACAAGCTTCAGCTTAAGTCATATTCTTAGGATCAGGCATCCCAACTTTATTATATCCAGCATCTACGTAGTGAATTTCGCCGGTAACTCCAGCTGCAAGGTTACTAAGTAAGTATAAAGCGGAATTCCCAACATCATGAATATCTACGTTTCTCTTTAAAAAGGAATGATCCTCATTCCATTTGTACAAAAATTTTGCATCTCCTATAGCAGATGCGGCCAAAGTTTTTATTGGACCTGCACTTATAGCGTTAACTCTAATTTTTTTTTGACCGAGATCTCTTGCTAAATATTTTACGCTAGCTTCTAATGCAGATTTGCAAACCCCCATAACATTATAATTAGGAATAGCTTTAGTTGACTCATAAGTAAGAGTTAATAAACTACCACCCTCTTTCATTACTTTACATGATTCTTTAGAAACCTCAGTAAATGAAAAACAAGATATAAGCATACTTCTTAGAAAATTCTCTCTAGAAGTGTTTAGGTATTCCCCAGATAATTCTGATTTATCAGAGAAAGCTACCGCATGAACTACAAAATCAATTTCACCCCATTTCGTCTTAATATCCTCAAACAATTTCACTACTTCTTCTTTTTTTTCCACGTCACAACTAAAAGTAATTCTTGAATTTAATTTTTCTGCTAAAGGTATTACTCTTTTTTTTAAAGCATCTCCAAGATAAGTAAAAGCTAGCTCAGCACCAGCTTCAGCAAGTTTTTGAGAAATTCCCCAGGCAATAGATCTCTCGTTTGCTACTCCCATGATTAATCCTTTTTTACCTTTCATTAAACTCATAATTACACCTTTTCAAAAATTAAAGCAGCGTTAGTTCCACCAAAACCAAAACTATTAGACATGACTGTATTAAGTGAAAGCCCTTTTTCAGTTTTAGTTATTATAGGGAATTTTTTAGCTTCGTCATCCATTTCATTAATATTAGCTGATCCAGCAATAAAATTATTTTTCATCATAATTAAACAGTAAATAGCTTCATGCACTGAAGCTGCTCCTAATGGGTGCCCTGATAAAGATTTTGTAGAGCTTATTTTAGGAATATTTTCACCAAAAGTTTTTTTAACAGCATTTAATTCTGTAATATCCCCGACTGGTGTTGATGTCCCGTGAGTATTTATATAATCAATCTTATTTTTAGAAGTAGCCATAGCCATTTGCATACATCTAACTGCTCCTTCACCTGACGGTGCAACCATATCGTATCCATCTGATGTTGCACCATACCCAGTAAGCTCAGCGTAAATTTTTGCTCCTCTTGCCTTTGCATGTTCATATTCTTCAAGAACTAAAACACCAGCACCTCCAGCAATTACAAATCCATCCCTATTTTTATCATAGGCTCTTGATGCGGTTTCAGGTTTATCGTTATATTTTGAAGACAGTGCTGTCATGGCGTCAAACATTGCTGTCATAGCCCAATGGACCTCCTCACTACCTCCTGCAAAAATAATATCTTGCTTTCCAATTTGAATTAATTCCATAGCGTTTCCTATGCAATGACCACTTGTAGCGCAAGCAGAGCTCATCGTATAATTAGTACCTTTAATTTTAAACGGTACAGCTAGCGTGGCTGAGGCAGTGCTTCCCATTGTACGTGGAACAATAAATGGTCCCATTAATTTTGGAGTTTTTGCTCTAGTTTTGTCTGCAGCAAGAATAACGTTTTCAATTGATGGACCACCAGAACCCATTATGATTCCAGTTTTATAATTACTGACCTCATTATCTTCTAGACCTGAGTCGGTAATAGCTTCCTTCATTGCAATGTAATTATAAGCAGAACCGGACCCCATAAATCTAATTGTTTTTCTATCAACAAAATCTGAGAGTTTGATATTAGGTTTGCCGTGTATATGACTTTTGAGATTGTGCTCTTTGTATTCTTCAGCATAAGAAATTCCTGATTTTGAATTCAATAATGACTGGTGAACTTCTTCTTGATTGTTCCCAAGACATGACACTATACCAAGACCTGAAATTACAACTCTTCTCATGATTTAAATAATCCAACTTTTAAATTTTCTGCACGATAAATAATTTTACCATCGGCACTTAATAATCCGTTTGCTAGACCGACAGCTGTACCCTCTTTTTTTAAAATTCTTTTCATATTTATTTCATATGTTGCTACTTTTATATTTTTCAAAACTTCACCAGTAAACTTTACAGAATTAACTCCTAAAGCTCTACCTTTTCCTGGTTCTCCAATCCATCCTAAGTAAAAGCCAACTAATTGCCACATAGCATCTAATCCTAAACATCCCGGCATTACCGGGTCTTTCTGAAAATGACAATCAAAAAACCATAAGTTATCTTTGATATCAAGTTCTGCTTTAATAAATCCTTTCTTAAATTCTCCAGCATCCTTCTTTATTTCTGTAATTCTGTCAAACATCAACATTGGAGGCAATGGAAGTTTAGCATTACCTTCACCGAATAATTTTCCTTCTCCACAAGAAATTAATTCATCATAGTTGTAGCTATTTTTTTGCATGATTTAGAAACTGTTTTACTTGATTTAGCAAAAGTTTTATATAGATTTGTGTTTAGAATCATTATAATGTAGTTAAATTATTTAAAAAAACATGAAAAAAGTAGATATTTTAAAGAAATTAAGATCTTCAGGTTTAAGACCAACTAAACAAAGGGTAGAAATTGCTAAATTTTTGTTTGATAGAGATACGACATTTCATTTTACAATAGAGAGCCTTGAAAATCACTTAACTAAAAAAACAAGTTGTAAATTTGCATTAGCAACTATTTACAACACAATTCACGCATTCAAGAAAGCAGGACATTTAAGTGAGGTAGATGTTAGAGGAAAAAAAACTTATTTTGATACAAATATCACTAATCACCATCATTTTTACGATAACGAAACTTCCGAATTAATTGACATTGATACTAGTGAAATAGTTATCCAAAAAATTCCAAAAGCACCAAATGGCAAAAAAATCAAAAACGTAGAGGTATTTATAAATTTAAAGAATTGACAGTTTGTCGCTTGCTTTTTACTTTAGAATTATTATAAACTAGAAATTTAAGATGAGTGTAGAATACAAAAAAGACAACAACGGAAAATGCCCTGTGATGCACGGAGGCGTTACTAAATCAGGAGAGTCAAATACATCACGACTTTGGCCAAATAGTATTAACTTAGATATTTTGCACCAACACGATACAAAGACTAATCCACTACCAGGTTTTAATTACAGGAAAGAGGTTAAAAAATTAAATTTTAAGGCTTTAAAAAAAGATTTATTAAAATTGATGACAGATAGCCAAGAATGGTGGCCTGCAGATTTAGGAAGTTATACAGGTCTAATGGTAAGATTGACTTGGCATCAAGTTGGAACTTATAGAGAATTTGACGGTAGACCAAACGTTGGATCACATAGGTTTTCTCCACAAGACTCATGGCCAGATAACACAAATTTAGATAAAGCTAGACGTTTACTTTGGCCAATCAAAAAAAAATACGGAAATAAGTTAAGTTGGTCAGATTTGATGGTTTTAGCTGGCACTATGGCTTACGAAAAAGCTGGATTTAAAACATTTGGTTTTTCATTTGGAAGAGAGGATATATGGGGTCCGGAAAAAGATGTTTACTGGGGTAAAGAAACAGTTCCATTAGCTGTAAATAGATATGGAGACCCACAAGATCGTTCTTCTTTAGAAGCACCACTCGCAGCATCCCATTTTCAACTAGTTTATGTAAACCCAGAGGGAGTAGAAGGTAAACCCGATCCAGTAAGAACTGCCATGGACGTTAGAGAAACATTTGGACGAATGGGAATGAACGACGTAGAAACAGCCGCGCTAACTGTAGGCGGTCACTCAATTGGAAGAGCACATGGAAATGGCGATCCTGCTAACTTAGGACCAGAGCCAGCGGGAGCTGATATTCAAGAACAAGGTTTTGGATGGGTTCAAAAAAATGGTGGTACGGGTGTAAATCAAATTACATCAGGCCTTGAGGGCGCTTGGACAACTAATCCAGATAAATGGGATCATCAATATTTAGATCTTTTACTTAACTATGAATGGGAAAGTAAAAAAAGTCCAGCAGGTGCTTGGCAGTGGGAACCTATAAATTTAGAGGAAGAAAAGAAACCAGTTGATTTAGGCGATCCTACAAAGAAAGCCAGACTTATGTTCACTGATGCAGATATGGCTATGGCTATGGATCCAGAATATAGAAAAATTTCAGAGAGATTTTATAAAGATCCAAAGTTTTTTGAAGATTCATTCGCTAGAGCTTGGTTTAAGTTAACTCACAGGACGATGGGAAACAAAGACAACTATATTGGTCCTTGGGCACCCAAAGAAGATCTTCTTTGGCAAGGTAATGTTCAGCCCTCTAAAAAGAAATATAGCGTAGAAAAAGTTAAAAAATTGATTGCAGCAAGTAAGTTAAGTAATAGCGATTTGATAATTACTGCCTGGGATAGCGCTAGAACATATAGAAGAACGGATAAAAGAGGTGGTGCAAACGGAGCAAGAATTAGATTAGAGCCAATGAGAAATTGGGAAGCGAACGAACCTAAAAGACTTTCAAAAGTGTTAAAAGTTTTAGAAAATATTGCAAAAAAAACCGGCGCATCTATTGCTGATACAATTATTCTTGCAGGAAATGTTGGTTTAGAAAAAGCAATCAAAAAAGGCGGCTCAAAAGTTAAAGTTCCATTTAATCCAGGCAGAGGTGACTCCACTCAAGAACAAACAGAAAATAGAAATTTTAAATGGTTAGAGCCTTTGCACGATGGATTTAGAAATTTTGTTAAATCAGATTACTCTGTAATGCCCGAAGAACTTATACTAGAGAGAGCTTCTTTGATGGGTTTAACCGCTCAGGAGATGACGTGCTTAGTTGGAGGAATGAGAGTTTTAGGAACAAACCATGAGTCAGCTAAAAATAAAGGCATGTTTACAGAAAAAGTAGGTACCTTAACAAATGATTTCTTTTTAACTTTAGTTGATATGAAATATATTTGGAAACCTACAGGTAAGAACTCTTACGATATTATCGATCGTAAAACAAAAAAAGTAAAGTATACAGCATCTAGAGCAGATCTAGTATTTGGTTCAAATTCAATATTAAGATCATATGCCGAAGTATACGCTCAAGATGATAATAAAGATAAATTTGTTAAAGATTTCGTAGCTGTATGGACTAAGATAATGAATGCGGACAGACCGAACTTAAGGAAATTGAACTAATATGAAAAATGTTGAAACAGTAAAAAATGCTGAAAATATAAATGATAATCTTTTTAAAGATTTCTATACAGTTCCAAATATTAAATTTGATGTTGAAAAACTAAGGTCCGATTTAGATAAAATTTTAAAACTTAAAAATTTTAATTCTTTAGGTATTAAAAATTTTGCTGCAATACCACTTAATCAAATACCTGGTGACAAATCATCTATAGAAGGACACAACGTTAGAGGTACTTATTGGACGATCCCTGATGAAACTGGCAAAGAAGCTAAAAGAGACAAGCCCATAGATGAGTCAAAATATACAGAGTTAGTTCAAGAATTTAAAGGCACTTATTTTGAAGAAGTATTTAATATTTTGAGAAAAAATTTTAAATTAGGGAGAGTACGAATACTTTTAAAAGAACCTAGATCTACTTTGAGCTGGCATAGAGATCCAGAGCCAAGACTTCATATTCCTATTATTACAAACAAGGGCTGCAGGATGGTTATTGAGGATGTAAGCAAACATATGCCTGCAGATGGAACAGTCACGATTACAAATAATACAAAATACCATAACTTTTTCAACGGAGGGGAACAAAATAGAATACACCTAGTTGCCTGTGTATTAGAAAATCCATTTCATTAAATGACAGAATTTACACACGGAATCTTTTCAGCCACAAAAAATATTTACGAAAGTAACAAAGGATCGATATTAAGGACGATAATTTACACTATAGGTCACTTTGCAATCGCTATAACTGTTTTGATGTTAATTGCAGAAGTTTCTTTTATGGTTGCTCTTACAGACGCAATCGTTGAACCTTTAGCAAACGCAGTTTGGTATTTTGTGCTAGATAAAATTTGGACTGCGAAATATAAAAAATAAATCTATAATAATCCCCATAAACTCTCTTTTTTAATCCATCCTTTAAAATCTCCAGATACAGCCTTACACCAGTTTTCTTTACATTTTTTAATTTTTACAAGCCTACCTTTCTTCAGTAAAGCAATAGGATTTGAATACACAGTTGAACTATTGAACATAATCGACTCATCATTAATTACTATCGCAGCTTTTTTTTTTGATAATTGAGAAACATGTATCCATCCAGAATTATTTTCGTGATCTCTAACTTTTCTAAAATTATTAGAACTGTCTTGTATCAGTACTGGAAGATATTTTTTTTTATAAAAAATTTTAACCGGATAATCAAAAGAGGGGCCTTGACGTAAATTAACTTTTTCATTTCTTAAAGTTAAAAAATACTCTTCATTAGAGAATAAGTTTTCAAAATTAAAAAAAATTATTAAAAAAATAATTAATTTTTGCATAAATTTGAGCAATTTGGATTAATTTGTATTTTTGATTTCCTTATAATCATTTTAAGTGAGTCAAAAATTAAAATATTTCCACTTATATCATCTTTCAGATCTAAAATGGTTTTTAACACTTCATTTGCTTGGAGAGAACCCAATATGCCAGCGACTGGGGGAAAAATTCCTTCCACATCACAATTTATCTCTTGAAAAGGTTGTTGTGGCATAAAACACCTAAAACATGGCGTTTTCTTTTTGAAGTTAAATTTAAATAGATGTCCATCAAACTTACTTATTGCAGCTGAGATTAAGATTTTATTATTTTTTTTACAATAATCATTGATTAATAATCTAGTATTAAAATTGTCTGTTCCATCACAGATAATTTCGTATTTTTTTAAAATTGATTTAATATTTTTTTTTGAAATTTTAGTTTTGAAAGTCTTTATTTTTATTTGATTATAAATTTTTTTAATTTTTACTTTTGCTCGATTAACTTTATATTTACCTAGGTCAGAAGTATCAAATAAAATCTGCCTGTTTAAATTCCCTAATTCAATTTTATCATGATCTACAATTCCAATATTACTAATACCAGAAGAAGCTAAGTATGAGAGCAAGGGGCAACCTAGCCCTCCTATTCCTATAATTAAAACTTTTGCTCTTTTAATTTTTTTTTGACCGGATATTCCAATTTTTTTTAAAATAATTTGTTTTTCAAATCTTGTAAATTCTTTAAGATTTAATGCCATTGGTTATTTAATTCCCGTAGATCCGAATCCGCTGGAGCCACGTTCTGTAGTCTCTAACCTTGTAACCTCTTTCAGTGTAGCTTTTATCACTGGGCATAATACCATTTGTGCGATACGCAATCCTTTTTCAACTACAAAAACTTTATCACTCAGATTGATTAATATTACTTTAATTTCTCCTCTATAATCAGCATCAATTGTTCCTGGGGTATTTAAAACACTTACTTGATTCTTTGCTGCTAACCCAGATCTAGGTCTTATTTGAATTTCAAAATTTTTCGGAATCGCTACAGCCAAGCCTGTGGGGATAATTTTAGATTTACCAGGAAGAATCTTAATTTGCTCATCTATATTAGCTGCTAAATCTAAACCTGATGAATCTTCCGTCTCGTATCTTGGTAAAGTTACATTTTTTGATAACCTTTTAATTAATATTTCTGTCATCAATTAATTTGCTTAATAAAATTTGAGCAATTTTATTAGCAATAAAACTTTTTTTATTTTTAGGTAGTGTTTTTATATTCCCTTTTTGGTCTATCACCGATACCTTATTAAATTCAGAATTAAAACCAATCCCTTTTTTAGAAACATCATTAGCAAAAATAAGATCGCAATTTTTCTTTCTCATTTTTTGAGTAGAACTTTTAATTACATTTGTAGTTTCAGCAGAAAAACCAGCAACTATTTGAGGTCTATTTCTATTGTTTTTTGATAAAAAATCTAAGATATCGTTATTTTTAACAAAATTAATTGATTTAAAATTAAATTTATCCTTTTTAATTTTATTTTTATTCTTTTCAGCAGGCTTAAAATCAGTTACGGCTGCTGCACATACTGCTAAATCTACAGGTAAAGTTTTTTTTACTTCATTTAACATATCATCTGCCGATATTACCTTTTTTATTTTAACACCTTTTGGAGAGATTAATTTAGAGGGACCAGTTATTAATGTCGTTTTTATACCAAGTTTATTAAGAGCTATAGCAATTTCATAGCCTTGTTTACCACTTGATTCATTAGATATATATCGAATTGGATCAATATATTCTCGAGTAGGCCCTGCAGTTACCAAGGCTTTTAAGTTTCTTTCTTTGACAAAATCTTTTTTATCAAAGTAATTCTTTAAGTATGCAAAAATTTGTCTTGGACTTGACATTTTACCTTCACCAAACTCACCGCAAGCCATTTCACCTCTTTCAGGCCCAATGAATAAATAACCATAGTCCTGTAAAATTTTCAGATTAAACTGGGTAGCTTTATGCAGCCACATTCTAACATTCATAGCTGGCACTAAAACAATATCTTTGTCTGCGGCTAATAAAACAGTAGTAGCTAAGTCTTCAGCTTTTCCTATTGATAGTTTACTCATAAAATTGGCGGTAGTTGGCATTACCAAAATTACATCAGCCCACCTAGAAAGAGCTATGTGATCTATTTCTGCTTCTGAGTCACTATCGAATAAATTTTCAAATGTTTTTGACTTAGTTAAAGTTGATAATGACAAAGGTGTAACAAACTCGCTTCCACTTTTTGTAAGGATAGTCTTTACTTCAATACCATTTTTTTTTAGCAATCTAATCAAATCCAATGATTTATACGCGGCTATACCACCACCTATAATTATTAAAATTTTTTTATTTTTTAATGTCATTATCTTAGATTAAAATACTAACAAGAAGACAATTACAATACCAAAAAAACTTATTACGACATTATTTCTGAAATTTTTTAATTTCATCTGTTCCATTTCTAAGTTTTTGTTGTTTATCCCTAGATTTAATTTTCCCTCAGCTACTAGCTTTAAGGCATACTCAGCCTTATCCATTAAACCGGGAAAATCAGGTATTCGTTTAATTATTTCAGCAGACGTATTTAAAGCTGTATCAATTGTTGATTTGGGACTTTTTAAGTTTTTTAGCCAATCTTCCAAAACAGGTTTAGATACTTCCCAGATATTCGTCTCGGGGTATAATTTTCTAGCAACCCCTTCCACTACGACCATTGTTTTTTGAAGTAATAATAACGGAGGTTGTGTAGCCATATTGAACTTTTCTGTAATCTCAAATAATTGTGCAAGCAAATTCCCACCAGAAATATCTTTTATAGATTGGCCAAAAATTGGCTCACCCACAGAACGTAATGCTTGAGCGAATTCATCTTTAGATGCATTTTGAGGAACTAAACCAGCCTGAAAATGAACTTCTGCAACTTTTACATAATCTCGCTGTATGAAGCCATATAAAATTTCAGCTAAAAACTTTCTATTATTTTTATCTAGCCTACCCATTATTCCGAAATCTACTGGAATAATATTACCTTTTGGGTCTACAAATAGATTACCTTGGTGCATGTCACCATGAAAAAAACCGTCTCTAACAGCTTGTTTTAAAAAATGTTGAATTAGATTTTCGGCTAAATATTTTAAATTTATTCCTTGGTTTTCCAACTTTTTTTGTTCCCTAATTGAAACGCCATTTACCTTGTCTAAAGTAAGTATTTTCTTTGTTGTATAATTCCAATAAATTTTTGGAACGTTAAACCCTTTATCTAGTTTAGTATTTTCATATAGCTCATTTGCAGCGGCAGCCTCAAATCTTAGATCCATTTCGATATTGGTAATTTCTCTTAAAAGATGTACTACTTCTACTAGCTTTAATCTCTTAGCTTTTGAAATTGTATTTTCAACGATGTAAGCAAACAACATTAAAGCATCTAACTCTTCATTAAATAACTGTTCTATATCTGGTCGTAAAATTTTTATTGCAACTTGTTTTTCTTGATTTTCATTTTTTATTTTTGCGAAATGAACCTGAGCAATAGATGCTGCTGCTATCGGCTCGCCTATCTCAATGATATTTTGATATTGTTTTTCACCAATTTCTTTTTTAATGACTTTTTTTGCTTCATAAAGCTCAAACGCGGGAACTTTATCTTGAAGTTTTTCTAAATCTTTTGCCAACTCCTCACCGATTATGTCAGGGCGAGTGGCTAAAAATTGTCCAAGTTTAATAAAAGTGGTACCCATACCTTGAAGAGCTTCGCAGAGGTTTTGACCTGGGTTTTTTTTTCGTATATGGGTATTTCTGGAACCAATAGAAATTAAACTAAAAAATAAATTTATTGATA
The DNA here is from genome assembly GCA_902626045.1 of uncultured Pelagibacteraceae bacterium. Classification (GTDB taxonomy): domain Bacteria; phylum Pseudomonadota; class Alphaproteobacteria; order Pelagibacterales; family Pelagibacteraceae; genus Pelagilacustribacter. The sequence goes on from CACODU010000010.1 coordinate 25,087, forward strand.
TTGGTATTTGATGCACTTGATTAATTGTATCAATAGCACCTGAGGTTGATAGTTTTCTAGCAATTTGAAATAGTTTAAAAACTCTTTTTAACATTTAAATTTTCCAACCAGAATGTATCGCAGATATACCATTAGAAAGATTTCTATATTCAACATTAGTAAATCCATTTTCACTTATTAGTTTTAAAAGCTGTTCTTGATTATAAAAAGTATCTATACTATTAATTAAATATTCGTAAGGCTTTGATGTTCCTACAATATATTTCCCTAAAGTAGGTATAATTTTTGAATAATTTTTATATAAAATATTTAATAATTCATTATCTATTTTTGAAAATTCTAAACACATAAAACGACCACCAGTTTTTAAAACTCTGTAAGCTTCTCTAAGAGTTTTGTTGATATCAGAAACATTTCTTATACCATAGCTAATCGAGTAAAAATCGTACATATTATCTTCCACAGGTAAATTTTCAGCTCTAGATTTGATCCATTTAATATTCTTAAAGTTTATAAGATTTTTTCTACCTTTATTAAACATTTCTTCGTTTGGCTCTACACAAGTGACCGCTGATAAGTTTCTATTTCGTAAATAAAACAGTTTTGCGATATCTCCGGTGCCTGATGCAACATCAATTAACGAAGAATTACGAGCTGGATTCATCCAGTCAATAAATTTATCCTTCCAAATGCGGTGTATACCTAAGGACATAACATCATTCATCAAATCATATTTATTGTAAACTTCCGAAAATACAGAATTGACTAATTTTGTTTTATCTTGAATAGTATTTTTCATACTTAATTATATGCCAGAATTACCAGAAGTTGAAGTTGTTAAAAGGTCCTTAATTGACAAAACACAAAATTTGATTGTAAAAGCAGTCAAAATAAATGATGGTAGATTAAGATACAAAATTGATAGAAATAAAATCAAAAAAATTATTGGGTTAAGGTTTAAAAAAATATCTAGAAGATCAAAATATTTATTATTTTTCTTTAATAAAAATATCGTAATGCTGGTACATTTAGGTATGACAGGAAAATTTTTTTTTGTTAACCGTCAAAAAACAAAATACAAAACAAGTTTTTATTATGATATTGATGAACATAAAGACAAAAAACATGATCGTATAATTTTTAATTTATCAAATAATCAAAAACTAATTTATAACGATATAAGAAAATTTGGTTTTATAAAGATTATTAAAAGAGACAGTCTATACCAAAATACCCACCTTAAACACTTAGGACCGGAACCATTAAGTTCTAAATTTGATATTGAATACTTTAAAAATTATATAAAGAATAAGGAAAGGACAATAAAAAACATTTTAATGGATCAAAAATTTGTATCTGGACTTGGAAATATTTATGTAAATGAAATTCTTTTTTTTAGCGGTGTAAGACCTGAAAAAAAACTAAAAAAACTTAAAAATGTTGAGATTGAAAAAATTATAAAGTTTTCCAAAAAGATAATTTCTAAAGCAATTATACTTGGAGGCTCATCTATTAAAGATTTTTCTAGTAGCAGTGGAAAAAAAGGTTCATTTCAGCAACATTTTAGCGTTTATGGAAAAAAAGGTGAAAATTGCCCTAGGTTTAAACAGTGCAATGGTAGGATAAAAAAAATTGTATTAGCCAATCGAGCATCATTTTTTTGTAATAAATGTCAAAAATAATAAAGTTGACCGTATTAAGTTGCACATATATACAAACTTAAAAATATGCCAAATACTAAATCAGCAATCAGAAGAGTGAGAAGGGTTAGAAAACAAACCCAGGTGAACAGAATTAGAAAAAGTAAGTACAAAAATGCAATTAAACAAATGG
>CACODU010000011.1 GCA_902626045.1 uncultured Pelagibacteraceae bacterium
AGTTCATGCCGGTCATGGCCTAACTTTTACTTCTGCTAAAATTTTAACAAGAGTAAAGGGGATACATGAATATAATATTGGACATTTTTTAATTGGTGAGTCAATTTTCATAGGTTTATCCTCAACAATAAAAAGATTTAAGAAAATTCTGAAATCATGAGTATTTTTGGTATTGGGACCGACATTGTAAGTATAGATAGAATAAAAAAATCCTCAAAAAATAAAAAATTTCTAAAACGCATTTTTAATGAAAAAGAAATTTTAAAATGTAAAAAAATTAAAAATAGCTTTAATTGCCTTGCAAAAAGATTCGCTGCGAAAGAAGCATTTTCAAAAGCTATTGGAACAGGAATTTCAAATGGTGTAAATTTTAACGAAATAGTTGTTATTAATAAAAGATCAGGAAAACCTTATATCAATATAATTGGAGATACGAAAAAAATAATTCATAAAAAGTTTAAGAGAAAAAAAATTAAAATATCTATTTCTCTTTCTGATGAAAAAAAATATGCAGTAGCATTTGTAACAATCTCAATATGAATACAAAAAAATTGATTTATATAATTTATGATAATTTAAAAACTCTTATAGGAGCTTTAATAATAGCTATTGTAATTAGATCCCTTTTTTTTCAACCTTTTTACATACCTTCTTCATCAATGGAACCAACATTATTAGTTGGAGATAGAATATTTGTTTCAAAATACTCTTATGGTTATAGCAAACACTCTTTTCCTTTTAGTCCTAATTTTACTAACAAACGTTTTTTTTCAAAGTCACCAAAAAGAGGTGATTTAGTAGTTTTTAAAACACCAGTAGATAATAGAACTGATTATATTAAAAGACTAATAGGGATGCCTGGAGATACAGTTCAATTTGTTAATGGGGAATTATTAATTAATGGTAAGATAATATTGAGAAAGAAAATTAATAATAAAAAAATTACAAGATGTGGAAATTTTTTACTAGATACAAATACATTTATTGAAACACTTCCAAATGGTTTTGAACATCTTGTTTCTTATAAAAAGAGAGGTTCTTTACAAAATTCTAAAGTTTTTAAGGTTCCACAAAATCATTATTTTTTACTAGGTGATAATAGAGATTGTTCAAAAGACAGCAGATATTTAGATAGTGTGGGTTATGTTAATAATTTAAATCTAGTTGGTGAAGCTAAATTAATATTTTTTTCAAATGATACAAAAGTCAGTAGTTTATTGAAATTTTGGAATATAGATAAATCATTTAGATTAGAGAGACTCTTTAAAGGATTATAATGGAAAAAAAAATTAAAGATCTTGAGAAAATTATTAAGTATAATTTTAAGAAATCTTCTTATTTGGAAAAAGCATTAACCCATAAAAGTTTAAATAATATCATTAATAACGAAAAACTAGAATTTTTAGGTGATAGAGTTTTAGGTTTAATTATTTCTGAAAAGCTCTTGGAAAAGTATCCAGATGAAAAAGAGGGAATAATTGATAAAAAATATGCAAACTTAGTTAATAAAAAGACATGTTCACAAATTGCTAAAAAAATTAATTTAAAAAAATTCATTTTACTTGGTTCATCGCATAAAAAACTTGAAAGATCTGCTGAAAAAATAAGCAGTGATTGTTTAGAAGCAATCGTTGGAGCTATATATTTAGATGGAGGTCTAAAATCAGCTGAAAAATTTATACTTACATTTTGGGAAGAATTTATAATCAAGTCAACAGTTACTTTAATTGATTCTAAAACTAAACTTCAAGAATTTAGTTTAAAAAAATTTAAAGAACTTCCGAAATATATTTTTTTTAAAAAAACTGGACCTCAACATAGACCATTATTTAAAACGGAAGTTCAAATACCTAATTCAAAAAAAATAGTTGGCATAGGTTCATCTAAAAAAAATGCGCAACAAAACGCGGCAGCTAAACTATTAAAGATTTTAGATTTATGATTTGGGAAGATGAATGTTATTTATTATCTAAAAGAAAATTTAGAGAAAATGCTAATATCATTAATATTTTCACCCAAAAAAAAGGCAAAATTGATGGTATTGTTTATGGAGGAACTTCAAGAAAAATAAAAAACTATCTTCAAATATCAAATAAATTATTTGTAACTCACACTTCAAAAAGTGAAAATCGAATTGGATATTTTAAAACAGAATTAATCAAACCAATTTCGCCATTATATTTTAATGATAAAAAAAGAATATCTGCTCTAATCTCAATTTGTTCAATATTAAATATTCTATTACCTGACTCACAACCTAACAAAAAAATTTATCAATCATTTGAAAAATTGATAAATTCAATTAATCTTGAAAATTGGATTTATTTATACATTTTTTTTGAGATTAATCTTATAAAAGAGTTAGGCTACGATACTAATTTAATTTCACATTCAACTGTAAATCAGAGTAATAAAGAATTACTGAAACTTAAGATTGATGGTTATATTTATGAAATTCCAAATTATTTGATAACAAAAAAAATACCTGAAAAATTTTCTAATTTAATTATTCGGAAATCTTTATATTTTACAAGACATGTGATGCAAAATAAATTTTTTATACCTAATAATTTAATATTTCCAAAGTCTCGTGTAATTCTTGAAAATTATTTTAATTAAGATTCAAGTTTTTTTGCTATATCTAGAGAAAAGTAGGAAACAATTGCAGATGCTCCAGCTCTTTTAAAACACATCAAGCTTTCAATAATTGCCTCTTCATTAATAAGTTTATCTCTTATACCTTTTTTTATCAGACTATATTCGCCAGAAACTTGATAAGCTAAAACTGGTATTTTGAAATGTTCTTTCACTTTTTGAATAATATCTAAATACGGCATTCCAGGTTTTATCATTACCATATCTGCGCCCTCTTTTATATCTAATGCAACTTCCCTTAAAGACTCATTACTGTTGGTAAAATCCATTTGGTAATTTTTTTTATTACTTTTTAAAGATTTTTTTGATCCTACTGCATCTCTAAACGGTCCATAAAAATTTGATGCATATTTTACAGCATAAGAAAGAATTTGAACATCGTGATATTTATTTTTATCGAGGTATTTTCTAATTTTTCCAACCCTTCCATCCATCATGTCTGAAGGTGCAATCACATCACAACCCATTTGAGCTTGTATTAAAGCTTGTTTTATAAGAACATCATTGGTTTCATCATTGATTACATAATTTTTTTTTAGAAGACCGTCATGACCATGAGATGTGTAAGGATCTAATGCAACATCAGACATTATTCCAATATTATTCTTGAATCTTTTTTTTATAAATCTTATAGCTTTACACACTAAATTATTTTCATTTAATGCCTCTTTTCCGAATTTATCTTTTTTACTATTTGGGGTTGATGGAAAAAGAGCTACCATTGGAATCTTATGTTTGATAACGCTATTTATAATTATTCCTAATTGATCTATGGAATATCTATAGATACCAGGCATTGATTTAATCGTTTGTTTCCTGTTTTTTCCCTCTATAAGGAAAATCGGATAAATTAAATCACTACTGGATAAGTTGTTTTCTTGAACTAATCTTCTAGACCAGTCGTATTTTCTGGTTCTGCGAAGTCTTAAACTAGGATATTTTCCGGTAATCATGTTTTTATTTAATGTATTATGCGACAAATGTATTATACAAATATATAATACAAAGATATAAATAACAATAACTGATGAAAATGGATACCAAAAACATAGTAAATCTAAATTTAAAAAAAGATCAAAAAGTTTTAAATTTTTCAGATTTTCAAAAACAAAGTATTAAATTTGATATTACTAAACTTCAAGAAGCCTATAACCAAATTATACAAACAAAAAAATTTGATGATGGTGGCGGTATATCTCATTTTGGTGCTATATGTTTAACGAGAATACCTGGAGATCCTGAGTCGGTTAAAGGTCACAAAGCAAGAGGCTTGTACTGGACTAAGCCTGACAAATCAGGAAAAGAAGTTGTGAGAGATGTAAATATTGATGAGTCTGCCTATTCAGAATTTGTACCTGATTATGAAAATACCTATTTTAAAGAAGTTTTTGATGTTTTATCATCTAAATATAAATTGGGTAGGGTAAGAATCTTATTAAAAGAACCTAGATCTACTTTAAGTTGGCACAGAGATCCAGAACCAAGGTTACATATTCCAATTATTACAAATCCAGGATGTTTAATGGTAATAGATAATGTAGCTAGACATATGCCAGCAGACGGCTCTGTTTGGATTACTAACAACACAAAGTATCACAACGCATTTAATGGAGGTGAAGAAAATAGAATTCATCTTGTTGCTTGTGTGTTAGATTATAAATTTAATTAAATTGAGTTTTTTATTTAAAAAAATTTGTATTGCCTCAGACCATGCCGGCTTTAATTTAAAAGAAGAAATCAAAGATCATTTAATCAATAAACATGTGTCAATTTTTGATCTAGGACCGTATGAACATAAATCAGTAGATTATCCAGATTATGCAAAGAAGCTAGCTAAAAGAGTAAAAGCTAAAAAAAGCGATATAGGAATCCTGGTGTGCGGTTCTGGTACAGGAATGGCTATAAGTGCTAATAAAATCAAAGATATAAGAGCAGCTGTTTGTTATAATCCAAAGTCTACAAGATTGTCTAGACAACACAATAATGCTAATATAATTGCTTTAGGCGCAAGATTAACAAAGAAAAGTTTGTCGTTAAAATTAGTGGATTTATTTTTAAAAACTAAGTTTGAAGGCGGTAGACATTTAAAAAGGGTTAAAAAAATATAATGTCGGTTATTAAATTAGATAAATATTTAAACAGTTTCTTTAAATTAAAATTACAAGAAGCTGATAAAGAGCTTTATGACTCAATTAGAGATGAATTTACAAGACAGCAAAATCATATCGAATTAATTGCATCAGAAAATATCGTATCAAAAGCAGTTTTAGAGGCGCAAGGTTCCGTTTTGACTAATAAATATGCTGAAGGATATCCATCAAAAAGATATTATGGTGGATGTGAACACGTGGATGTTTCAGAAAATTTAGCTATTGAGCGTGCTAAAAAACTATTTGATTGTAAATTTGCAAATGTACAACCTCACTCTGGCGCCCAAGCGAACGGTGCTGTTTATTTAGCTCTCTTAAAACCAGGCGATACTACTTTAGCAATGAGTTTAAATTCTGGAGGTCATTTAACTCATGGTGCAAAACCAGCTCAGTCTGGTAAATGGTTTAATGCAATTCATTATGAAGTTGATAAGGAAACAGGTTTAATTGATTATGCCTCAGTCGAAAAACTAGCGATAGAAAATAAACCAAAACTTATAATTGCAGGCGGTAGTGCATACTCAAGAATAATTGATTTTAAAAAATTTAGAGAGATTTGTGATAAAGTTGGAGCCTATTTATTAGTTGATATGGCGCATTTATCCGGGTTAGTTGCTGGAGGTGCTTATCCAAATCCCACTAAATATGCCGATGTAGTAACTTCTACAACACATAAAGTTTTAAGAGGTCCAAGAGGGGGAATTATTTTAACCAACAATGAGGAGTTAGCTAAAAAATTTAATAGCGCAATCTTTCCTGGTTTGCAAGGAGGACCACTAATGCATGTAATTGCAGCTAAAGCTGTTTGTTTCAAAGAAGCTTTATCTGATGATTTTAAAACATACACAAAAAATGTAATTAAAAATGCAAAAGTTTTATCAGAAAGATTATCAGAAAAAGGTTTTAAAATATTTTCTGGAGGAACAGACACACATCTAATGCTTCTTGATTTAAGATCATTCAATGTTACTGGAAAAGATGCTCAAGCCTCATTAGGAAAAGCAAACATAACATGTAATAAAAACGGAATTCCATTCGATACAGAAAGTCCATTTATAACTTCAGGGATTAGATTGGGTACGCCTGCTTGTACTACAAGAGGATTTAAAGAAAATGAGTTTAAACTAGTTGCAGATTTAATTCATAAAGTAATAAAAGGCTTAAGTGAAAATAAATCAGATAATTCAAAAATAGAAAACGAAGTAAAAAAAGAAATCATTGATCTTTGCTCTTCTTTCCCTATATATGGAAATTAAATAAATTTATGCTTTGTCCATTTTGTAGAGAAAAAGATACATCAGTAGTTGACTCTAGACCAACAGAGGACGGTACAGCAATAAGAAGAAGAAGACTTTGTGGTTGTGACAGAAAAGAGAGATTTACTACATTTGAAAGAGTTCAGTTTCAAGAATTAACAGTAATTAAAGGTAACGGAAAAAGAGAACCATTTGATCGAGATAAAATTTCTAAATCCATACGTATAGCTACAAGAAAAAGGCCAATTGACTCTGAAACCATTGAAAAGTTCATTTCAAAAATAGTTAGAAACTTAGAAGGACTTGGTGAAAGTGAAATTCCTACGCCAACTATAGGAAAATTTATTATGGATGGTTTGTCGTCACTAGATAAGGTTGCATATGTTCGGTTTGCTTCTGTTTATAAAAATTTTAAAGAAGCAAAAGATTTTGAGCAGTTTGTAGGCAATTTAGATGACAATAAATCATAACTATTATCTCGATCTTGCTTTTAAATTAGCGGAAAAAAACTTAGGTCAAACTAAACTAAACCCATCTGTGGGATCTGTTGTAGTAAAGAATGGTACAGTCATATCATCTGGAATAACATCTCTAAATGGAAGGCCTCACTCAGAATTTAATGCCTTAAATAATATAAAAAATTGTTCTGGTGCATCGCTGTATACTACATTAGAGCCATGCACACATTACGGCAAAACTCCTCCGTGTGTAAACATTATTATTAAAAAAAAAATAAAGAATGTTTATTATGCTTTCGAAGATCCTGATTTCAGGACTTTTAAAAAAGCAAAAAAAATTTTTGATCAAAAGGGTATTAAAAGTAAATTAATACGATCAAAAAATTACAATAACTTCTATAAAAGTTATTTTATAAATAAAAAAAAATCTGTACCATTTGTTACAGCAAAAATTGCTGTTTCTAAAGACTATCTTACGATTAATAAAAAAAGTAAATGGATAACAAATAAAACCTCTAGAAATATTGTACATTTGTTAAGAAGTAGATACGATTGTATTTTATCAACATCTAAATCAATCAATCAAGATGACTCCTTACTTAATTGTAGAATAGATGGATTAAACAACAAAAAACCTGATTTGTTTATAATTGATTTAAAATTAAAATTGAGAAAAAAATTATTGTTAAACAAATATCTTAAAATTAGGAAAACTTACTTAATTACTAGCAAAAAAAAACACAAGCAAACCTCTGAGTATAAAAAATTAGGATATAAAATTGTATTAATTGATAAACTTGATGATAAGAACGATTTAAATTTATTATATAAAAAAATTTATAAAACTGGATATTCAAGAGTATTAATTGAAACTGGTTTAACCTTTTTAAATAATTTAATTAAAAATAAAATGATTCATGTTTTGTATATTTTTAAAAGTGATAAAAAATTAGGTAAAAACGGAAAAAATAACGACACAATTAAATATTTAAGAAAAATTCATCCTAAATTATTATCAATCAATTTAAATGGTGACAGTCTTTTAAAGAAAGAATTTTAATTATGTTTAATGGAATAATATTTAATACAGGAAAAGTAAAAAATATCAAGAAACACAAAAATAGTATTTATGTTGGAGTTCAAACAAAAATAAGTTTTAAAAATAAAGATTTGGGGACATCAATTTGTTGTGACGGAGTTTGCCTTACAGTTGAAAAAGTAAATAAAAATATGTTATTTTTTTATGTTTCAAATGAAACTTTAAAAAGATCTAATTTTAAAAATTTAAAATTGAACCAAAAAATAAATCTAGAAAAGTCTTTATCATACGGCAAAAATATATCTGGTCACTTTATCCAAGGTCATGTAGACACAGTAGCAAAAATTAAAAAAATAAGTTTTATAGATAAAACTTGGGTTATTAATTTGAAAATTTTAGATAATAAATTAAATAAATATTTGATAGAAAAAGCTTCAATTTCTATTAATGGAGTTTCGCTAACTATTTCAAAAATTAATCAAAATTCTTTTGAAATAACTGTAATTCCCCATACATTAAAACTTACTAATTTAAAAAATTTGAAAGTTAATGACCTTGTAAATGTTGAATTAGATATATTTAGCAAATACATGTACAAATATAATAGCTAAATGCTTAAAAATAAATTTTCAAAAATTTCCTCAATTATTAAGGATGCTAAAAATGGAAAGATGTTTATTCTAGTAGATGATAAAAATAGAGAAAACGAGGGAGATCTTATTATACCTGGTTCTAAATGTAACTCCAAAAGCATTAATTTTATGGCTAAACATGGAAGAGGGTTAATTTGTTTAGCTTTAACAAAAAAACAAGTGGATATTTTAAAATTACCATTGATGTCATCAATCAACAAATCAAGAATGCAAACTGCATTTACCATATCTATTGAAGCCAAAAAAGGAATTACAACTGGTATCTCAGCACAAGATCGCGCCAAGACAATTAAAACAGCAATCAATCCAAAAGTAAAAAAGAGTGAAATTGTATCTCCCGGTCATGTTTTTCCTCTCGTCGCAAGAAATGGCGGAGTTTTAGAAAGAGCAGGACATACCGAAGCATCAGTGGATATATCTAAATTATCTAAATTAAACCCAAGTTCAGTTATCTGTGAAGTTATGAATGAAGATGGTAGAATGGCCAGATTAAATGATCTTTTTAAATTTGCTAAAAGACATAAAATAAAACTAGCATCTATTGAAGATTTAATTTCTTATCGTTTGAAATACGAAAAATTAGTTAATAGACTTTCTTCAAAAACACTAATTATAAAAAAGATCGGGAAAATAAATATTCATATCTATAAAAATGAATTGGAGAAAAATACTAATTTTGTAATTACTAAAGGTGTATTTAATCAAAAAAAGTCAATACCAGTCAGAGTACTTTCTAATAAGATTAAAAGTAAAAATATTTTAAATAATAGTAAAATAAAAAAATCGTTAAAATATATGTCAAAATTTAAGAATTTTTCACTATTGATTATTAATAATAAAAATAACATTTCTGAAGAAAATAATATAAATACATTAAGGTATTACGGTATTGGAGCTCAAATTATAAAAGATCTCAATATAAGAAATATGATATTAATTTCCAGAAGCAAAAAGAAAATAATTGGACTTGATGGCTTTGGTTTAAAAATAAAAAAACAGATTATAATAAAATGAAAAAAATTCTGATTGTAAGCGCAAATTACTATAAGGAGATATCGAAAAATTTAGTTTCAAATGCTAAAAAAAGGTTACTAAATAAAAAGATTAAAGTAAGTCTACTTAATGTTCCAGGTGTCTATGAAATTCCAATAGCAATAAGAAAAAATATAAATAAATACAATGGTTTTATTGCTTTAGGTTGTGTAATAAAAGGTCAAACTCCTCATTTTGATTTGATTTGTTCATCAACATTTAATTCAATTTTAAATCTTTCAATTATTTATAATAAACCAATAGGTAACGGTGTAATTACTGCTTATAACATAAGCCAAGCTCGTCAAAGGTGTAAAAATATAAATAGTAAAAAACCTAATAAAGGGTCAGAAGCTGCAAATGCAGTAATGTCCATTTTAGAAAATGGACCTCAAAATATCTAAAAACTCAACACCTCGCATAAAAGTAATTCAAAAACTTTATAATTCTTTAATGAATCCAGGTACTTCAATTGATTATCCTAAAAATCAGTATAAAAAATTTATTAAAGATGTGGTAACTGGAACTTTAGAACGATCTGAACTTATCGAAAAGCAGATTAATTTATATCTAAATAATGATATTGATTTAAACAAAACAGACAAATTATTAAAAATTATATTATTTGCTGCAATTTTTGAGCTTATGTTTAAACACAACACACCAAAAAAAGTAATAATTAATGAATATTTATTAGCTTCAGAACATTTTTTAGAGAAAATCCAAATAGGTTATCTGAACGCCATTCTTGATAAAATATCTAAAGAATTACGAAAAGATGAGTAAAAAATCACTAAATTCTTAGAAGTTTAGCTTGCGTTTTTAATATTAATTTGGCATTTATGCGCTTTATATCATGACTAACTATTTAGAATTACTTTACTTAATTTCTTTCATCGGTGTATTAGCCGTTGCATATAGCTATTTATTATCTGGTCAAATTATTTCCTCAAGCGCTGGGAATTCAAAAATGCAAGAGATTGCAGATGCAATCCAGATAGGTGCGAAAGCATACTTGAATAGGCAATATAAAACTATTGCTGTTGTGGGAATAATTGTTTTAGCTATCGTAACTTATTTTTTTAGCTATCTTGTTGGAATAGGCTATTTCATAGGAGCTTTTTTATCAGGAGTTGCTGGATATGTAGGTATGCTCATATCTGTTAAGGCTAATGTAAGAACTGCTGAAGCGGCAAGACAAAGTTTGCAATCTGGTTTAACAATTGCTTTTAAGTCAGGAGCCATTACTGGCTTGCTTGTTGCAGGATTGGCTTTATTAGCAATAACATTTTACTATATTATTTTAATAAATTTAAACGTGGATAGTAGAGAAATCATTAATGCTTTGGTTGCTCTAGGGTTTGGAGCTTCTCTTATCTCAATTTTTGCAAGACTAGGAGGTGGAATTTTTACAAAAGGTGCTGATGTTGGAGCGGATTTAGTAGGAAAAGTGGAAGCAGGTATTCCAGAGGATGATCCAAGAAATCCTGCTGTAATAGCTGATAATGTTGGAGATAACGTAGGCGATTGCGCAGGAATGGCAGCTGATTTATTTGAAACTTATGCGGTGACAATTGTGGCTACAATGGTTTTATCTTCGATCTTTTTCCCTAATGATTATAACTTAATGATTTATCCCTTAGCTATAGGTGGAGCATGTATTATTACATCTATAATAGGAACCTGGTTTGTTAAACTCGGTAAAAATAAAAATATAATGGGTGCTTTATATAAAGGTTTCATCGTTACTGCCGTTACATCACTTTTGATTTTATACCCGGTTACTAATTCTATCGTAGGTCTAAATAATGATTATAGTAATGATGTAAAAATGTTTAATGGTATGGATTTATATATTTGTGGTGTTGTTGGTTTTGTAATTACTGGATTGTTAATATGGATAACTGAATACTATACAGGCACAAATTATAGACCTGTTAAATCAGTTGCTCAATCCTCAACTACAGGGCATGGTACTAACGTTATTCAAGGCTTGGCCATATCAATGGAAGCGACTGCTATACCAGCTTTAATTATCGTAGCAGGAATTTTATATACTAATGAATTAGCCGGATTATATGGAATTGCAATAGCTGTAACTTCTATGTTGGCTTTAACAGGAATGGTTGTAGCTTTAGATGCTTATGGACCAGTTACAGATAATGCTGGTGGAATTGCTGAAATGTCTAAACTTCCAAAAAATGTTAGAAAAACTACCGATGCTTTGGACGCAGTAGGAAATACAACAAAAGCTGTTACCAAGGGTTATGCTATTGGTTCTGCAGGATTAGGTGCTTTGGTATTATTTGCTGCTTATACAGAGGATATTAAATATTTTTCTACTGTAAAAGGATCAGCTCTTGAGGGAGTAATAGTCACATTTGATTTATCAAATCCATTTGTAGTTGCTGGTTTATTAATAGGGGGAATGCTTCCTTATTTATTTGGTTCAATGGGAATGCAAGCAGTTGGAAGAGCAGGTGGTTCTGTTGTAATTGAAGTAAGAAGACAATTTAAAAAAATACCTGGGATTATGAAAGGTAAACGAAAACCAGATTATGGTAGATTAGTTGACTTATTAACAAAAGCTGCCATTAAAGAAATGATTCTTCCTTCCCTTTTGCCGGTTTTATCTCCTGTAATTTTATATTTTGTCATTTTAAAAATTGGAGGTATGGAAGCAGCTTTATCCTCATTGGGTGCTATGTTGCTAGGCGTTATAATAACTGGATTATTTGTTGCTGTATCGATGACTGCTGGGGGTGGTGCCTGGGATAACGCAAAAAAATATATTGAAGATGGAAACTTTGGTGGCAAAGGATCAGAGGCTCATAAATCAGCAGTTACAGGGGATACCGTCGGTGACCCTTATAAAGATACCGCAGGACCAGCTGTAAATCCAATGATAAAAATCACTAATATTGTAGCTTTACTACTTTTAGCAGTTATAGCTCATTAAATCTTACCTATTACTATACATTTTTTCTTTTATACTATTGAGGAATTTTTCTACAAAACTTTTTTTAGCAAGATCATTTTCGGTAACTTGATTTGAGAACACAAGTTTGTTTAAATCTTCTTTTGTAAAAAACCTTTTTGTTTTTAAAATACCGTATTTATCAAAAGTTAAAACCAATACGTTATTCTCGCGTAAAACATTTTGTCCTAATTTATAGAATTTACCTTTTTCAAATACTCTTTCTATATAAATCCAATCTAAGTTATTTTTTGTACCTTTCGAATGAGGTTGGCCTATTATCTTAATTGCATCATTTATATTTGATGAATTCACAATAAGTTTTTTAGATCTATTTTCTAAGAAAACTATACCATGCTTATTTTTTGCATCATTTAATTGACATCCATACAATAAAATTATTATAAGAGTTAATAATATTGTTTTAATATGTTGAATTTTAAAAAACATAATAATAATCTTTATAATACTGTATTAAATTTATCTAGGAATTTATTCTTCTATAAAAAATTAGGGTTAAAAGATACATTTGAGACACGTATTTATCTGATGTTTGTTCACTTTTCTATTTTAATGATAGTTTTCAAGAAAAAAAAATCTAAATTTGATCAAGGCTCTTATGATAATTTTTTTCATAGTATTGAAAACAATTTAAGAGAACTTGGATTTGGTGATGTAACAGTAAATAAAAAGATGAAAGACTTTAATAAAATATTATATGATATTCTACTTAAACTAGATCTCAGTAGAAAAAATGGCAAAAATTTTTTACTTAATATGGATTTGATTAAAAAGTACTTTGAAAGCTTAAATACAAAAGAAACCAACAATTTAAGCCATTTTGTCGATTATATTAATAATTTTTTTAATTTTTGTTTTGAACTTCCTCTAGATAATATGTTAGATAAAGCCAATAATTTTAAATATTAAAATGGCTGTACCAAAAAGAAAAACGTCTGTTTCAAGAAAAAGAATGAGAAGATCTCATCATAAATTATCTTCTGTAAATATTATAGAGGATAAAAAATCTGGTGAATATAAACTTTCTCACCACGTAGACCTTAAAACAGGTTTCTACAACGGAAAAAAAATCTTAGATATTTAATTATATAATTATGTCTAAAATAATTTCGATTGCTATAGATGCAATGGGGGGAGAAAATTCTCCAGATAAAACAATCGAGGGTATAAAATTATTCTTAGAAAAGAATAAAAAAAATGATTATATATTAAATATTTTCGGTAAAGAACAAGAATTAAAAAAAACTCTTGCAAAATATAAAGTAGTTTCCAATTTAATTCAAATTATTGACTCAAAAAATGTGGTATCTGATGAAGAGTCACCAATGACGGCAGTTAAAAATTCTAAAAATACAAGTATGTGGAATTGCATACAACATCAGCTTGAGGGTAAATCAGACATAAGTTTGTCAGCAGGTAATACAGGTGTATTATTAGTTGTTTCAAGAATGATTTTAAAAATGATGAATGGTGTTAGTAGGCCTGCATTGGCTGGTTTATGGCCAAACCAAAATGGTATGAATGTAGTTTTAGATTTAGGAGCTAACATAGAATGTAACGAAAATAATCTTGTAGATTTTGCTGAATTAGGCTCAGCCCTTTTTAAATCTATATTTCCTTCAGAAAAACCTAAAGTTTCACTTTTAAATATTGGTTCTGAAGAAATAAAAGGAACTGAAGTACTAAAAAATGCATCTAAAAAATTAAAGGATTTATCAAGTGATGATAATTTTATCTATAATGGATATATAGAAGGAAATAATATTATGTCAGGTAATTCAAATGTTATTGTGACAGATGGCTTTACAGGAAATGTTGCTTTAAAAACTGCAGAAGGGACTGCAAAATTTATTTCAAAAAATCTAAAAAAATCATTAACAAAAATGTCGCTTATTTTTTCTTATTTTTCATTAAAAAATTTTAAAGATAAACTTGATCCACGAAAATATAATGGAGCTATTTTTTTAGGTCTTAATGGTCCAGTTGTAAAAAGTCATGGTGGTATAGACTCAACTGGTTTTTATTATTCTCTTGATTTATGTTATAAAATTGTAAAAGGAAATTTAATGTCCCAAATAAAAAAAAATTTAAATCACTCTAATAGTGTTAAATAAAAAATTGATTAAAAACGATATAATTAAAACTCTTTGTGATAAAACTGGATACTCTCGAGCTTTCTCAAAAAAATTAATTGATGATTTAATTGATATTATAATTAATAATATTAAATTTGGTAAAGTAACTATAAAAAATGTTGGATCTTTTAAAATTATTAATAAAAAAGAAAGAATAGGAAGAAATCCTAAAACAAAAGAAAAATTTATAATCTCTGCAAGAAAAACTATAAGTTTTATTCCTTCAAAAAAAATCTCTAAAGATCTTAATGAGCAAACTAATTAATATTTCAGAATTATCTAAATTATTAAACTTAGTTGATCCAAAGACAAAAAAACCACAAAATTATATTTTGAGATACTGGGAAAAAGAGTTTAAATCAATTAGACCAAAAAAGATAAATAACCGAAGATATTATTCTGTTAAGCAAGTTGAAATTATAAAAATGATAAAATTCTTACTTAGAGATAAAGGTATGACTATTTCTGGTGTTAAAAATATATTAAACTTGAATATAAATAAACTTGACGTTGATAATGATCATGGTTTAAAAGCTGATTATTATCAAGAATTTTTAAAAACAAAAAGCAAAGCTTTATTAGAAAAAATTAATAGATTAAAAAAATATGGCAAAAAAAACACATCTTAAGATTCGTATGGTTCCAGAAAGTAATCCTGATAGTAAATTTATTTACTATGCAAAAAAACCTACCAAAGGTGAAAAAGCTAAAGAAAAACTAAAATTAAAAAAATATAATCCAAATACTAGAAAGCATGAGTTTTTTGTAGAAAAAAAATTACCGCCGCATAGTAAATAATTATTTTTTTTCAAAATTTCTGTACTCATAATCAATAAACGCATTAATCATAGATGTCCAAATCTTTTGCGTAATTTTTGGATCTAAATTTTTCTTTTTAGATTTAGTTTTGATGTTTTTAAGTATAATTTTAATTCTTTTTTTATCTATGATATCTTTTTTAAATCTTTTATTTTTGATTACCTGATCGACTAATTTTGTTCTCTTTTTTATAATTTCAAGTAATTTATCATCTAATTTATCTAATTTTTTTCTAATTAGGAGTATGTTTTTATTTTTCATAGCGACAATAAGAAGATTTAAGATAAGCCAATTAATTATATATTGCAAACTATGAATTTAGATGGTGTTAAAGTAAATAAACTATTTCTGTTTTGGCTTAAAGGGACTTTAATATTGGTCTTTTCAATAATAATAATTGGCGGTTTAACAAGGTTAACTAACTCGGGCTTATCAATCACAGAATGGGAATTGTTCTCTGGAATTTTTCCACCATTAAATGAAACTTCATGGATAGATTATTTCAATCAATATAAAAAAATACCTCAGTATAAGCTTCTTAATTTTGATATGAGTCTAAATGAATTTAAAGTTATATTTTATTGGGAATATATACATAGAATTTTTGCTAGATTAATAGGATTATTTTTTTTAATACCCTTAATATATTTCTACTTTTCTAAGAAAATTAAAAAAAATTATATGAACATTTGTTATTTGATATTTTTATTAATTATTTTTCAAGGATTTATAGGATGGTATATGGTTAAAAGTGGTTTGGTAAATGACATTTCAGTAAGTCATTACAGATTATCAATTCATTTAGTTACAGCAATTTTAATTATTTCAATATTATTTTGGTTAATTAAAAACTTTTCCTTAAATTCCAATAAAATTTTTTTCAATATTTCTAAAATGAATTTACCATTTCAAATATTGATTTTACTAATTTTTATTCAAATAATATTAGGAGCCTTTGTTTCAGGATTAGATGCTGGAAAAATTTACCAAACATGGCCAATGATGGATAAAAATTATTTTCCAGATGATATTTTCATTAAAAATCTAAAAACTTTTTTAGATTTTGAAAATCATTCTTTAGTACAATTTTATCATCGAAACACTGCCTATTTATTAATTTTGTACGTCTTATTTTTAACTTTATTTATCTATAAAAGAAGATTGGTTAATCTTTATAAACCATTAAATATATTATTATTTTTTTTAATATCTCAGGTGATACTAGGTATATACACTTTAGTTAGTGGTCTTAATATTTATTTAGCATCAATTCACCAAATTACAGGAGTGTTGTTAGTGTTTAGTGCGTTAAATCTATACTTTTTAAGAGCTAAATAAATTGACTTTAAAGCCCATTCTTTGTATTCATCGCCAATTAATTATGACACCTTTTATTAAAAAAAAAGATATTAAAAAAGACTGGTATATTATAAATGCTCAGAATGCTTCTGTTGGAAGACTAGCTGCATATATATCTAAAGTTTTAAGAGGAAAAAATAAATCTACTTACAATCCGCATATGGATAATGGAGATTTTGTTGTAGTAACCAATATAGATAAAATTAAATTTACAGGTAAAAAATTTAATAACAAAAAATATTATAGACATACAGGTCACCCTGGTGGAATAAAAGAGATCACTCCTCTTTCCTTAAAAGAAAAAAATAAAACTGAACAAATTTTGAAATTAGCAGTTAAGAGGATGCTTCCTGGAGGTCCACTTGCAAAAAAACAACTAACAAAATTAAAAGTTTATAATGGTGAAAATCATCCTCATGATGTTCAAAAACCAAAAATTATTGAATTCGAAAAATTACACAAAAGTAATTTAGTTAAATAATGGAACAAATTAATCAAAATTCTACTAAAGTAAAAAAAATTAAATTAGATTTTAAAGATAGTAAATATGCTACTGGAAGAAGAAAGAGATCAATCGCAAAAGTTTGGGTAAAAAAAGGATCAGGAAATATTCATGTAAACGGTCTTAAAATGAATGAGTATTTTAAAAGACCAGTTCATCAAATTATTGTTACAAGACCTCTAGAAATTTCAAAGGTAGCAACAAGTTATGATGTAAAATGTTCTGTCAAAGGTGGAGGATTATCTGGTCAAGCAGGGGCTATTATTCTAGGAATCTCAAAAGCATTAATTACTCACGATGAAAATTTGAAGAAGGATTTAAAAAAAGATAAACTCACCACAAGAGACTCTAGAGTAGTCGAACGAAAAAAATACGGTCATAGAAAAGCAAGAAGAAGCTTTCAATTTTCTAAAAGATAATCATTTAAGTTTAACTATTATAAAAGACGATGATATAAGAAATTATGTCTGCAAATGATAAAATAAATATAGCTCTAATAGGAGCAACTGGGTATACGGGATTAGACCTTATTTTAATGTTATCAAAACATCCTAAAGTAAGTATTAAGTACCTATGTGCTACTAAAAATTTAGGTAAAAGAATTAATTATTTTGATAAAAGAATTAAAAAAAAATTACCTAAGCTATCTTCTGTAAATTCGATTGATTGGAATATCTTAGATGTAGTATTTTTATCATTGCCTAATGGAGAGGCGCAGAAACTTATTAATAAAATTTATAAAAAAAATAAAAAATTAAAATTTATCGATTTGTCTGCAGACTTTAGAATAATTAATCCAAAAATTTATGAAAAAAATTATAAAATTAAACATAAAGCAACAAATTTAATAAAATATTCTTTATATTCAATACCTGAGCTTAATAAAAAAATTGATAAAAAAATTAGAATAATTTCAAATCCAGGTTGTTATCCAACATCAGTACAAATTCCTCTTATACCATTAATAAAAAATAATTTAATAAAAAATCAAAATATAACTATTGACTCAAAATCTGGTTATTCAGGTGCAGGTAAAAATTTAGAAAAAAAGTTTAAACATAAGAATTTATATTCCTCTACGTTTGCTTATAGTACAAAAAATCATAGACACATTTGTGAGATGGAGCAACAACTATATAAATTTACAAAGAAAAAAATTGAGTTTTCTTTTAATCCTCATTTGTTACCCACATTTAGAGGTATATTAACTTCAATTTACGTACATACAAAAAAAGGTAAATCTGGGATTCTTCTAAGAAATTCATTAATTAAATTTTATAAAAAATCAAAATTTATTAAAATTTTGAAATTAAATTCACCTTTGGGTTCTGGAAATGTTTTAAATACTAATAATTGTGAAATTTCTATTTGTGAAACAAAAATAAAAAATAAGCTAATTATCCTTTCGGCTATAGATAATTTAGTAAAAGGAGCATCAGGTCAAGCTATACAGAATATGAATATGTTATACAGTTTTCCTGAACATTTAGGTTTGAAATGAAATTAGTATTTCTTATATCTTTAATTTTTTTTTTATCAAATTGTAGTAAACCTAAAACAGTTTTAATTTGTGGCGATCACGTTTGTGTTAATAAAGCGGAAGCTGAACAATATTTTGAAGAAAATCTTTCAATCGAAGTAAAAATTGTTAATAAAAAATCAGATATTGTAGAGGATTTAGTAGAACTTAATTTAAGTGAGAATTCTTTAGGGAATAAAAAAATTAGCATTTCATCAAAAAAAACAACTAATAATCCTATCAAAACACTTTCAAATGAAGAGGTTGTTGAGATTAAAGAAAATATAAAAAATAAAAAAAAAGAAAAGAAAATAGCTAAAAAAATAGTTAAAAAAGAAAACGAATTTGTAAATGAAGAAATATCAAAACAAAAAAAACAAAAATATAAAAAAGAAACAATAACTAAAAGTAATGTGAATAAGAGAAGAAAAGATGTAGTAGATGTTTGTACAATAATTAAAAAATGTAGTATTGATGAAATATCAAAGTATTTGTTAGATGATGGAAGAAATAAAAAATTTCCTGATATAACGGCAAGACAGTGATTTTAAATGAGAAAATTAAATATCGCAATAATTGGTTTGGGTAATATTGGAAGTTACTTGTTTAAATATCTTAGAGAAAATAAGAATATTTTAACAGAAAAAAATAACTGCGTTCCTATTGTAAAATTTGTTTCAGCTAAAAATAAAAAAAGAAAAAGAAATATTTCTATCGAAAAATCACAATGGTTAAATAATTATATCGATGCTACAAAAAATAAAAATGTAGATTTAATAGTTGAGTTAATAGGTGGAGCTGAAGGTCCTGCTAAAAAATTAGTTTTTAATGCATTAAAAAATAAAAAGCATGTTGTTACAGCTAACAAAGCATTAATAGCCAAATATGGAGATCAATTATCTCGTATAGCAGAAAAAAATAAAGTTAATTTAGAATTTGAAGCATCAGTTTGCGGTGGTGTTCCAATAATAAGATCTTTAAAAGAAGGACTAATAGCTAATAAAATTTGGAAAATTCATGGGATTTTTAATGGCACATCAAATTATATACTTTCATCAATGGATAAAGAAAATAAAAACTTTAATGAAGTTTTATTAAAGGCAAAAGAATTAGGCTACGCTGAAGCAAACCCATCTGCAGATTTAAATGGAGACGATGTTTCTTCTAAATTAAAAATTTTATCATCTTTATGTTTTAATTCATTCTTAAATAATAATATTTATGTTGAGGGTATTAAAGACATAGATAAGTCGGACATAAATAATGCCAATAAATTAGGTTATAAAATAAAATTATTAGGTTTCGCTGAACTCATTAATAATAAAATCTATCAAAGAGTACATCCAACTTTAATCAAAAAAGATTCTTACGTTGCTGGCATAGATGGTGTATTAAACGCAGTAATTGTTGATGGTAAACCAATAGGTCAAAGCACTATTCAAGGAGAAGGGGCAGGGCCTGCAGCCACAACATCAGCTCTTATTTCTGATATATCTTCAATTTTAAGAGGTAATATAAAATTCCCTTTTTCATTGTCTTCAATGAAAAGAAAAAAATTAAAATTTGAAAATATAAATGAAAGGTATTTTTCAGCCTATTTTAGGTTTGAAGTGTTGGATAAACCAGGAGTTTTATCTAGCATAACAAATGTTTTTTCTAAGAATAAAACTTCTATAAAAAGGTTAATTCAAAATCCTAATAAGAATAAAAAAATATCATCTGTAATTGTAATTACTCACAATTCAAAAGACAAATATCTAAATAAAATTTTAAAAGAAATTTCAAAAAAAAATTATATTAAAACAAAGCCTAAACTAATAAGAATTGATGACTAATGGCCATCGATAAAAAATTTCTAAATTTATTCATGAAAGCTACGGAAAAAGCAGCTATTGGGGCTTCTAAATTTATAGGAAAAAAAGATAAAATCGCGGCAGATAAAGGAGCCGTTGATCCAATGAGAAGAGAATTAAATAAGATAAACATGCAAGGCACGGTCGTTATAGGTGAGGGAGAAATGGATGAGGCACCGATGTTATATATTGGTGAAAGATTGGGAACTCTTAATGGACCAGAATTTGATATAGCTGTAGATCCTTTAGAAGGAACAAAATTTACAGCTAATGGCCAACCGAATGCTTTCTCTGTTTTAGCAATCTCTGAAAAGAACTGTTTATTGTCAGCTCCTGACACATATATGGAGAAAATAGTAATTGGTACCAACTTGCCAAAAAATTTAATGGATATAGATAACGGTGTGGAAAAGAACATTAAAATATTAGCAGAAGCAAAAAATAAAAAAATTTCAGATATTAAAGTCTGTGTTTTAAAGAGACCAAGACACGACCATATCGTTAAAGTATTAAATGATTTAAAGGTAAAGATTAATTTTATAACTGATGGAGATATCGCTGGCGCCTTGAGTGTAATTGGAGATAAACCAAAAAATGATATTTATTATAGTACAGGAGGTGGGCCAGAAGGTGTTATAGTTGCTGCAGCCTTATCATGTTATGGCGGCCAAATTCAAGGTAGATTAGTTTTAAATGAGGAAGAGAAAATCAGGGCAAAAAAATTAGGTATTATTGATTTTAATAAAAAATATAATATTGATGATATGGTTAAAGGTGATGTTATTTTTTGTGCAACAGGTGTTACTTCTGGTGATTTAGCCGATGGGGTAAAAGACTTAGGTAATGAACATGAGGTTAACAGCTTCGTATTACATAAAAGCGAAAACACGATCAAAACTATCAAAAATATTTATAATAAATGAATTCACTTTCACTAAGTGGAAAATCCTGGATTTTAAAACAATTTAATCAAGAGGACTTAAATTTTATAAAAGATAATTACTCATTAGATGAAATTACTTCTAAACTTTTATCTATTAGAAAAATAAAAAAAGAAGAAATAAATTCATTTTTAAATCCTTTAATTAAAAATTTCCTTCCTAATCCAAATATTCTTCTTGATATGGAAAAAGCAACTTCTAGAACTTTTCAAACAATATTAAACGGAGACAAAATAGGTATTTTTGGGGATTATGATGTAGATGGAGCAACCTCAACCGCATTACTTGGAAATTATCTATCTGAATTAAATTTAAACTATGAAATATATATACCCGATCGAAAAAAAGAGGGATATGGCCCATCTATTAAAAGTTTTAAAGAATTAATAGATAAAGGTGTAAAGTTAATATTTACTGTTGATTGTGGAACACTTTCTTTTGAAGCTATAAATTTTGCTAAAAAAAGTAATATAGATGTAATTGTTTTAGATCATCATCAATCCGAAATTAAATTGCCAGAAGCTTTCTCAATAATAAATCCAAATCGTTTTGATGATAATTCTGACCTAAAATATCTTTGTGCTGCAGGAGTCGCTTTTATTTTTTTAGTTTCGTTAAATAGGAAACTAAGAAAGAAAGACTGGTTTTTACAAAATGAAATAAAAGAACCTAATTTAATAAATTATCTTGATTTAGTTACACTAGGAACAATTTGTGACGTTGTCCCTTTAAAAGGTTTGAATAGAGCTTTTGTAAAACAAGGTTTAAAAATTATAAAATCTAAAAAAAATCTTGGGATAAAAACTTTATTAGATATTTGTAAAATAGAAACAAATCCAACTATTTATCACTTAGGATTTATGCTTGGTCCAAGAATTAATGCTGGTGGAAGAGTGGGAAAGTGTTCTCATGGGGCAAATCTTCTTTTAGGTACAAACCCTAAGAGTTCTTTTAAATTAGCTTCAGAACTTGATCAATATAATAAAGAAAGACAAATTCTTGAAAAAGATCTTTTGCAAAAAATACTTAACGAAACGAAAGATTGGTCTAATGATCCTGTTTTGATACTAAGTGGGAAAAATTGGCATGAAGGAATCATTGGAATTGTAGCAGCAAGATTAAAAGATAAATTTAATAAGCCTGTAATATTAATATCTGTAGAGGGAGATATTGGTAAAGCTTCTGCTAGATCTATTGTGGGATTTGATATTGGATCAATAATAATTTCTGCAACTCAAGATAATATTTTAATAAAAGGTGGAGGGCACAAAATGGCTGGAGGATTTTCTATAAAAGTTGAAAAAATAGATGAATTTAAAAAATTTGTATTCAAGAAGTTCAAAACTATAAATGAAGATTTATCAAAAGATAAACCTCTTTTTTTTGATAGTGTAATTTCTCCATCAGCGGTAAATTTAGAATTTTTTAATAAAGTATCTTTGTTGTCTCCATTTGGATCAGGCAACCCCGAGCCTAGATTTGTTATAGAAGATTTAAAAACAATAAATGGAAAAATTGTTGGAGAGAAGCACATTAAATCAATTCTTATTGGAAAAGACGGATCATCCATAAAAACTATAGCGTTTAACGCTATTGGTAGTGATTTAAGTGAATATCTTCTTAAAAAAAATAATAAGTTATTTAATATTGCAGGAAAATTATCCCTAAATGAATGGAAAGCGCAATCAAATGTAGAGTTTATTATCGATGATATTTCTGTTATTAAGTCATTCAAAAATAAGGTCCCATCGTCTATCGGTTAGGACAGTTGGTTTTCATCCAACAAAGAGGGGTTCGATTCCCCTTGGGACCGCCAAATGCTTCAAAAATCATTAATAATCTTAACTAGAAAAATTTAAAATATTCTTTTACTGTGTCACCAGTGTGTCATGAAAAAAAGTAATATCATTATTTTAGTAATATTTATTATTTTAAGTGCAAACTTTTTGTACAAGTTTTTTTACAACAAAAAACAAGAACGAATGAATACCTATATTAATGAAATGCAAAAAGAAAAAATTGAAAAAATTCTTAATATAGATAATGAAAAAAAAGCAAAAATCCTTGAGTCTTTAAATAAAGATAAAGAAGAGGGCAGAATATCTGATGAGGAATTTAATAAAGCGATAGAGATATTAAATAAAATTAAATAGGTGAAAAAACTTTTAATAATATTATTTTTATTTTTGATTAAAACATCAATTCTTTTAAGCAAAGAGAATGAGGGTTTTTATTTAGAGTGTAAAACAAAAAATGGACCAACAATGGGTTATGGCCTTATGCCAAAACAGAACTTAGTAATGGTGCCTCATCCTACAAAAAAATTTGATTTTGTTATCTTAAATACAACATCTGCAAGATATGAATTTGAATACAAAACCTCATTTGCTAATATTGAAATATCCATTAATAGACTCTCTAGTGAACTTACTGAAATTTGGTCAAGCGAGGATTTAAAAAAAAAAAACTGTTTTTAAAGGAAAGTGTGTAAAAAGAGATTTAGATAAACCGAAATTTTGAATAAAATGAGAAAATTATTCTTTTTAATCCTTATATTATACAACCATAATGTTTTTGCAGAAATAGTTAAATTTAATTGTTTGATATATCCTAATGATCTCAAGAATATTGCTTTTGAGAGTAGAAAAGATGCTATAGGTAAAATTGCTAAATTAAATATTAATACTGAAACAAATGAAATTATTAATAAATCTGACTCGAGCCTTAATATTTTTTTAGGTATAGACGATAAGATTAAATACGATTTAAAAATAAAAGAGAAAAAGTTTCCTGATTACAAAGTATTTACTGAATATTATACGTATGAAATCATTAGAATACTTCCGTTAACTACCACGTCAGGAACAAAAGATTTTGAATATAAATATATCGCATCATTAAAAAGAGTAAAAAATAAAAACTACTATCAAACCTCACTTCGAACTTTAAGTGTAAGGATAACTGTAAATGATAACAAAATGGAAAGTATGTATGTTCGATTAAATTGTCCTGATAAAGAAATTACAGCTGATCAAATTTCAGAAGCCAAAAAAGATGTATCCGATAAGGAATTACTTGCTCAACAAAAAAAAGAAAAAGAAAAGAATCAATGTATAATAGGAATAAAAAAAGGGACGACAAATGTTAAATGTATAAAAAAATGGGAAAAAAAATATAAAGAATCTTTTTTTTAATTTAGACTGTGTCCGTAGTGAGTCCGTTCTTGCCTAATTTCCTAAAATCATTTAATACTAAGCTTTATTTTAATTAACAAAGAGGGGTTCGATTCCCCTTGGGACCGCCAAAATTCTATGAAAAAAATCGCTGTAATAGAAAAAATACATGACGATGGTTTAGAGTTACTCAAAAATAATAAAGGTTATGAGTATGAATTAATTACAGATGTTTCAGAAGATAATTTAATTAAAAAGCTTCCAGAATTTGATGCATGTACACTAAGAGTTTCGAAACTTAATGAAAATATTCTCAAACATTGTCCCAAACTTAAAGTTATATCTAGACATGGTGTAGGTTATGATAATGTAGACTTAAATTATATTAAAAAGAAAAATATTTCTCTTCTTATAACAGCAACAGCAAATGCAGTTGCAGTGGCAGAACATGTTATTTATATGATGATGTCTATTTCAAAAAGTATAAATCAATACGACAAAGAAGTAAGATCTGGTAACTTCAAAAAAAATGCATCTAAAATTGTAACATTAGAATTATTTAATAAAGAAATACTAATATTAGGTTTTGGCAGAATAGGAAAAAGTTTAATCAAAAGATGCTTAGGTTTTGATATGAAAGTAAAAATTTTTGATCCATTTGTTTCAGAAGATATAATTAAAAAATTTGGAGGATCAAAAGTTGAAAACCTAGATGATGGACTAAAATCATGCGATTATTTGTCTTTACACGTTCCTTTAACAGAAAAAACTAAAAATATGATTGATTATTCCAAGCTAAAAACAATGAAAAATACTGCGATCATAATTAATACATCTCGTGGTGGAATAATTAACGAGGCTGATTTAGATAAAGCAATTAATGAAAAAATTATTTTTGGTGCAGGATTAGATGTTTTTGAAAAAGAACCAATTGATAAAAACAATTCATTATTAAAAAACAACAAAGTTTTATTGAGTCCACATTCAGCAACTTTTACTAATGAGTGTAAATCAAGAATGTCCTTAGAAACAACTAAAAATATTATTGATTTTTTTGAAAATAAAATAGATAAATCAATGATTGTAAAAATATGATTAATTTAAGAAGAAGATTAAAAAATTTTGGTCCCCTTGAAGCTTTAGTTTTAAGTTCACTTGCTTATATTGTTATAATGTTAATTTGGACCGCGTCAACACGATCAGCAGTTGTACAAAAAGCTAATGATATAAAAGCTAATCATAAACTAGTTGTAGAGTTTATTAATAATCAAGTTAATGAATGTAGTTCAAATGAAGAAGGCACTACTTTATGGGGTGACAATTGTAATTCAGTTTGGATATCTTCAAAAATTGTAAATCATATTTTGAATAACATAAAACTTAATAATCCTTACAATATTGATATGCCTTTAATACAAACATCGCAAGATCCTAGAATTCAAGCTGAAGGCAAAGCTGGTCAATCTACAGATAAAGGTATTATCTTTGTCTCAGAAAGTAATTTTGAATCAGAAGCAGGATCTGAATGGGTGATAGGCACATGTGTTAAGTCACCTTGTGTAGCTGCTGGAAATAACGAGCTTGTGTCAGCTTATCGTTGACTAATTATATTAAAACCACATTCTTTAGCAGTTTTACT
>CACODU010000012.1 GCA_902626045.1 uncultured Pelagibacteraceae bacterium
AAAAATAGGTCACCCTAAATCTGGAGCTAATTGTGCTTGGGTTCCTTCACCGACTGCAGCTACTTTACATTCAATGCATTATCATAAAGTTAATGTTTTTGAAGAGCAGAATAAAATAAAATCAAGATCTAAAGCTAAACTAAATGATATATTGGAAATACCTAAAGCAGATAGACCTAATTGGGCAATTGATGATATCAACCTTGAATTAGAAAATAATGCACAGGGTATTTTAGGATATGTAGTAAGATGGATCAATCAAGGCGTAGGTTGTTCTAAAGTCCCAGACATAAATAACGTTGGTCTTATGGAGGATAGAGCAACACTTAGAATTTCATCTCAGCACATTGCAAATTGGTTGCATCACGGGATTTGCAAAGAAGATCAGGTTATGGAGGTGATGAAGAAAATGGCTAAAATTGTTGATGAACAAAATAAAAAAGATCCTGCTTATCAAAAAATGTCGGATGACTTTAACAAATCTGTAGCCTTCTCTGCTGCATGCGACCTTGTATTTAAAGGTCGTACCCAGCCATCCGGATATACAGAACCTTTACTTCATCAAAAAAGATTAGAAAAAAAGGCAAATAACTAACTACCGGTAACTGGAACTCTATTTTTAAAAGCTGAAAATAAAGTTCCATCATCTAACTGTTCAATTTCTCCACCAACAGGAAGTCCTTGAGCCAACTTAGTGATTTTTAGCTTATCGTTTTTGATAGTATCTTCAATGTAATGGGCTGTAGTTTGTCCTTCAACAGTGGCACTCGTAGCAATGATCACTTCTTTTAAATTATTTTTCTTGATTCTCTTAACAAGAGACTCGATTAGAAGATTTTTTTGCTCATAATTTTCGTTTGAGTTTAATGTTCCTCCTAAAATATGATAATGACCTTTATAAATATTAGCAGAATCTATTACCCACATATCAGCTAAATTTTCTACAACACATATCTTGTCATACGAATTGTCTGAGGAACAAATGCACACTTTATCGATTATCTTTAAATTTCCACAGTCTACACATCTAACTACTTTTTTATAAACCTCGGCTAGAGATTTTGCCAAAGGTTTAACCATTCCGTCTTTATTGTTTATTAACTTAAGTATTATCCTTTTTGCTGACTTTGGACCTAATCCAGGCAATTTAGAAAATTGCTGAATTAATTCATTTATTTCTGGAATTTCAT
The DNA here is from genome assembly GCA_902626045.1 of uncultured Pelagibacteraceae bacterium. Taxonomy (GTDB): domain Bacteria; phylum Pseudomonadota; class Alphaproteobacteria; order Pelagibacterales; family Pelagibacteraceae; genus Pelagilacustribacter. The sequence goes on from CACODU010000012.1 coordinate 1,191, forward strand.
TATCCATTAGAAAGGAATTTTAAAATCTAAAGGTAGATTAAGTCCACCTGTCACTTTAGAAAGCTCTTCAGCAGATTTTTTTTTTAAGTTCTCTTTAGCATTATTATAAGCTGCAATTATCAAATCATTAATTATTTCTTGACTTTCTTTTTTTGCAGCATCACTAATAGTAATGGACTTCAATTCATAATCTCCTGATAATATTACCTTTACAAGATTTCCTCCAGCTTCACCCTCGACTTCAATTTTTTTAATTTGATCTTGAGCTTCTTTCATTTTCTCTTGCATTGCTTTTGCTTTTGAAAGCATATCTGAAAAATTTGTCATTTATTCCTTTTCTGTAAAATCAATTAATTTTGCATCGGGAAAAGCTTTTTGTATATCTTGTGCTAATTTACTTTTTTTAAATTCTTCAATCATTTTGTCTTTATTTTCTAAATTTTTTTCGTAAACACTTTTTGCTTCATTATTTTTACTTAAAGATATAATCCATCTTTCTCCTGTCCACGATAATAATTTTTCTGTAAGGTTTTTAATAAAATTTTTATTCAGTTTTTCATTAAAGCTAATATCAATTTTACCTCTATTAAAACTTACTAATTTAACATTTCTCTCAAGATCAAACTTGAGTTCTATCTCTTTTTCTTTATTGGCTAAATTAATTAAATCTTGAAAACTAGTTATTTCATTTTTACCATTTTGATTATCATCGGAAAAATTTTTTGCAGGACTTGTCTTAATTTGATTGATGTTCTTCAGTTGGTTTTTAATTTGATCAGGAATATTAGTTTCAAGGTTTTGGTCATCAATTTTTTTTCCAACTACATTTTCATTAGATAACTGATTGTTGTTATTTTCTAAATTAGTGTTCTCTTTTCTAACGTCAATGTTTTTTAAATGTGTTAGTTGCATAATGTACATTTCTAAAGTTAAATTTTCATTTCCAACCATTCTTAGATCATCAATAGTTTTAATAGTAAGTTGCCAAAACAAACCTATATCCTGCATATCTATATTTTTTGAATATTGATCTATCATCTGAACTTCTGACTCTGATATGGACATATCTTTTTCAATTGGTCCCAAACTTATTCTTCTACTAAAAAGATAAAGTACCTCAAGAATATCATTCAAAAAGTTTTTTGCATCTAAGCCATCGTTAATAAGTTCGTGCAAGAACTTGAGGGCGTCTTTCTCATTACCGCTTAGAACTTCTTTAAATAATGATATAATTTTACTTTTATCTGCAAGTCCAAGCATTTGTCTAACATCAAATTCCTCTATTTGTTTACCTTCATTATTTGGTTCAGAGATTAATGCTCTATCTAATAGTGAAATTGAGTCTCTTACAGATCCTTCTGATGTTCTTGCTATTAATTTGATTGCGTCTTTGGATATTTTGCCTTTTTCTTTATCTGCAATCATTTTTAAGTGTTCGCACAGTTTATCTACGCTGACTCTTTTTAGATCAAATCTTTGGCATCGAGATAAAATTGTCACTGGTATTTTTCTTACTTCAGTTGTTGCTAAAATAAACTTCAGACTTGGCGGAGGTTCCTCCAAAGTTTTCAGTAAGCCGTTAAAAGCTTGTTTTGAAAGCATATGAACTTCATCAATTATAAATATTTTAAATTTAGCGCTGGTTGGGCTATATTTTGAATTTTCTATTAATTCTCTAACATCATCTATACCAGTTTTTGATGCTGCATCCATTTCTAATATATCAATATGGTTTGAATTTATAATTTCTTGGCATGTAGGACAAAACTTATCACTTGAACATGTTATTTTTGTATCATCATTCTTTTCGCAATTTAAAGCTTTCGCAATTAACCTAGCCGTAGTTGTTTTTCCTACGCCTCTTATACCAGTTAATAAATACGCATTTGGAGTTTTCTTAAGTTTAATCGCATTTGTAATTGTTTGCGCCATGATTTCTTGGCCGATTAAATCCTTAAATTCTTGCGGTCTATATTTAAGTGCTAAAATTTTATTTGTCATTTTAAAGAGGCAGGCAACAACCTGAAAAATTTTCACTACGGCTGCTTCTTTTCAGACCTGACCGGGTTTATGAAACATCCACCTGATGCCAACCTCAATATGAGTATATCAAGATCAATTTAAATACTACAAGGCTAGATTTAAATTTTGTGGACTATTTTTGCCTAAATTTTGAAGATTCGTACACTCCTAGTATATCTAAAGTTTCTGTATGGAAGCCTAATTCCTCAAGAGCGTTTTTTACGCCAACTTGTTCTAGATGACCTTCTAAATCTAAATAGAAATTCGCTTGATCAAAAGTATTCTTAACAGAAAAGCTCTCGAGTTTTGTAAGGTTTACCTGATTAGTTGCGAATCCTCCAAGACATTTATAAAGTGCTGAAGGTTCACTTTTAACTCTGAATATACAACTAGTGATGTATTTTTTTTTCTTATCGTATTCTGGTTGTTCAATATTTTTTCCCATTATTAAAAAACGTGTGACATTTCCTTTATCATCCTCAATATTTTTTTGAAGTATCTTTAAATTATACATTTTAGCAGATAGATCTGAAGCAATAGCGGCTATAGTTTTGTCTGTGCCTTCAGACAAATCTTTCGCGGAGCCTGCTGTATCAACAGACACGATTGATTTAAAATTTTTTTGCGTAATTATTTTTTGACATTGGCTAATAGCCTGAGCATGACTTCTTACATATTTAATGTCATTAATATTTGCATCTGGTTTGCCCAATAAATTATGTACTACAGGAAGGAAATACTCACCATGAATTTGTAATTTATATTTTGGTAACAGGTAATGAATATCGGCTACTCTTCCTGCTAAAGAGTTTTCAATAGGTATTACAATTTTATATTTTGAATCGTTAAATGCCTGCTTAAAAGTATCTTCAAAAGTAGAACATGTTTTTATCTCTGCATCTTGATAGAGATTTTCTACGGCGATGTGGGAGTAGGCTCCTAACTCTCCTTGAATAGCTACTTTAACTTTACCCATTTTTTTCCATAATCTTTCTAATCTCTGTTAAATCATTTTTTGTATCTACACTTAAAGGTGAGGAATTAATATAACCTACATGAATAGTCATTGAATTTTCTAAGGCTCTCATTTGTTCTAATTTTCTTTCCAATTCAAGTTTTGATCTTTTTAAGCTTACATACCTCACTAAAGCTTTATTAGTAAAGGCATAAATTCCAATATGATGATAGAAATATTTATAAATTTTTTCCTCTTTCCTAAAAAAGTCAATAGCTTGACCAAATTGATTATTTTTTAACTCTTCGTTTAAAGCAACTTTAACATTGTTCTCTTCTAATATTTCTTTATCTGAAGTAAAAGAACTTGCTAATGTTCCAATTTCGCACCTGCCCTCGTTCATGTAAGATATCAAATCAGTTATAGCTTTAGGATTTATGTTTGGCATATCGCCTTGTAAATTTACAATGACTCTAGGTAAGCTTTTTAGCTGATTTTTGAATACTTCATAAACTCGATCTGTACCAGTTTTGTGGTCTAATGAGGTTTGAATTGCTGTCCCTCCATTAGCATTTACAAGATCAATAATTTTTTGATCAGGAGTGGCTACATAAACCTCTCCTAAATTTGTTTTTTTTGCTGCTTCATACACATGAAGTATCATCTCTTTATTGTTAATAAGTTTTAATGGCTTATTAGGTAATCTTACTGCTTCTAAACGTGAAGGTATTATTATTGCAATTTTATTCATAATTATGCGTCTCAAAGACGCAAAAAAAAAATTAAGTAATTTAAGTTTTTTTATTAAAGTCGTGCTATACGTCACCTAAGTTTTATCAAAATTATGGACAGTTTTGAAATAAATAAAATTATAGCTGCAGTTCTTCTTACTGCACTAATAATTATAGGTATTGGAAAATTCACCGATATTTTGTTTCATGTTGAGAAGCCAAAAGAATCAGCTTATAAAATTGAAGGTTTAGAAGTTGCCACTACTAATTCCACTACTGAAAATGCTAATGCAAAAGTAGTAGAAGCTGTCGATATTAAAGCTCTTTTAGCTATGGGTGATCTAGCACACGGGGAAAAGGTTTTTAAAAAATGCACCGCCTGTCATCAAATTGCGGTTGGTGGAAAAAATATGATTGGTCCAAACCTATGGGGTGTAATTGGTAGGACTTCTGGATCAATTAGTGATTACAAATATTCTAAGGCAATGATAGCGCATGGAAAAGAATGGTCTTTCGAAGAAATGAACAGCTATTTAATCAAACCTCAAGCTCATATCAAAGGAACAAAAATGGCTTTTGCTGGATTACGAAAAGAAAAAGATAGAGCGTCTGTAATTTTGTATATGAACTCTAAAAGCAGCAGTCCAAAACCTTTACCTTAATCTAGGCACCACTTTATTATACTTTTTTGTACATGAACCCTATTAAGAGCTTGTCTCCAAACAACAGACTGTTTTCCGTCAATCACTTCATCGGTTACCTCTTCTCCTCTTCCAACTGGAAGGCAATGCATGAAAATTGCGTCTGAATTAGCTCCACTCATTAACTTTTTATTTACTTGAAAAGGCTTTAAGATTTTTTTCTTTGCTTTTTTATTAACTTTATCATTCATTGAAACCCATTTATCAGTCATCACACAATCTGAATTTTTTACAGCCTCTGTGGGTTTCGTTGTTACTATAAGATTTATCTTATTTTTCTTTGCCCAACCTATTATTTTTTTATTTGGAGAATATTTTTTAGGGCAAGCAATTCTTAAGTTAAATTTGAATTTTCCTGCAGCCTCAATTAAAGAGTTAGACATATTATTGTTTCCGTCTCCTAGCCAAGATACTGTTTTACCCTCAATACTTCCGTTGCTTTCTTCGTATGTAAGGATATCTGACATAATCTGACAAGGATGTCCAATATCTGACAGACCATTGATTATCGGAATATCTAAATGTTTTCCAAACTCTTCAAGATTTTTATGAGAAGACGTTCTTAGCATGACTATATCAACATACTCCGTTAAAACTTTTGCAGTATCTTTCAATGTTTCATCACCTTTGCCGTAATGTATCCCATCTGGATTTAATATAATCGATGTACCGCCTAATTGTTTCACAGCAATATCAAAAGACATTCTAGTTCTTGTAGAAGGCTTTTCGAAAATCATTGCCATCGATTTTCCTTCAAAAGGTTTGTCTTCATCTGGAGCAGATTTATTTAAATTTTGTCTTTTAACCTTTCTAGCTTTAGCCTCGTCAATAATAGTTCTTAGATCATTGGATGAATGATCAGATATATTTATAAAATTTTTCATCTATAGCTTTTGCAAACCTTATTTAATATTTTTAAACTTAAATTAATTTCTTGCTTTGTGACATTTAAAGGAGGCAAAAGTCTGACTACATTTTCAGCAGCTCTTATTGTTAAAAGCTTATTATCCATTAACTTTTGAACAAATTTAGTTTGATCTTTGTGTAATCTAAGTCCTACGAGTAAACCTTTTCCTCTAACTTCTTTAATTATTTTTGGATATTTTTTTTTTAATTTATTAAGACCTTTTAAAAAATAATTTCCATTTTTAGTAACATTGCTAAAAAAACCTTTTTTAAACATTACATCCATTACTGCATTTCCAGCACTCATTGCTAAAGGATTTCCTCCAAAAGTAGATCCATGAGAACCTGGTTTCATTCCTGATGCTACTTTTTTATTTACTAATACTGCGCCTATTGGAAAACCACCACCTATCCCTTTCGCAATGGGTACAATATCAGGTTTTATTTTTGCGTGTTCGAATGCAAAAAATTTTCCACTTCTTCCAATTCCGCACTGAACCTCGTCTAAAATTAGTAAGATTTTCTTTTTATTACATAATTTTCTTAATCCTACTAAACAATAATCTGGTATTACTTTAATTCCACCTTCTCCCAATATCGTCTCAACCATAATTGCAGCAGTTCTGCTAGTAATAGATTTTTCTAAACTTTTATGGTCGCCAAAATTAAAATGATCGAATCCATCTACTTTTGGTCCAAAGCCTTCCGTAGCTTTTTTACTGTTACTTGCAAAAATAGTGGCGAGGGTTCTCCCATGAAAACTATTATTAATACATAAAATTCTATTTTTTCTTGATTGACCCTTAGAATAAAAATATCTTCTTGCAAATTTTATTGCTGCCTCTGTAGCTTCAGCTCCAGAATTTTGAAAGAAAACATAATCCGCAAATGTTTTTTGCTTAAGTCTTTTAGCTAATCTTTCTTGTTCAGGAATAATAAATGCATTAGATACGTGCCATAATTTTTTAGACTGTTTAGAAATTGAATTTATTAAATATTTATTAGCGTGTCCTAGACAATTAACCGCTATTCCTTGCACAAAATCTAAATATTTTTTTCCATTTGTCCCATAAAGGAAGGCGCCTTTACCTTTAGTAAAAGCTACTTTTTTTCTATTATATGTATTTAATATTGCGCTCATTTCTAAGATTTAATTTTATATCCTTTTTTATATAATAAATAAGTAACAAACCAGCTTACAAAGCTTAATACTGATAAATATATCAATCCAATAAAAATTGATCCATCTGCTTTACCTATAAAACTGTATCTAAAACCATCTATCATATAAAAAAATGGATTAGCTTTACTAACAATTTGTAGAAGCTCTGGTAATCTTTCGATTGAATAAAAAGTGCCTGATAAGAAAGATAAGGGAACGATCACAAAATTTGTTATTGTTGCCATATGGTCAAATTTTTCAGCCCATAAACCAGCAATTATTCCTATGTTTCCAAGAATAAAAGAGGAAAGCAAAGTGAATACTATAAGTAAAAAATAATTCGTTATCTCAATATCTATAATGAGTTTAAATACAATAATAGAAACTATCGCTATCATCACACTTCTAGTAACTGCTGCAAGTGCGATTGAAATAGTTACCTCGGTTGCTGACAATGGTGCATAAAGTAAATCAACGATATTACCTTGTATTTTTCCAATCATAAAAGATGAAGATGAGTGGGAAAAAGATTGTTGAATGACCTGCATTGAAATCAACCCTGGCGCTAAAAAAGTTATAAAAGGTACACCGAGTACATCTCCTCTATCTGCACCTATGGCTAGAGATAAAACAAGTAAAAAGAGTAAAGATGAAATAAGCGGAGAAAAAATAGTTTGTATCCAAACAATTAAAAATCTTAAGACTTCTTTTTTATATAAAGTCCAAGCTCCTACCCAATTTATTAATCCAAATCTTCTCGATCCAATTTTATATTTTTTTGTAATTTCAACCATTGATAGTCTTATAACCTCTTATTAAAAAAACTGTGCACAACTAAATCTACTCACAGGTTTAAGGTCTTTTAATGTTTTAAACCCCAATATTATGTCCTAAGTTTTTCCTAATTACTAAATATTGTAATTATATACTATGAGTTGGACAGAAGAAAAAGTCGCTAAATTAAAAGAACTCTGGTCTAAAGGCCATACCGCAAGTCAGATAGCCGAAGCTCTAGGTGACACCACACGAAACGCGGTTATTGGTAAAGCTCATAGATTAAACTTAGAGGCGAGAGCTCCATCTAAACAATCTAGTCAAACATCTACATCTGTAAATAGACCTGTAAGAAGAGGCTCTGCCCCTATTTCAAGAAAAGCTAAATTTCAATCAATTCTACTAGATAAAAATTTTGAACCAGAAAACCCTAAGTCTTTAGAGGAGTTAACTGATCAAACCTGTAAATGGCCTATAGGGCACCCGAATGAGGAAAAGTTTTATTTCTGTGGCAGAAAACCTGAAGGGGAATTCCCGTATTGTAAATTACATGTGTTATATGCATTTCAACCTAAAGGCACAAAAGAAGAGGTTCTTGATAAAGAAGATGACATTCCAGAATTTATTGAGAAAAAAGTTAAAGCCTCAGGATAATTCAAACACAAATGGAATTTATTAAAAAATACCTTAAGTGGTTAAGTACTTTTTTAGTCTTAACGGGAATACTATTAACTAACTTAAATATTTATCCAGTAAATATAATGTTCCATGGTGCTGGAGTTGTAGGCTGGACTATCGCTGGTTTTTTATCAAAAGATAAAGCTATTCTTACAAACTTCGGATTACAAATTCCTTTATTTTTAATAGGGTTTTATCAAATTATATTTCTTTAAATAACCCCGTGAAATTAAACTGTGAAATTTAATTATATAAGATAATTGTAGATAAGATATTTAAAATTTGATAATTGAAAAAAAATTTTTATAAAAGATCCAAGGCCCAAATCAAAAAAAATAAATAAATTTTCCCAGTAGACAAACTTTTTTAGAAAGTTATAAAGTGAATCATCTTATGGATATAACTTTAGTATATACAATAATTGGTTTCGGTCTTGCTGGTTACAGTGTAATAGCAAATGACTCTATACAAACTTTAGGAACATTTATTGCATCTAAGAAAAAGTGGTTTGCTTGGTATATTCTAGCAGGATCAGCTTCATTAGTTATGATTTTTGCCCTAGCTTGGGGATGGTATAATTATGATGGAGATATTTCTTATGGCAGATTAACGAGAATTCCATATCAAGAAATTCAATGGTACCACGCTGTTGCACCAGCTATTCTTTTATTATTAACAAGAATTGGTATTCCAGTTTCGACTACTTTTTTAGTTCTGTCTGCATTTGCTTCAACAATTGTTTTGGAAAAAATGCTTGTAAAAAGTATTGTTGGCTACGGTATTGCAGCCACAGTTGCCTATATATGCTGGATTGTAGTTTCCAAATTTATCAATGAAAAACTCGATGAGGTAAAAGGAGATGCATGGATTTCTTTTTGGCGTAATTCAGTTTGGGTAACGTCTGGATGGTTATGGTGGGTTTGGTTATCTCACGACGTTGCTAATATTGCGGTATTTCTACCGAGGCAGTTGGATCTAACATTGTTATTAATTGTTATGGCGTATTTTACAGCCTTACTATTTTATATCTTTTATATTCACGGAGGGCCAATTCAAAAAGTTGTATTAGAAAAAACTGGAACTAGATACGCAAGATCAGCAACAATTATAAATGTAATCTATGCAGCGGTTTTGTACTATTTTAAAGAGTTAAATGATTTACCAATGTCAACAACATGGGTGTTTGTAGGTTTATTGTGTGGAAGGGAGCTTGCTATTTCAACAATGAACAAAGAATATAAATTCAAATATGTGTTTCCATTAATTGGAAAGGATTTTGTGAAAATGTTTTTTGGTTTAAGTGTTTCAGTGGCAATAGTTCTAGTGATTCACTATTTCATTATTCCACGAGGACTATTTTAGTTATCTTTGTTTTTATCTTGAATTTTATCGTATAAGTCTTTCAAATCTTTTTCGGACAAATCTTTTCTTTTTAATTCATCTAAAATATCTTCATCCTCTTGCTTGAGTTTCTCTTTTCCTTGTTCTTCTTTAACCTCACCTCTAGCATCAAACCCTGCTTTAATAAATTTGGCTGATACAAGAATAACAATGATAGCAATGATACCAGCTAGTGATAAAAACAATAAAGTCATTATTGAGTTATACCTGATATTTGATGATGTGTTAAATGAGTTTCGTTAGTATGTAAATTTGTAGCAGTAAAATTAAGAAAGGTAAAATAGTTCTAATAAGCTCCATTGTATGGTTATATTCATCAAGTTTTCTCTCTAGCCAGTTTCTTTGATATTTTTTTTTTGCCATGAGATTATTTACACGATGATAAATATTTTTTCAAGTTTTCAGGCTTAAAACCAAGAGATATTTTTAGATTTACAAATTTCTTGGACTTTTTTTGGATAGTCAGTGATAATTCCATCAACTCCGTACTCGATCATTCTAATAATATCTTTTTCTCTATTCACTGTCCAAACACAAGTAGCTAAACCATGTTTGTGTGCTAATTCTACATTTTGTTTAGTCACATCACGGTAGAAAACACTCCATACATGCCCTTCTAACGATTTAATAATATTAGGCAGTAAAAATAATTCTTCCAAAGGATAATTTTTAACCATCCATGGAGAGTTTTCGTAGATATTCTTTTTAGTTATTGAAAGTCCTTGTTGTAAGGTAATAAATCCTCTTAGGATATTTGGGTTTTGTTTTTTAAGAGCATATAAAATTCTAAAATCATAAGAAGTGATTAAAGTTCTATCTTCAAGTTTAAAATCTTTAATATCTTTTAGGATTAAGGAAACCATTTTTTCTGGGTCAGGTGTTACGTTTTCTTGTGTGGGAGTTGATTTAATTTCTAAATTTAAAAAAACATCTTTATATTTGTCTTCCGTCACTAATTTAAAGAAATCAGTTAATTTTGGTATTTTTTCACCTGTAATAGGTTTTTGATTTTTAAATCTTTTTGCGTACTTTGTTTCGGGTTTTATACTTCCAATACTATACTTACTTATTTCATCATAAGTCAGTTCCACTAATTTCATGCTTTTATCTGTGATCCAGTTCCCTGAGACATCTTTAACTAAATCAGGATTTAATCTGTAGTCGTGAAATATAGTTGGAATATTATCTTTTGAAATTACAACATCAAACTCAACAGCTTTAATACCAAGATCAAAAGTATATTTAAAACCGGAGATTGAGTTTTCAACAATATCACCTCTAGCTCCTCTGTGGCCGTATATTCTTATGTAATTAGGTTTCGTTAAAAATGGATTGATCAATTAATCCTCAAATCAGTATTAGTATCAAACAGGTGTAGTTTGTCATTTTGAATGGAAAGATTTATGTTTTTTCCAATAGTATCTTCTTTAACAACACCTGAGATACTTGCAACTAAAATTTCATTACTATTTTCAAGTTTACCATGAATAAGTGTATTCGCTCCAATCAACTCTACAAGTTCAACTTTTAACTTTATCGGACCATTTTGATCTAATTCAAAATCTTCAGGTCGCATACCTATATTAACAGGTCCATTAAATTTTGAATTCACTGAAAGTGAAGCTTTGTTTGCCAAAATCAATTTGTTGCTTCCGCAATTACCTTTTAAAATATTCATTGCTGGGCTTCCAATAAATTGAGCCGTGAATAAAGTTTTGGGCTTTGTATAAACTTCTAAAGGTGTTCCAATATGTTCAACGTTACCTTCATTCATTACAATCATTCGATCTGCTAAAGTCATCGCTTCAACTTGATCATGCGTTACATATAAAGAAGTTGTTTTTAATTGAGTTTGAAGTTTTTTAATCTCTAATCTCATTTGTACTCTTAATTTGGCATCTAGATTTGATAATGGTTCATCAAATAAAAAAGCTACAGGATTTCTCACAATGGCTCTTCCCATTGCAACTCTTTGTCTTTGTCCTCCTGATAATTGATTAGGTTTTCTCTCTAATAATTCTCCAAGCTCTAAAATTTCAGCTGCTTTTTGAACTCTTGATTCAATTTCTTCTTTCGGCACTTTTGCAATTTTTAAACCATAAGCCATGTTGCCGAATACTGTCATATGAGGATAAAGAGCGTAATTTTGGAATACCATTGCAATATTTCTCTCCATAGGTTCAAGCTCATTTACTTTTTTATTATCAATTAAAATATTTCCTTCATTAGCATCTTCTAGCCCCGCAACCATTCTCAATAAAGTTGATTTACCGCAACCTGAGGGTCCAACTATTACAATCAGTTCACCATCTTTTACATCAATACTCAGATCATGAATAACCTGAGTTTTTCCGAAAGATTTTTTTAAATTTTGTAAACTAATTTGAGACATTATTTATCGCTTTCTAATAAGCCTTTAACAAAAAACTTTTGCATACTTATTACTACGATGACTGGTGGAACCATAGCTAACATTGCTGTTGCCATAACCGTTGGCCAGTGTGCATAATCATCGCCTGTAGGTATCATTGAATCTATCGCCATTACAATGGTTCTCATATCAGGATCGGTTGTCATTAATAGAGGCCATAAATATTGGTTCCAACCAAAAATAAATAAAATTACAAATAGAGCTGCAATATTAGTTTTGCTTATTGGAACTAATATATCAAAAAAGAAACGCATTGGACTACAGCCATCCATTCTGGCTGCTTCGACCATTTCATCAGGTATAGTCATAAAAAATTGTCTAAATAAAAAAGTTGCCGTCGCTGATGCAATTAATGGAAAGATTAAACCTGTGTAAGAGTTTAGTAGATTTAAGTTTGCAACCACTTCATAAGTTGGAACTATTCTTACTTCTACTGGAAGCATCAGAGTAATAAAGATTAACCAGAAACATAAGTTTCTAAAAGGAAATCTAAAATAAACAAAAGCAAAAGCTGATAATAATGAAATAATTATTTTTCCAACTGTAATGCCAATTGCCATGATTGCAGAGTTCATCATCATTTTTATCACAGGAACTTTGGCTCCGTATCCCTCTGGCGAACCTCTAAATAATGCATTTGCATAATTTTCAAAGAACTCTGTTCCTGGTAGCATTGGTAGTGGAGGATAAATAATAGCATCTTGTGTAACAGTGGAAGCAACAAAAGTTAGCCAAACTGGAAAGAAAATAAATAATACCCCAAGAATTAAACCAAGGTGAGTTAACCAATATCCTGATTTCTTTTTCTCAACCATTAGTAATGAACCTTTCTCTCTATATATTTAAATTGAATGACAGTTAAAATTCCAACTAAGACCAAAAGAATTACAGACTGCGCTGCACTTGATCCTAGGTCTTGGCTCACGAAGCCATCAGAAAATACTTTATACACAAGAATGGTGGTCGACTGTTCAGGTCCTCCAGAAGTAATAGTGTGGATTACTCCAAAAGTATCAAAGAAAGCATAGACAATATTTACGACTAATAAAAAGAATGTGATGGGTGAAAGAAGAGGTATTACAATTGTACCAAATCTTTTCCAAAAACTAGCTCCATCTATAGCTGCCGCCTCAATAATGGATTTTGGAATAGCTTGTAGTCCTGCCAAAAAAAATAAAAAGTTATAACTTATTCTTCCCCATGATGAGGCTAAAATAACTAAAAACATTGCTTGATCACCTTTTAAAGTATGGTTCCACTCGTAACCTAAAGCTTTAAGATAATAAGAAGCTAAACCAATATTTCCATTGAACATAAATAACCATAACACTCCTGCAATCGCTGGTGCGATAGCATAAGGCCAAATTAATAATGTTTGATAAACGCCAGCTCCTTTAATTAATCGGTCAGCTAATGCAGCTAAATATAAACCCAAAGCCATGGATGAAACTGATACTGCGGTTGAGAATATTACTGTCGTTTTAAAACTTGCTAAATAATAAGGATCAGATAATAAAAATCTAAAATTATCTAAACCTACAAATTCTGTTTTTAATCCAAAAGGATCTGGTAAAAATAAAGAATTCCAAATGGCTTGTCCTGATGGGTAAAAAAAGAAGACAAAAGAAATCAGTAGCTGAGGTGCAACTAACAGTGCTGGTAACCACCAGCCTTTAAAAAAAACTCTTTTTTCCATTTGATCTTATGGAGTATACCAGGGGCTTTCGCCCCTGATACATTAAATTGATTTATTTGTTAGCTCTTTCAAATCTTCTTAAAAGAACGTTACCTCTTTTTACAGCGCTGTCTAAAGCTACTTGAGCAGTTTTAGTGCCGTTGTAAACTCCTTCCATCTCTTCATCAATAATTCCTCTTATTTGATCAAAAGATCCAAGACGTAAGCCTTTAGAGTTTTGAGTAACTTTATTTCTCATCATCTGTATTCCTGCTAAATCAGTTCCAGGATTTGATTTATAGAACCCTGACTTTTTAGTTGCCTTAGCAGCTGCAGTTGTAACACCTAAATAACCCGTGTCTTGGTGCCACTTAGCTTGAATATCAGTTCTTGATAAGAAAGCTAAAAATGCTGCTGTTGCTTTATTCTCTTCTTTAGATTTTCCAGATAATGCCCATAAAGATGAACCACCAATTATTGTATTTTGAGGTGCTTCAGTTGCTCCATAGTAAGGTAAGTGTCTAATAGCAAATTCAAATTTTGCTTCTTTTTTGATACCAGCATAACCAGCAGAAGACTCTGTCATTAACATACATTCACCAGCTCTAAAATTTTTACCAGCTTCATTTCTTCTACCCATATATTTAAATTTACCTTCTTGAGCCCATTTACCTAAAGTTTGAATGTGCTTTATGTGTACTGGGCTATTGAAAGCTAACTCAGTATCTAAACCAGCAAATCCATTAGATTTAGTTGCAAACGGTATGTTGTGGTACGCTGAAAAGTTTTCAAGGTGGACCCAGCTGTGCCAACAAGTACAGAAAGGCATATCAATACCTTTTGCTTTTGCAGCATCTAGCGCGTTTCCAACTTTTTTCCAAGTACTTAAGTCCATCTCTGGATCTAAACCTGCTTTTTTCATCAAGTCTTTATTAACCCAAAGAACTGGAGTTGAAGAGTTGTAGGGCATAGATAACATTTTGCCATCTGTTGTCGTGTAATAACCAGATACAGCAGAAACAAATCCCTTAGGATTAAATCTTTGACCAGCATCTTTCATTAATTGGTACATAGGAACGTAAGCTCCTTTTGCAGCCATTAAACTAGCTGTTCCGACTTCAAATACCATAAGGATATTTGGATGTTGTCCAGCTCTGAATGCAGCGATACCAGCATTAAGAGTTTCTGAGTAATTACCTTTTCTAGTATGAACAACAGTGTATTTGTCTTGTGATGCATTGAACTTGTTAACTTGTTCATCAAGTAATTCACCAAGTCTTCCACCAAAAGCATGCCACCATTGTATTTCTACTTTTGCTTGGGCAGCTGTTCCCGCAAACATTGCGAAAAGTGCCAACGAAGCAATTATTGCTTTTATTGTTTTCATTTTTGATGTCCCCCGTTTTCTTTAAAAAGAAAAAAGCTAGCACAAAACATATGTAAAGAGGAGTCGCTAATTAGATTTAGATTCTACCTAGGGTTTTATTTTACTTTACCAAAGAGGTTTAAAAGTATAACGCCTGCTATTATTAAGATTAAACCTATAGTCCCATAGATATTTGGAGTTTGATTATATTTAAATATACCAAATAAAGTTACTGCAGTTATAGTTAAAGCGCCATAAGTGGCGTAAGTAAAGCCTACTGGAATTATTGTCATTGCTTTTGAAATGCAAAATAAACAAATTACAATGCTTGTAACACAAAAAATTGTTGGGCTTATTTTTGAAAATCCCTCAGTTGTTTTTAAAAAACCATTTGAGGCAATCCCTGTAATGATCGCTAAAGCAAGATATATATACCCTGATAGTAAAGTCATACTTTTCATTTAAGCTTTTGCAAATTGTCCGCCGTCTTTATATCTCCAAAGCCATTTCTTCATTTCTACCTCCACATCTGATGGCTCGATATTCAAATCTTTTAAAGTGAAATGATTGTTAGAAACTATGTTGTCTGCTTCCGATAAAATCTCACACTGATCTTTTGTTAAAATTGGAGGTATTGGCAGTAAGTCAGTTATGGTGCTTTGAATTTTAGCTAAAGGCATTGGCATAGGGACAACAAATCTTTTTTTATTTATAGTTTTTAAAATTGATTTTACCATATCACCAAAGCTAATTACTTTTGGTCCACCAATTTCATAAATTTTTCCTTCGTTACCTTTTAATTCAATAGCTTTAACTATAGCATCAGCAACGTCCGTTACTAAAATTGGTTGGAATTTATAATTTATTCCTACAACTGGAATTACAGGAAGAATGCTCAACTTTGAAAAAAGGTTAGTAAAATTATCTTCTGTTCCACACACAACACTCGGTCTTAATGTTACTGTATTTTTAAAGTTATTTAGAGCTTTAACTTCGCCTTGATATTTTGATTTTTGATAAAGTGATTTTGAATTTTCGTTAGCACCTATTGCAGAAACATGTATAAATTTTTTAACATCAGCCTCTGAACAAATTTTAGCAACTGCCTCTGGAATATTAGAGTGTATATTGTAAAATTTTTGTTTTCTTGTTTCGTAAAGAATACCAATTAAATTAATTACAATATCTGAGTTTTTTATAGCCTCTTTTAATTCTGAAAAATTATTTGGATTCCAATCTAATAATTCTATTGCTCCTGGAGTTGCTTGCGTCTTCAAATAACCTTTTTCAAAGGCTTTTCTTGTTGTGATAATGCATCTATAGTTTTTCTTGGTCAAATTTCGAACAAGATATCTGCCTATAAAACCACCACCACCTAAAATTGTGCAAATTTGATTTTTCATGGTATTTAAGACACTTATATATGAAAATAACTAAGTTTAAAGAGGACATAACTTCAGAAATAGCTAGTTCATTTAAAAACAGTATTGCAATTGATACAGAAGCAACTGGTCTACAAATTCCAGAGCGAGATAAATTAAGTTTAATACAAATTTGTGACGAGAAAGGAAATGTCTTTATAATACAGCCTAACAAGAATAATTTTAAAGCACCAAATTTAGTTTCAGTTTTAGAAAATGAAAAAATTTTAAAAATTGGTCATTTTTTAAGATTTGATAAAAGTGCTTTAGAGTATTTTCTTAAATGCAAAATGAAACCAATATTCTGCACAAAAATTTGTAGCAAATTAGTGAGGACTTATTCGAGTGAACATGGATTAAAAACTTTAGTTAAAGAATTTTGTGACAAGTCTTTAGATAAAAGGCAAGGTAGTAGTGACTGGAACAAAGATATTAATGAATTATCAGATAAACAATTAGAATATGCTGCAAATGATGTTATTTATTTGCATAAGATTAAAAGTGAATTAGAAAAAATGTTAATACGTGAAAAAAGAATTGATATTTTTAATAAGTGTCTTACTTTTTTAGATACTAGAGTAACATTAGATCAAAATGGATTTAAATTTGATATTTTCGAACATTAATCTTGATGAATAAAAAAAATTATATTTCAATAGCAAAAAAATCTGCAAATATTCAAATAAACGAGCTTAGAAAAATTAAAAAAGTTTTTAACTTTTCTTTTATTAAAGCTGTGGATAGTATTTTAAATTGTAAAGGTAAAGTGATATTTGCTGGAGTTGGGAAGTCAGGATTAATTGCGCGGAAGATATCAGCAACTTTTTCAAGTGTCGGCATTCCGAGTTTTTTTTGTCATCCATCAGAAGCATTACACGGCGACATGGGACAAATAGAAAAAAAAGATTTGCTAATAATTTTTTCTTATTCCGGTAATACCTCAGAGTTAACAAATATGTTAAAATATGCTAACAGATATAAAATTAAAATCATTGGTGTCGCTTCAAAACCTGATAGTCTTTTATTAAAGGCAAGTGATATTAAAATAATTCTTCCTAAAGTTAGGGAGTCTGATGTTACAGGAATGGTTCCCACCTCAAGTACCTCGATCACCTTATTAGTTGGAGATTGTTTGGCTACAACAGTCATGCAAAGAAAACAGTTTTCCAAAGAAAAATTTAAAGTTTTTCATCCAGGTGGGATGATTGGAAAATCTTTGCTATTAGCAAAAGATATTATGATTACTGGAGTAAAAATGCCCGTAGTCAATATTAAAAAAAATTTAAAAGATGTTCTGAAGGAAATTAATAAAAAAAATTTAGGTATAGCTGTTATACAGCAAAATAAATTTATTAAAGGAATAATAACTGATGGAGATCTTAGAAGAGAAATTAGAAATTATTCTAATAAAAAAAGAATTGAGAATTTTATGTCAAAAAATCCTATGATTGTTAATGAAAATATGACTGCTTCCAAAGCATTAAGTATTATGAATGACAAGAAAATAACTTCTCTTCTAGTTGTAGATGATAATAATTATGTTAGAAAAAATAAAATTTTAAAAGGAATAATTCATATACATTCACTTTTAGAAAAAGGTATAAGATAATGGATAGAAAAAAAAAATTAAAATTCATTCAATTAAGTCTTTTACTCTTAAGCATTTTAGTTATTTTTTTTGCTTATTTTAATAATTTTTCCCCCAAAAAAGAAAACATAATTTCTAAACAAGAGCAAAAAAACTTAGAAAATAAAATTTCTGACGAGTCCGGTCAGGATGTATTCTTTAATATTTCCTATAGTGGTTTAGATTTCTCAGGAAATAGATATATAATAAATGCCAAAGAAGCTAGAAATGATAAGATTGTTGTTGAAAATATTTTTCTAAAACAAATTGATGCAACATTTTATATGAAAAATAATACAACATTAAAAGTTTTCTCAAATGAGGGAATTTATAACAATAAAACACTTGATATGACTTTTGAAAAAAATGTTAAAGCATTTTATGAAGGAAGTGAGCTATCTTCAGAAAAAGCAAAATTTTTAAATTCTGAAAGCTTTCTTACTATTTCTGGAAATGTTATAATAAATGATGCGAAAGGAACTCTAGCAGCAGACCAGCTTTTATTTGATATTGAAAAACAAAATCTTAGTATTGTGTCATTTGATAAAAACAAAGTTAATGCTAATGTAAACTTACAATGAAAAAAAGTTTCAGAATATTAAAATTTAAAAAAGATATAAAACCTATTTTAGAAGTACAAAATTTAGTTAAAAATTTTGAAGGAAGGCCTATTTTAAAAAAACTTTCACTAAAAGTTTATCCGGGTGAAATTGTTGGCTTACTTGGACCTAATGGTGCGGGGAAGAGTACTTTATTTAATATTATAATGGGCGCAGAAAGTGCTGATGGTGGTGACATTCTAATAAATGGGAAATCTATACTTCAAGAACCCATTCATAGAAGATCAAGACTGGGTTTGAATTATATGCCTCAAACAAGATCTTTATTTAATACTTTAAGTGTTGAAAATAATTTAGCTGGAATAATCCAACTATTTGAAAAAAACGAGAGAAAAGTAAAAGAAAAATGTGAGCAACTAATGGAACAATTTAATTTAGTTCATTTACGGTCACTAAACGCTGAGGTTTTATCTGGAGGAGAAGCAAAAAGACTTTCGTTAGCACGTGTAATGATTACAAACCCAAAGATTGTGCTATTAGACGAAACTTTTTCAAATGTAGATCCCATACAGGTCCAAGAAATGCAAAAATATATTTTAAAAATACAGTCTCACAATGTAGCTTGTATTTTGACAGAGCATTCCCTTTCTGAGCTATTTCAAACCACAGATCGTAATTATCTAATTTCTGAAGGACAAATAATTGCAGCAGGTACAAAAAAAGAATTATTAAGTAATTCTGCTGCAATAAAAAATTATTTTGGTTCACAATTTTTTTAAAATAATTAAGTGATGTCAAAAAAGAAATTCAACTTAATAGCACATAATAAAATTCGCCCTTTTAAAAAAAAAATTTTTGTCGATGCTGATAAATCAATTTCAATCAGAAGCTTCCTAATTGGGGCAATAAGTCAAGGTACTTCATTGGTAAAAAATGTTTTGGAGTCTGAGGACGTTTTGTCTACAATTAACTGTTTGAGAAAACTCGGCGTTAAAATAAAAAAAAAAAAGAGTAAAATTTATCTTATTCATGGAAATGGTTTAAATTCATTAATATTAAAAAAGAATAGTAGTTTAAATTTTGGAAATTCTGGAACATTAGCTAGACTTTTAACCGGTATTCTGTCAACAACGACAAATATTAAAGCTAATCTTGTAGGCGATCATTCTCTTAATAAAAGAAGTATGGAAAAGTTAATACATTTAATGGAAAAATTTGGTGCGGGTTTTTCTCCAAAAAATAAATTTTATTTTCCATTAAGGCTAACTTCGTCAGAATTTCCAATAGGAATAAAATATAATGCTGGAGTATCCGCTCAATTAAAAAGTGCTGTTATGCTAGCCGGCCTAAATGCTTATGGAAATACAACTATAAATGAAATTCAAACAAGTAGGGATCATACAGAAAATATGTTATCGTCGTGTCCTGGTGTAATTAAGGTAAGCAGTAAATCAAAAAAAACTATTACTATACTTGGTAAAAAAATTTTGAAACCTACCGAGATAAATGTTCCTAATGATCCCTCCTCGGCAGCCTTCTTTACTGCTTTAACATTACTAAATGGAAATTCATCACTTACTATTAAAAATGTTGGTTTGAATCCTACTCGAACTGGATTTTATCAACTTTTAATAAAACAAGGAGCAAAAATAAAATTTAAAAATAAAAAAAAAAATAACAATGAAGTGAAAGGCGACATTATCGTAAAAAGTTGTAATTTAAAACCTATTAAAGCAGAAAAATCATACTACGCTATCATGACCGATGAATACCCAATTTTATTTGTAATGGCTGCTTTAATAAAAGGTGTTTCAACTTTTAAAGGAATAGGAGATTTAGCTAATAAAGAAAGTAATCGAATTACTGAAATGCAGAATATTTTAAATCAAATAAATGTAAAATCAAAATTTACGAATGGTGAATTAAAAATTTTCGGTCGTGGCATGGTTAATGTAAGTGGTAAAGTAATAAATATTCCTAACAGAGGTGATCATCGACTGTGCATGAGTGGAAAAGTTTTAGCCCTTTTAACTGGTGCTAAGATTAAAATTAAAAATTTTGAAACTGTTTTTACATCAAGCCCGTCTTTTTTGAAAATTATGAAATCGCTTGGAGCCAAATTTGAGATCAAAAGATAAATTATTAAGAATAACTTGTGACGGCGGTGCTGCTACTGGAAAATCAACAGGAGCAAAGCTTATTGCAAAAAAGTATAAACTTGCATTTTTGTCAAGTGGATTGCTTTACAGATATACTAGTTTTTTAATCTTAAAATATAATCCAAAAAATAAAATTAATTTTTTAAAAAAAAAAATTAAAAATTTAAACTATAAAAATTTAAATAAAATTAATTTACATACACAAACAATCTCAACTTATAGCGCTACAATTGCTAAAATTTCAGGTATCAGAAATATTTTAAAAACTTATCAAAAGGATTTTATTAAAAAAAATAAAGGATGCGTTTTAGAAGGAAGAGACGCATCAACTAAGATACTAAAAAATTCAGATGTTAAATTTTTTTTTATTTGTAACTTGAACGTAGCCGCAAAAAGAAGGTATAGTGAATTAAGAAAAAAATCAAAAAAGATTAGTTTTAAAGAGGTAAAACGCGCAATTTATAAAAGAAATCTAATTGATAAAACCAGACGTATTTCGCCTTTACAAAAACACCCTGATGCTATACTTGTAAACACCACTAAAAATGGCAAACAGGCAATGATAGCTAAAATGTCAAAACATGTGGAAAAATTTTTAAATAAAAAATATGGCAATTGAACAACGTTCTGAAAAAACTGAAAGCTCTCTACATAAAGAATTTCAATCACTTTTAGACAAAGACTTTGCAAAAAGATCTGCTAAGGAAGGCGAAATTATTAAGGCAAAGGTTACAGAAATAACGGCTAAGCATGTAGTATTGGATGCTTCTCTAAAAGCTGAAGCTATGATTGAGAAATCTGAATTTACAAATGAAGAGCTTGAAAATTTAAAAATTTCAGACGAAATTGAAGTTTACCTGGATAGATTGGAAAATTTTAAAGGACAGGTTGTTATTTCAAGAATCAAAGCTAAGCAAATGAAAGGATGGCAATCTGTTGTAAAGCTACATCAAGAAGATAAAATTTGTGAGGGAATCATAAAAACACGTATTAAAGGTGGGATGATTGTGGAAATAAATGGCTTCAGCTGTTTTATGCCGAGTTCCCAATTATCACTTTCGCCAACAAAAAATATTGAAAAATTTTTTAATACTCCTCTGAAGTTTAAAATTATAAAAATAGACGCTACAAGAGGGAACGCAATTTGTAGCAGAAGGCAAGTCCTTACTGAAGATAAAAATATTGAAACAAAAGAATTATTAAAAGAAATTAAAGTTGGTCAAAAAATAAAAGGAGTTTGTACAGGTATAACTGCTTGGGGAGCATTTTTTCAATATAAAAATGGTCTCGTGCTTTTAGCACACATTTCAGATTTGTCTTGGTCACGTGTGAAACATCCATCTGAAATTTTATCTGTTGGGGATGAAAGAGAATTATTAATTTCAAAAATAGAAAAAGACACAAACAGAGTAAGCTGTTCAATTAAAGACCTAGTGGACTCGCCGTTTAAAGATTTAGAAAAGAAATTTAAAGTAGGTGAAATCTTTGAAAAAGCTAAAGTAGTAAGAATACTAGATTATGGAATATTTTTTGAGCTTAATCCTGCAGTTGAAGCCCTCGCACATAAGTCAGAAATTTCATTTACAGACCAGAATATTATTCCTAAAAAAGTTACAAAAGTTGGTAATACACATGACGTGAAGATTCTTTCCGTAGAACCTGAAACAAACAAAATATCAGTTTCACTAAAAATAGGTGAAAACCCTTTTGAAAAATTAAAGGAACAAATTAATAAAAATATTAAAATAAAAGTTGAAAAAATTATAGACAAAGCGATTATAGGAATTATAGAAAAGAACAAAATTACTTGTTACCTTCATTGGAAAGAATGTAGTTGG
>CACODU010000013.1 GCA_902626045.1 uncultured Pelagibacteraceae bacterium
TTAATTTTTTATGCACAAAATTTAAAATTTGTATCCGATTGCAATTCTAGCAGCAAAATCCTCTAGATCTGCAGTAACTTTGTTACCAGCATTTGTTGCTTCGTATTTTTCAAAATTTGTGTAAGACACTTCACCTTTGTAGTACATGCTTCCATAAGGCAGTTCTCCTTTAGTTCCAAATCCAATTGTTCCACCAAGTAAATCTTGATTAGGATACGCTGAACCAGAATTTAAAGATTCTAATGTAGATAAAGTTACGTGTTGAACTCCTAAATGAAGATACGTTGGGTATCCAGCGATAGATCCAGCAGGAATGTCAGTGTAAATTTTTAAAACATTATCAAGTTCGGCCGCGGCTTTGTATGTGCCTGAGTCACCTTCTGAGTTTGAGTCAGTTCGTGATTTACTTCCCATGTCTCTTGTTGGGATGTAAGATATACCCATTGCCAACACGCCATCGTCACCGATTGCCTCTATGAAAAATTCAGGTACTGATGCAGTCTCATCGTGTGAGCCTTTGTTTACTTGACCACTTTGTCTAGTTGTTTCAGCACCAGAACCGTCAAGTAAGTGCATTGCACCTGCTATTCCTACACCCACGTCTGCTTTAGCAGAAACTGTGGCTACAAAAAATAAAGTACTTATAGCTGTTATAAGTTTTTTCATATTTTTCCTTAATTTATAAATTAACGTTGGTGTACAATTAACATAATAGAGTGTGCCGTCAATGCAAAAAAAAACCATAATTATTGAAAAAATGGCTTAAATTAACGTTTTTTTAGTGATATTTTTACCACAAATCTATCTTTTTATAGATTTATAACTATTATAAATTTGCCAAAATATAATCAATAGAATCGTAAGCATAATACAAAGTGTCAATGGTCTATCCCAAAGAAACGACCAAGATCCATCGCTTATTAAAAGCGATCTTCTTAAGTTTTCCTCCATCAGACCTCCCAAAACAAATGCTAAAATTAGAGGTGGCATTGGAAAGTCATACAGTCTTAATATGGTTGCTACGACTGCGATGCCTATCATTAAGTAAATATCAAAATTATTAAATGACATTAAATAAATACCCGTTACTGAAAAAAATAAAATCATTGGTATTAAAAATGTTCTTGGAACGGCAAGAATTCTTGCAATGTATGGAATTAAGGGAAGATTAAGAATTAATAAAACAACCATTCCTATATACATAGACATAATAACTGACCAAAAAATATCTGGATTGGTTTCATATAATCTTGGGCCTGGTTGAATGCCAAAACCTAGTAAAGCACCAAGCATAACTGCTGTTGTGCCGCTTCCTGGAATACCTAATGTAAGTAATGGTACAAATGATCCTGAACACGCAGCATTATTTGCAGTCTCTGGTGCAGTTAAACCCTGAACACTTCCTTTACCAAATTTCTGTTTCTCCTCACTTTTAACAAAATTTCTTTCCATTCCATAAGCCAAGAAAGACGCAATAGTTGCTCCCGCTCCAGGTAATACTCCAATGATAAATCCTAAAATAGAAGAACGAGGGATAGTTACAGCCATTTGTTTTGTTTCTTCTTTATCGATTTTAATTGATCCCAAATCTGTTAGTGAAATTTGTTTTGCAGCTTTCGAAGGGTCGTTCCCTTTTATTATAATAGTTAATGCCTCACTCATTGCAAATGTTGCCATAACTACTAGTACGAAACTAATACCATCTGACAAGTTCATTGTATTAAATGTAAATCTTGGAATATCAGACAAAGTATCTTGACCCACAGATGCTAACATTAAACCTAGGACGCACATCATCATAGCTTTTAAAAAATTTCCTTTAGAAGAAAAGGCGGCAACCGCAGTCAATCCTAAAATCATTAATCCGAAGTAATCTGGTGACCTAAAAGATAAACTTACTTTAGAGAGACTTGGAGCGGCTATTAATAAAAAAATTGCTGAAATTGTACCGCCTGCAAAAGAACTGTAAGCTGCAATAGCTAATGCTTTACCAGCTTTTCCTTGTTGTGCCATAGGATAACCGTCAAATGAAGTTGCTACTGTTCCAGGAACACCTGGTGCGTTTATTAAAATAGAGGAAGTTGAGCCACCAAATACCGCGCCATAATAAACTCCAGCCATCAAAATTAAACCTGTAGCTGGATCAAAACCATAGGTAATTGGAATCATTAAAGCTATTGCAGTCATTGGTCCTAAGCCTGGAAGCATTCCAATAATAGTTCCCGCAAAACATCCAATCATTACCATCATTAGGTTTTGAAAAGATAAAGCAGTTTTTAATCCAATTAATATTCCTTCGATCATCCCATTATCCCTATATATTTTAATAATGGATCTCTAAGATAAACAGCTAATACCCCGTGTAAGAGATACATAAAAATTGCAACGAACGGGAATGAAAAAATTATTATGTATTTCCACCTTCTTTCTCCTAGAAAGTAATACGAAAAGACTAGAAAAAGCGAAGTTGATAAAAAGAAACCAACCTTAAGTATTGTTGCTCCATAAACAATCATGGTTAGCACTAATAAAATTGTCTTTCTAAATTCTAAATATGTGGGATCAACTTCTATTGGCTTTTGATCTGGTAAAACAATTTTTAATCCAGAAAAAAACATTCCAGCATAGCCTAGATAAATAGGAAATGTTTTAGCATTAAAGGGTGCATCTTCATCGAAGGCAAAAACTTGTATTTGATGTGCGGTATATAAATAAAATACTGATAAAACAAAGAAGAGCAGCGAAATAATTTTAACTGAATTTATTTTCACTGCTCTTCCTATAAGTTAACTAACTAGATAACGCCTAGTTTTTTCATTAACTTTGTCATCTCTTTTGTTTGACCTTTTAAGAAACTGTCAAACTTACGTCCTGGGTTATAAATATTTACCCAAGCATTTCTTTTTCTTACTGCTTCCCATTCAGGAGTTTTTTGAACATCACCTAACATTTTTTCGATCTTCTTTACATCTGAACTTGGCATACTCTTAGGAGCAAAGAAACCTCTCCAGTTAACAAACTGAACATCGTATCCTTGTTCTTTTAGAGTTGGAACTTCCGGAGCATCGCCTACTCTTTTAGGAGCTGTAATACCAATAATTCTTACTTGATCTCTAGCGCCCATTACTTCTCCCAGACCAGTTGAAAGAATTTGAGTTTCTCCTGATAGAAGTCCAGCTAAAGCTTTACCGCCAGCATCGTAAGGTACGTAAACTACGTCGTTAGGATTAGCGCCAGCTTCTTGAAATGCAAGTGCACCAATTAAATGGTCCATGCTTCCTCTTACAGAACCACCAGCCATTTTAACTGACTTAGGATTTTTTTTGTAAGCATCCACTACATCTTTAAAGTTTTTATATGGTGAATTTTTAGCAACTGCGATTGCACCGTAGTCACCGATTACACCAGCGATTGGTTTAACATCTTTGTAAGATAATACACCAGATCCTTTAACATAACCTTTGTGTCTAGTGATTGATCTTAACACTAGAGGTGTTGATTGAACTAGTACAGTTCCCTCAGGCTTCGAATTGATTATGTAAGATAGAGCTTTTCCTCCACCACCACCTGACATATTTTCATATGAAGCACTTTTTAGAAAACCAGCTTTAGTTAAAGCTTCACCAGTTCCTCTAGCAGTTCCATCCCAACCACCACCAGCACCACCACCGATAACGAAGTGTAACTTATCGACTGCGAAACTAGTTGATGAGATTGAAGTTAAAAGAACAGTTGCGAAAACTAAGCTAATTAATTTTTTCAAATTATTAAACATATTATTTCCCTCTGTTAATTAATTAATTAATGCACGTATTAAAAATGAATGACGCCTTAGAGTCAACAATTGAAATTTAAAATAATTCTTAATTAATTGAAAAAGGTTCCTCTAATTCTTAATAATTCTCTAGATAAACCAGTATGTTCATTAAATGCTTTTCTTCCATGTAACCAAAAATAATTATTAGAAAAAATTGTAGATCCCACAGGTAAAGGAAAAACTACTTTATTTTTACTTTCTTCTAGAGCATCAGATAATTTTTGCAGGAACAAACCTTGTTCCATATTTTTAGGTTCTGGAAATTGATCAATATAAGAAATAGTAGGTTTGCCTTTTTTATCTTTTCTAAACACAGGATGCTCTACTTTATAATTTACATTTTTACTTTTAGGTGAACTCCATGTAAAGTTTTGTTGCCCTACTGGATCATTGCTTAGTTCATCTAAATGCTCCCAATCATCTAAATGTAAAATGACACTTTCACCTCCACTCACATTTTGTTCTTCCATTTTTGTCATAATGAGCCAATCTGTTTTTTCTTTAACGTAAGTTCCATCAGTGTGAAGATCTAAATTTGTGTAAGCCTTTCTAAGATAAGAGTCGCTACTGTCCTGATGTTTTACAAAAAATCTTGCATAATATTTACCAGTCATAGAATCGAAATTGGGGTTACCAACTAGATAGGCAAGCCCTGTTGATAATTTTACTAAAAAATCTTTACCAAATTTCTTATTTTTAATCTCTGGTTCAATAATTACGGTTCCTGTTTCTCTATCATTAAGAATTTTTACTAATGTTTGGCTTAATTTGTTTTCGAACACTTCATCTAAACTCTTAGCTAAGCTAAATCTTGAGAAAGGTTTATACTCTAACGAAAGAGTTGTATGTTTTTTAAATGGGAAAATTAATCTATCTAAATCAGATTCTTGAAATTTAATTATACGAACTCTATTTGATTTTTGGTGATTTTCAATTTTAAAACTCATAAGGCCTTATGTTTGGCCTACAATCCACAAAAGTATAAAGATTGCAAATATTGGTTCCATGTTTAATTTTAACATAATAAGTTTTCATATTGAATTAAAAAAACTTAAAAGAACCGCTGATAAAATTGTTGGTATAACTAAATTTTTCTTACTAACAATAAATACTAAAATACATATTACCAAAACAAATACTCTTAAAGATAGTGTGCTGTCAGCTAGAACACCTGCTGGAAAAATTATCATTCTGCCTAATAAAGCTGCCAGAGTTGAATAAGCTACACAGTTAAACCATTGAAATACTTTTGATTTTACACTTACTTTTTCTGAAGTAAGTGCTCCCATAAATCTAGAAATAAATGTTGCGACAGATGTTGCTGCTATTGCTAGTATTATTATTTGACTACTCACCATTTTTACCTCCAAATAAAAAAGCAATAGTTCCTGCTATAAGACCAGCAAATAACAGAGCCCACTCAGTTGAAATTAAATAAATAAATGGACCTAAAATAGTTCCTCCGACTACTGCAATTGAAACACTAAAATTTTTCATTGCACCAATCATCATGCAAAAGAAATAAACTGGATTAACAATTGCTAAACCAATTAACATGTCTTTATTTAAATAGTCTGCTGACAGATAACCAACTACTGTCATTATAATCGCAGTAGACCAAGTTCCAATTCCTATTCCAATCCAAAAATCTATTCGATGTTTTTTATCTATTTTTTTGTAACCATCTTTAGCTATTAACCAGGAGGTTACTGCTAAGAAATGACAAGATAAATAATATTTCCATTTAGGTTGTGACTTATGATCAAGTAATGGAAATAAAGAAACCGTCATTGGATAAAGTCTGAAGTTTACTAGCCATACTGCTATAAATATATTTACTATAGATGCACCGACTAATAATGACTCTGCCATTACTAATTGACCTGGTAAAGCATAAGTAAATAAACTTGAAGCAGCACTTTGTTTTAAGTTAAAACCAGCATCTTTTAATAGAGCTCCTAATGCAATAAAACATGCTCCTAATGGAATGGCTGGACTTCTTGAACCTTTTAATGATTTAAGACCTTGAAAAAACGTTTTGGGGTTTATCATTAACCACCTAGGAATAATCTTCCTACGTCAGGATTTTCAAGTAAATCGTTACCTTTGCCTGCAATTGCAGTTTGACCTGATACTAAAACATATCCGATATCTGCAAACTCTAAACCTTTTTTAGCATTTTGCTCTACTAAAATAATTGTTTTCTTTTCTGCTTTTTGAAGATCCTCTAAGATTTCAAATACCATGCTAATGTATTTAGGTTCCAAACCTATTGATGGCTCATCTACTAATAGAACTGAAGGTTTCATAACTAGCGCTCTTGATATTTCCAATAACCTTCTCTCACCGCCTGATAAAACTTTAGCTGGCTGGTTTCTTCTATTTCTTAATCTATCGTATTTTTGAAATATTCTTTCTGCTTCTTCGTAAGCTTCGTCTTGCTTATCTTTAATGTATCCACCCATTAAAAGGTTTTCTTCAACAGTCATATCAGGAAAAACCGAGTTATCTTGTAAAATGTAAGCTACACCAACTTTACTTAATTTTTCTGCTGGAGTTAATTTGGTAATTTCATTACCATCTAATTCAATTTTTCCATCAAAAATATTTGTGAAACCATAAATAGAATGAAGTATCGTAGATTTTCCCGCTCCGTTAGGTCCGATTAAACATAACGATTGCCCTTTGCTAACAGTCAAATCAAAATTGTGTAGAATTTCCATTTTTCCATATCCAGCGTTTAAACCTCTAATAGTTAGATGAACATCGCTAGGAGATAACTTGTTAAGATCTTCTAAACCAGGTGCTTTACCTAATACATCGTATTGATTTGCCATTATTGTGCTCCTAAATAAGCATCAACTACTCGCTTATCATTTTTGATTTGATCAGGTGAACCTTCCGCTAACATTTTACCGTGCGCTAAACAGAAAATTCTTTGAGCTAAACTCATTATTACTTTCATATTGTGCTCAATAACTAATAAAGTAATTCCATAATCTTTGTTTATCTTAATCAGCCTGTCTATAATTCCATTAATTAATGTTGGATTGATTCCAGCTGTAGGTTCATCTAATAAAAGCATTTTAGGTTCATTCATTAGAGCCATTGCTAATTCTAATAATTTTTGTTGTCCAAAAGAAAGATCACCTGCTCTTAAGTTTCTTTTTTGGTAAAGACCTACAAAGTTTAAAAGGTTTTCTGCTTTCTCTGTAAGGTCATTAGGTATTTTTGCGAAAATAAATCCAGAGTCACTAGCCTTATGACTGATAAGCATGTTTTCAACGCAATTTAGTTTTGTATAAATTTTTGTTTGCTGAAATGTTCTTAGTAAACCTAATTTGGCTACTGCAGGAACAGGCATTTCAGAAACTTCTGTATTATCAAAAACAATTGAACCTTTATCAATAGGATGTGTTCCTACAATAGAATTAAATAAAGTTGTTTTACCCGAACCATTTGGTCCAATTAAACCAACAATAGATCCTTGCTCTACAGAAACTGAAATATCTACGTTCGCCTGAACACCGCCAAAAGATTTACTTACATTTTTAACTTGTAAAATACTCATTTTAATTCCACCTGTGCCTTTCGATCTTTTTCGTCAATAACTTCACCAAATCTTTCAGGGTATTTTTCTCTTAACCAACCCATTAATCCTTCTGGGAAATAAATTACAATCACGACAATTAAAACTCCTAATGCAACATATTGCCAACCTAAAATAAGAGTCCAAAGACCTTCTTTAAAGAAATGAAATAAAGTTGCGCCAATAACTGGTCCCCATAAAGTTCCTTTACCGCCAAGTATTGCCATTAGCACCATGAACACTCCCATCTCTCTACCATCAAATGCAACGTCTGTAGAGTCTATGTATCCGATTAGCCCGCCCATAATTCCACCAGCAAGACCACAGAAAAAAGCAGAACACATCCAACCGGTAATTTTATACTTCATCGTTTGGATTCCCATAGCTTCTGCTTTGTCCTCATTATCTCTTATCGCATTTAAAATTAATTTAAATCTAGAACCGTAAATATATTTAACAAAAACAAATGTGCCGATTAATAATGCGAAGCTTAAAAAGTAGAAAAACTTTCCTCTAGCTTCGGTATCAACTATCTCTGCAGGAAAAGGTGGTGTAGTAAAACCTTGGCCAGCTCCAATAATTTCTATTCCCCCAGCAATCTCACCTGCTGCAATTCCAAGTCCCAAAGTACAAATTGCAAAGTAATGTCCTCTCAATCCTAAAATAGCATAACCTATAGCACCAGCGACAATGGCAGGTATAATTGCTGAAACTAATAATCCAACACCTATTCCTTGAAAATATTGTGCTGTAGTATGTACAAAAGTTTTTTCTCCTCCACTTTCTGTCCATTCTGCTAATGGAAAAAACATACCAACCTGAACTGAGGCAGTGAGGTACATTCCAAGACCATAGAAAAGAATATTTCCAAAAGTATTGTAGCCCATTTCACCACCTTGTAAATTCCAAGTCATTGCTAGAACGATTAAGACACAAAGATATGTAAGCTGAACTTTAAAAGCTGAGAATAAATAAGGTGCAGCTAAACCTAAGATAATTAGTCCGGAATATAATATTAAATCTTTTTGTTTTACTTTATTCATTTATTTTAAATACTCCCTTTTCTTTGAGAGTTTGAATCTTCTGTAAACTAATATGAAAACTAGAAGCATGAACACTGCGCCAATTCTAAATTCTGTTCCTAAAATATAATCTGCGAACTCTTCAAATAATCCTAATCCCATGCCTGAAAGTGCTACTGCTGGTAAATTTCCAAGACCTGCTACAATAACTATCATGAAAGATCTAACTGTATAAGGAAGTCCCACATAAGGATGAAGTGTAAGAGTTATTGATATTAGAGCTCCTGCAATACCACATAACGCTGCATTTATACCAAACGTTGCGGCATAAACTTTTTCTGTATCTACACCAAGAATTTTTGCTGCCCTAGCATTTTGAGCTGTGGCTCTTATAGCTCGTCCAAGTCTAGATTTTTTCATATAAATAACGAGAGCCACTGCATATAATACACTTATAAATGCAGAGAAAATTTTTGAATTTGGAAGGGTTACTGAGTTATCAAATAACATTGTTGTTCCATATTCAGACTGTGCCACAACTACATCAGCACCAAAAATAAAATTCATTAACTGTTGAAATACAATTGCAATACCGAAAGTTGCTAAAATTGAAATAAATAAGTCTCGATCCACAACTTTATTAATCACTAATTTATACAAAAGCACTCCCACAAAATACATTATTATTGGAGAAACAATTACTCCCCAAGCTGGATGAATTCCTACAAGGTACATTGTGTATGCGATGTAACCTCCAAGGATTACTAAATCACCTTGTGCAATATTGATGATATTCATTACTCCCCACTGAAGAGCCATTCCGTAAGCAATTAATGCAAATAAAATCCCTAGAAGAATTCCGTCCAATGACGCTTGGACCATCAACATTGGAGCTTTAAAAATTAGAAAGTCCATAAAATTTGTAAAACTTATAAAAGAAAAGCCCCTAGAAAACTAGGGGCTTTTCAAAATAATCAGAAGTTATTAACTTCTTTCAGACCACTTAGGTATTGGGTGGTAGAACTTGTCTGAAGCCCATTTTGTTGGAGCTACAACTTTGTTCTCACACTCATCACCTTTACATCTTACTTGGAACAAGATCATTGGCTTGGCAACGTTTTGTCCACCAGGACCAAATTTAATGTTTCCATAGAAAGTTTGCATTTCTGTATCTACTAGCGCGTCTCTAACTGCATCTCTATCAAAAGAATTTGCTCTTTCGAACGCATCTTTAAATACTAATAATGCTGCAGAAGACTCAGCTGATTGGTACGGCGGAGCATAACCAAATTCTTTTTTAAAGTCTTTGTCATACTTCTTACCTGAACCAAAAAACTTATCTTTGTAAGATAAATTTTTATGCCACTGAGAAGCGCACAATGCGTATTCTGATTTCTTTCCGTGTTGTTTAGAAAGTTTAGCAGCATCACAGTGTGTCATCGCTAACATAGGAACATCAACTTTCATTTCAGAGATTTGTCTGATTGCGGTTAACGCACCTTTTGTGTGACCTGATACAACAAGCACATCTGGCTTAGTAGCTTTTACTTTAGCTAATGTAGCTGCCATATCATTTAATTCTTTTGGTAGTTTGTCATCGATGATGATTTCAGATCCAGTTCTTTTCGCTGCATCTAAAATACCAAGTCTCACGTCTTGTGAGAAAGCATCTTGTTCAAACGCTTGAGCAATTCTTACTCCTTTACCACCGTTTTTCTCTACCGCTAAATCGATAGCTACTTCAAGGTATTGGTTAGCTGGTGATAACACCGCAAACAAATATTTGTATCCTTTTGTAAATAAAGATCTAGATGCACCATTTGCTTCAACCATAGGAATTTTATATTTCTCGGTTACTGGTGCAATGGCTTTCGTTAAACCTGAACTGTATGGTCCAAGCATGTAATGAACGCCATCTTGTTTAATTAGTCTTTCAGCTAACTGAGCGGCTCTTTTTGGGTTTGACTCATCATCGTAGTAGATAATTTCAAACTTATATTTCTTACCTTGTACTTCTACTCCACCCATTTTGTTTATTCTGTCAACGGCCATGTTGTAACCGTTTTGAGTATGAACTCCATTTGAAGAGTATTTACCTGTAAGAGATATTGCAGAACCTAACACTATGTAATCACCTTCAACTTTTGCAAAAGATGAAGTGAAAGAAACAAGCGCTAAAGTTATAGCTGAAATAGATGTAATAAATAGTTTTACTAGTTTATTCATTATTTCCCTCTTTGTTGTTAATTAATTAATTAAAAATTAAATAATTAAAACAAGAAAAGAAGTTTTTGACAACCATTAGAATTAACTAAAATTCTGTGTCGCAGCAACGTATAGCGCGATTATAAGTAATACACACGCTGAGATTGTATTTAAAACTTTAGGTTTGCTTTTTAACCAAATAGAAATTTTTTCTGCTGCTATTCCGTAAATCATCAAAGTTAAAAAATCTAGAGCAACATAAGTAATCATTAAAATTATAAATTGTGAAAAAACATTACTCTCAAAATTAATAAAGGAAGAAAAAATAGTTCCAAAAAAAATTATGGCTTTTGGACTTAATCCTGCAACCATAAAACCATCTTTATAAAAAGAAAAAATTGATTTTCTGCTTTGTTCTCCCGAATTAATAGAACTTATTTTTGCAGTATAAGTATCATAAGCAAGATAAACTATGTAGAGAATTCCAGCCCATTTGAGATAATGTAAAATTTCAGGATTATCACTTAAAAAAGAGCCAATAAGAAATACAACTAAAATTCCCTGTACTATATTAGCACTAACATCGCCAACGGCAGTCCAAACAGATTTTTTTAATCCGTAATTTAAAGTGTGAGAAACAATAACAACTCTTGGAAGACCTGGAGTAATAAATAAAAACAATATAATTTGAAGAAAGATTAAATAGTCACTTGGAAACATGTTATTAAAGACTATATAGATTTATATGAAGAAAAAAAGTTCTTTCCCACAAACTAAAGTTAAGAACCCTGAGCCAAAGAAAAAAGATGAAAATTGGATTATTTGGGCTGCATGGGCGGACAGAATTACTTTTGAGGAAATAAAAGATAAAACTGGAAAGTCAGAGTCTGATGTTATAAAAATCATGAGAAAGAATTTAAAGCCTGGATCTTTTAGGCTTTGGAGGAAAAGAGTTCATAACACAAGCATAAAACATAGAAAAAAATTTAAACTTGCGCGGAAAAAACTTAGAGAAAAAATTAGAATTACTGATATATATTAATCATGAAAAAAGTAACTTTATACTCTGGTGATCCTTGCCCTTACTGCGCAGCAGCAAAAGCTTTACTAAAGACAAAAAACGTAGAAATTGAAGAATTTGATATTTGGAAGGATCCTACGAAAGCTAAGGAAATGATACAACGAACAAATGGAGCTAAAACAATACCTCAAATATTTGTTGGAGAACATCATGTTGGAGGAAATGAGCAACTGCAAGATGCTAACAGAAGTGGTGAATTAGATAAATTACTTTCTAGTTAATATCATTTATAAAAGGCATTGAGTCTCCAGCACCAAGTTTAGTAGTTGATAAACCTGCAACCTTATTTGCTAATACTAGACACTCTTTAATTGGTTTTTCTTTAGATAGACCAAAAGCTAAACCGCCATTAAAAGCATCACCGGCTCCAGTAGTATCAATAGCTTTAACTGAAGTGGCTTTTAAAAAAATTTCTTCTTTTCCATCAGAGTAAAATAATCCTTTTTCTCCTAGCGTGATTATTATTTTTTTTATTCCTAAATTTATTAATTTATCTGCTGCTTGTTTTGCTTCTTTTTCATTTGTAATTTTTATACCAGTATAAAACTCTGCTTCAGTTTCATTAGGTGTAAAATAGTCAATATTCCCATAAAATTCTTTTGTAATTTCTGATGCAGGTGCGGGATTTAATATAGTTAAACATCCATTTTCCTTAGCAATTTTAAGACAGTGTAAGGTAACATCGTTAGGTACTTCAAGTTGAGTTAAAAAGATCTTTGAATTCTTTATAATATTAATGTGTTTATCTATTTCAGCAACTTTTAAAGTCGAAGGTGCTCCAACGATAACATTGATTGCATTTTTTCCAGAGTTCTTATCAACTAAAATTCCAGCCACACCAGTTTGTAAATTTTCATCTTGAATAACACTTTCAGTATTAATTTTGTTTTTTGTTAGCGTGTTTAAAGCTAATTCACCGTAAGAGTCTTTTCCTATCTTGCTTATAAAATTTACTTTTGCACCCAATCTTGCAATAGCTACTGCTTGATTACAGCCTTTTCCACCGGGTCCAACATTATATTTATTTCCTAATATTGTTTCTCCAATTGCAGGAATCTTTGGTCCTGAAAAACTTATGTCAGCTACAAATATACCTAAGACAGAAATATCGCTCATTAGCCAAGCGTAGTAAGGAAAGGAAAGATTGTCAAAATATAATAACTTATAACTTGGATTTGATTAGTAGCAATCAAAACACCCGTGAGTAATAAAATTACTCCACCTGTTTTAGTAACTCTTCCGTAATATTTACTAAAACCTTTTCTCGTTGTTAAAAATTTACTCATATAATAGCCAGATAAAATAAATGGAATTGCCAAACCTAAAGAGTAAAATGAAAGCAATAATACCCCAGAACTAACTGAGGCTTCTGTTGCAGATAAAGCTAGTATAGATCCTAATACAGGTCCAATACATGGTGTCCATCCAAAAGCAAAAGCAGCACCAACTAATAATGGAAAAGTGTAATTGTTTTTATAGCTATGAGTTTCCATTCTTTTTTCTTGATTTAAGAAACTGAAATTAAATATGCCTAACATTTGAAGAGAAAAGAGAATGATCAAAATTCCTGCTGCAATTCTTAATTCATTAGATAAAAATAATAATATATTTCCTACGGCTGAAGCTGTGGCACCTAAAATAATAAATACAAGAGAAAATCCTATAGAAAATAAAATAGTTTTTATAAGAACATTTCGTCTGTCTTGTTCAATTTCATCTAAATTTTTTCCAGTAATGTAAGAAATATAACCAGGAATAATAGGTAACACACAAGGAGTTAAAAAACTTATAAATCCAGCTCCAAATGCAAAAAATAACTTAACGATCATATAAACTTTATATTTGCCTTTATACTCGACTGCAATTACATTATTAGCTCATGATAATTAAATACTTTGGTTTTTTATTTACTCTTCTTTGGTCTTATACTTTTATAAAAACACAAAGTTTATTTAAAAAAGGATCAGGATTGTTAATTAAATTATTTGTTTCAAATATTTCTTGGCTAACCTTTATAGCGGCTTGCTTTTATGGTTTTAAGAATTTTGAATTTTATTACGTTATAATTGGAATAGTTTTTGCCATGACAATCGTACAACTAACTTTTGGAAGATTAAGCATATTAATTAATTCAAAGTTTGAAAATAAACAAAATCTTATCAGAATAAAGACAGCTATTGAATATTTAATAATAATTATAATTGCTTATTTTATATTTAATTAAAAGTATTTATTGTTGCTAAAACTTTAAAATTTTTATCAGTTATGACTAGTTCACCAGAACTTGGAGTTTGCCCAGTCATTGCTAAAATAACAACGTAGTGAGTTACTAAAATCAAATTTCCGCCTTTACCATTCCATTTTTGAACAAAGTTTCTAAGTTCTCTAATTTGCTGTTTTTCTTTTTTATCGAATGGTGGACTAAAAGTGGAGTTTAGTGCTGAAAACTCTTTATAATTATTAAATGCGTATTTAGCAGTATCTTTGCATCTACACCATTGACTAGACAAAACCTTATCAATTTTTATTTTTTTTTCTTTAAATAATTTGCCTATATTTTTTGATTGCTTAATACCTGCTTCATCAAGGTTTCTTTGTGTGGAGCAATCATCAATTTTAAATCCTTTGGGGTCACCTCTGCCAGGGGCAAGAGCATGCCTTATCATAATAATTTTATCTCCGTCCTGAGCTGGTTTCCAATTATTTTCGATTGCTTGAAGTTTTAGTGAGAATGTTAAAAAAATTATTGTAAATAGGGAAATAATTTTATTCTTCATGGTGGATGAAATGTTAATCTTACAAATTTATGTAGCCTTGGTCTAGAGGACATGGCAATATGTAATTTAGTCTTTTAGCTGGTTGTATTAAAACACTAATTAGGTGTGTGGAAAAAAAAGGTATTAATTTCGTTTAAAAATAAATGAGAACTCATTATTCCATACTTTCCTATAACTCTTTCTTAGTAAAAAACTATAAATAGGGTTGGATTTAAGATTGTTGATTTTAGATTTACTTGATGGGTAATTGTGAATTTCAACACAAATTAGCTTTGGGTTATATTTTCTAAAATTTAGAGATTTTAAAGCATTTATTTCATTTCCTTCTATATCTAAGTTCAAAAAATCAATTTTTTTATTTTTGAATTTAGATTTTCCTAATACTGAATTAAGTGTATCTGCTTGTACAAAGCTAGTTTTAAATCCCTTTCTAAAACTATTTCTGGCGAATTTCTTATTTATTGTATTCAACATATTAATTTTTTTTCTGTAAAAATATTTTATTTTTTTGAATTTATTTGATACTGCGATTCTTAAATTTAAATCATTTCTTCTAGCTTTATCAAATAGCTCGATTGAAGTTTTATTTAGATCAATATTTATGCCACTCCAACCTTTTTTAAATAAAAGGTATGTATTATTGCCATCAAGTGGATGGTAGCAACCTACATCTACGTAGACTCCTCTAGATTTCTTTTTAAAAAACTTTTTGATAAAAATATCTTCACCAAACATAGAATAGCTTTTTTTTGGTAAAAAAATCTTTGGTCTATAATACATGTAATAAAGAAATTTAATTAAGTTCATTATTTTTTTGGTTTAAAAATTAAACAAACTCCATTGTTACAATAACGTTTTCCTGTAGGTTTCGGTCCATCTTCAAATATATGACCATGATGACCACCACATTTTTTACAATGATATTCTGTTCTTGGGTATCCTATATGCATATCTGTTTTTTCCTCAAAAACATCGGGCAATGATTCAAAGAACGAAGGCCAACCAGACCCACTTTCATATTTTGTGTTAGAGTCAAAAAGTTTTGTTCCACACCCAACACAATGATAAGAACCTTCTCTTTTCTCATTATTTAATGGACTGCTACCTGGAGACTCGGTTCCCTCTTGTCTTAAAACATAATTTTGCTCTGGAGTTAATTTTGGATCCCAATTTTTATTACTCATCTTTTACTTTATCATCAACGCCGTAAGGCCTAAAGCTTCCTTTATTTTCTAACTTAACTGCTTTTGCAGGTATGCCAACCATTGTAGCGTTTTCAGGTACATCTTTTACAACAACTGCATTAGCAGCAATCCTTGCACGTTTCCCTATAATAACAGGACCAATAATTTGAGCGCCTGAGCCGATAACAACATCGTCACCTATTGTTGGATGTCTTTTTTCATGACGCTGTCTTTCGCTGTCAATACTTGGTGAACTTCCACCTAAAGTTACTGCATGATAAATTGTAACATTATTTCCAATCTCTGAAGTTTCTCCAATTACTACTCCCATACCATGATCAATAAATAAATTTTTACCAATTTTTGCACCTGGATGAATTTCAATCCCTGTAAAAAATCTAGTAGCTTGAGATATAATTCTTGCAATAAGGTGAAATCCAGCAATATGGAAAAAGTTAGAAATCCTATGCAAAAATACCGCTTTAACTCCAGGATAGGTTAATATTATGCTCATAATAGATTTGGCAGCAGGATCTCGAGCTTTTATAGAATTTAAATAATCATTCATTAAATAATTATATAATGCCTACTTGAAAATTTTAAAGTAGATTGTATACGGCTCTTATGAAAGCATATATTATTCACGAAAATGAGGCGTGGACTAAACCTCTAGAGAGTAATTTAAAAAAACTCAATGTTGAGTATGAAGATTGGCACGTGGAAAAGGCAAAAATAGATTTAGGCAAAACTCCACCTTATGGAGTTTTCTATAACAGAATGAGTGCTAGCTCTCACGTAAGAGGCCACCGGTATGCACCTGAATATACTTCTGTAGTACTTAATTGGTTAAAAGCACATAAAAGAAGAGTTATAAATGATGAAAATGCACTTGCTTTAGAAGTAAGTAAATCTTTACAATATTTAAAATTAAAAGAAGCTGGTATTAAAACACCAAAATCTATTTTTTGCTCAGATAAAAACCAAATTATTGAGGCATCAAATCACTTCGATAAACCATTTATAACAAAACATAACAGGGCAGGAAGAGGTTTGGGTGTAAAGCTTTTCCAAAATAAACATGAGTTAGAGCAATATGTGAACAATCCTCTGTTTGAAAACTCAGTTGATGGAATAACAATTCTGCAAGATTATATTGATGCTACTCCTAAAGTTATTCATAGAATGGAATTTGTAAACTCAAAATTTTTATATACAGTTCAAGTAGATGCGGGAAATTCTTTTGAGCTTTGCCCTTGCGATAG
This sequence comes from uncultured Pelagibacteraceae bacterium, assembly GCA_902626045.1. Lineage (GTDB taxonomy): Bacteria > Pseudomonadota > Alphaproteobacteria > Pelagibacterales > Pelagibacteraceae > Pelagilacustribacter. The sequence continues at coordinate 16,938 of CACODU010000013.1, forward strand.
TAAAAATAATACAGAAACCGATAAATCAAATAATCCTGATGGTAACAAATTCATGATTTTAAAAGATTATAAAAACCCAGAGATTGAAAAGTACGAAAATTTTTTAAAAAACAACAATATCGAAATTGCAGGTATTGAGTATATCACTGATAAAAATGGAATTAGATATACTTATGATGTCAATACAAATACCAATTATAATGTTATTGCAGAAAATAAGGCGAAGATTGACGGTATGTACGAAATAGCAAAATTTTTAAAAAAAGAGTTGACTAAAACTGAAAAATATTGATATAAGCTCTATCAGCGCCGAGTTATAACTACTTGCGGGCGCTTAATAAATCCAGCTAAAGCGTCTAAGTCTACTTGACCACCGCTTTAGTCGGTGGTTTTTTTTTGGAATAATCTTAAATTAAACCGGGTATTTGAACCATATTGTACACCTGGCATTTGCCGAAGTACTAAAAAGGAGAGGAAGATGAAATCATTAGAACCCCTCAAAAGATTTCATCTCTCTCCGGTTAAATGGAGAGAATATGAGTAATATTTTATTAGATACGTTAAAAAAACAACCTTTAATTTGTGCCGAAGGTTATTTATTTGAGATGGAAAGAAGAGGTTATTTAACCTCTGGTGAATTTGTTCCTGAAGTAGCACTCGAACATCCTGAAGTATTGGAAAATCTTCATAAAGAATTTCAACACGCAGGTTCTAACATCGTTCAAGCATTTACATATAATGGCCATAGAGAAAAAATGAGAGTGATCGATAAGGAGCATTTGCTTGAACCTTTAAATAGAGCTGCTTTAAGAATTGCGAGAAAATGTGCTGACAATCCGCCCAAAGGTTTAGGCGTAAGTTTGATGGCAGGAAATATTTCTAATAGTAATATTTGGGAATTTAATAATCCAAAAATTCAAGCTCAAGTTAAAATTATGTTCGCTGAAATGGTAAAATGGGCAAAAGAAGAGAAAGCTGATTTTATTATTGGCGAGACTTTTTATTACGCAGAAGAGGCATTTGTAGCATTAGAAGAAATAAAAAAATCTGGTCTTCCATCTGTAATTACTATTTCCCCAATGGGTGAAAACAAAATGAGAGATGGTTACACAATATTAGAAACTTGTAAAAAGTTAGAAGAGCTTGGCGCTGATGTAGTAGGTTTAAACTGTTTTAGAGGTCCAGCTACAATGCTTCCATATATAAAAGAAATAAGAAAAGAGCTTAAATGTCATGTTGCTGCTTTACCAGTTCCTTATAGAACTACAGAGGCTCACCCAACATTTTTTAATCTTCCAGATAATAATGGATGTGGTTGTCCATCTCCGCACGGTAGAACTTTCCCTACTGCTTTGGATCCATTGCAATGCAATAGATATGAGGTTGGCAATTTCGCAAAAGAAGTATTTGATCTAGGGGTCAAATATATCGGTGTTTGCTGTGGAGCAAGTCCAATGCATATACGAGAGGTTGCAGAGATGATTGGTTTAAGAGTTCCAGCAAGCAGATTTAGGGAAAATATGAGTAAACATTTCATGTATGGTTCGGATAAAAAAATACCGAAACACATGAAAGAGTATGGAAACGTAGCGTAAGGAGGCTATAATAATGAAAAAAGAAACGAAAAGAGAAACAGTAAGGGGGAAAATCAATGGCTGATTTTAAACATCCGGAAACTATTGGCTTACATGGTAGTGATTACAGAAGTGATCCTGCAACTACAGCAGTAGCAGTTCCAATTTACCAAACTACATCATACCAATTTAAAAATGCAGAAACTGCTGCAAATTTATTTGGTTTAAAAGAGTTCGGTAATATTTACACAAGAATAATGAACCCGACATGTGATGTGTTAGAAAAAAGAGTTGCAGCACTAGAAGGTGGTGTAGCAGCACTTGCGGTTGGTTCAGGTCAGGCAGCGTCAGCAATGTGTATCCAAAATTTAGCACAAGCTGGAGATAATATTGTTGCTTCAACTGACTTGTACGGAGGTACAGTAAACTTATTTAAAAATACCCTAAGACAACAAGGTATTGAAGTTAGATTTGCAGATCCTGCTGATCCTAAAAACTTTGAAAAAGTTACTGATGATAAAACAAGAGCTTACTATGGTGAGTCTTGTCCAAATCCTTACCTTCGTGTGTTCCCAATCAAGGAAGTTTCGGATATCGGTAGAAAAAAGGGTATTCCTTTAATTATCGATAACACAGCTTCACCAGTAATTTGTAAACCTTTAGCTCATGGTGCTGCAATCGTAATGCACTCTTTAACAAAATATATTGGTGGTCACGGGACTTCAATTGGTGGAATTATTGTTGATGGTGGAAACTTTGACTGGATTAAAGACAGAAAAAGACAACCATTATTAAATGAGCCTGACCAAAGTTATGGTGGTGCTATTTGGGCAGATGCAGTTCCTCAATTAACAGGAGCTAACATTCCTTTTGTAATTAGAGCAAGAGTGGTCTTATTGAGAGACTTAGGTGCTCCTTTAAGTCCATTTAATGCATT
>CACODU010000014.1 GCA_902626045.1 uncultured Pelagibacteraceae bacterium
AATTGTTGATACTAAATAGTTTTAAGTCATTCAGGTCAAAACCTATTTTATATTCAATAAAAAAAATGATACACTAATTTAATCTTTAAAAAATGCCAAAAAAAATTTAATCTTTAAAAAATGCCAAAAAATTCAGAACTTATAAAAAGCACATCTTATGGTGCAGACTCTATAAAAGTCCTTAAAGGTCTTGACGCTGTAAGAAAAAGACCCGGCATGTATATTGGTGACACGGATGATGGTTCCGGTTTACATCATATGGTTTTTGAGGTTATAGACAACTCTATAGATGAAGCTTTAGCTGGCCATTGTAAAAATATAAATGTTTTAATCAACTCTGACAATACTATTACAGTCGAAGACGATGGAAGAGGTATACCAGTAGATATGCATAAAGGTGAAAAGATGTCTGCTGCAGAAGTTATTATGACACAACTTCATGCAGGTGGTAAATTTGATCATGACTCTTATAAAGTATCGGGAGGTTTGCATGGAGTAGGAGTATCGGTTGTTAATGCTTTATCAGAGGAATTGATCTTAAAAATTTTTAGAGCTGGAAATGAATATGAAATAAGATTTAAAGATGGAAATACAGTTAAACCATTAAAAAAAATAGGAAAAACAAAAAAAAACGGAACTAAAATAACTTTCTTACCATCTAAGCAAATATTCTCGTCTATCAAATTTAGCTCATCAATACTCGAAAAAAGAATAAGAGAATTAGCTTTTCTAAATAAAGGAATAGCAATTAGATTAGTAGATAACTCTTCAAAAAAACCCAAAGAATTTATACATAAGTATGACGGCGGAATTTTAGAATTTGTTAGACATATCAACAATAAAAAACCAATTTTGGTTAATAAGAATGAAAAAGAAGTATTCAAAAAGCCTGTTTATGCGACTGCAACTAAGAATAATGTTGTTGTAGAATGTTCTTTCGAGTGGAATGCTGGTTATTCAGAGGAAGTTTTGCCATTTACGAATAATATTCCACAAAAAGATGGAGGAACACACTTACTTGGTTTTAGGAGCGCACTAACTAGAGTGATTAACAAGTATGCTGCTGATAAAAATAATAAAAAGAATAAAGTTACATTATCAGGAGAAGACATCAAAGAAGGTTTGACAGCAGTGCTTTCAATTAAGATGCCAGATCCAAAGTTTTCATCTCAAACAAAAGATAAACTAGTTTCATCTGAAATAAGAAACATTGTAGAGCATATTATAAGTGAAAAAGTTTCAATATGGTTTGATCAGAATCCATCTATCGCAAAAACTGTATTAGAAAAAATTACTCAAGCGGCAATGGCTAGAGATGTAGCTAGAAAAGCAAGAGATAGTGTAAGACGAAAAGGAACATTTGAATTATCAGGATTACCTGGCAAACTTGCTGATTGCCAAATACAAAAACGTGAAGGGACTGAATTATTTATTGTTGAGGGTGACTCAGCAGGTGGATCAGCAAAACAAGGAAGAGTAAGAGAATACCAAGCTGTGTTGCCACTTAGAGGAAAAATTTTAAATACTTTTGTAAACGGAAAATCAAACGGTGCAGATCAATCGACAAAAGCCTTATCAAAGATGATGTCTTCAAATGAGATCGTCACATTAATAAATGCTTTAGGAACAGGATCAAAAGATTTTAACATTGAAAACTTAAGGTATGATAAAATAGTAATTATGACTGATGCAGATGTTGATGGATCGCATATAAGAACTCTCTTGCTTACTTTTTTTAATAATTATCCATTTAATAAATTAATAGAGAATGGCCATATATATCTTGCTCAACCACCTTTATTTAAAGTTACAAAAGCAAATAAAAGTGTCTACATAAAAGATGAAAAAGCATTAGAGGATTATATTTTAAATGAAGGAAAATTTGATAAAAAAATTAAAAAAGGCTCTGCTGCATACAATAAACTTATGCAAGAACACAGAGAAAAACTTTCTATTCAGCGCTTTAAAGGGTTAGGCGAGATGAATCCCGAAGAACTTTGGGAAACAACCTTGAATCCTGAGAATAGAACTATGCTTAGAGTTCAATATTCTAAAGGTACAAAAGATAAATCAAAAGAAGACCAAAAAATGATTGAGGTGTTAATGGGTGATGAAGTTGCACCAAGAAAAGATTTTATTACAAATAACGCTTTAGATGTTGTTAATTTAGATATTTGATCATTAATTCTTATGAACATTTCCACTCTTTTTCGGTTAAGAGAAAACCTTAATTTAGATAGGAAAACATTAGCTTTTTTGAGGTGGATAGCAATTTTAGGGCAACTCAGTGCTTTATATTTAGTATTCTTTTACTTGAAAATAGAAATCCCGATAATAATTACCCAATTAGTGATCTTAATAGGTATAATCACTAATATATATTTACAGTTTGGTATTAAATCAATCCTTATTAAAGATATTTATGCAGGAATTTTTCTGCTTTATGACTTAACGCAACTTACAATTCTTTTGTACTTAACTGGAGGTATTTATAATCCATTTTCAATATTATTAATTGTGCCTGCAATAGTTTCATCTACATTTTTAAGTATGGGTACAACTATAGTTTTGGGATTAATATCAATTTTTTTTCTTTTCTGTCTTACAAAATTTCATTATCCATTACCTGGAATTCATGATCAATCAATTACCTTTCCTACTTTGTATGTAGTTGGCTATTTTATAGCGATTGTTATAGGCTTAATTTTTTTATGTTATTTTGGCATTAGGTTTTCTGGGGAAAGTAAAAGAAGATCAGAAGCAGTCAATAAGTTACAACAAGTAATAGCTAAAGAATACGAACTGGAGTCGCTAGGCGGTCAGGCGGCAGCAGCTGCTCATTCATTAGGCACTCCATTAGCCACTATAAGTGTTGTAGCTTCTGAACTGAAAAAAGAAATGGGACAAGACGAAAATTATAAAAAAGATATTGATTTACTTATAAGCCAGACAAAAAGATGTGGCGATATATTGAAACTAATTTCAAAAAAACAAATTAAAGAGGACACATTTTTCTCAAAAACGTCAATTGAGAATTTACTTAATGAAATTATTGATAACTTTAAAGAAACTTCATCAAAAAAAATATTATTAAATTTAGATAAGGATAAAAATAAATTTGATATTCAAAGATCACCTGAATTAATTTATGGTTTAAGAAATTTTATTGGAAATGCTATTAAATTTTCAAAAAGTACAGTAGAGATAAGAGTTAAAAGTGATCCTAAAAATTTAGAAGTTTTGATTAACGATGACGGACCTGGATTTCCAAAAGATATAAAGGAAATAATTGGAGAACCTTATATTAAATCTAAATCAGACGAGGTATTTTCAAATTCTGGCACGGGATTAGGTACATTTCTTGGTAAAACATTTTTAGAAAGAAAGTCTGCAAATTTATTTTTTTTTAAAGATACTAAATTAGGCGGTGCTTGTGTTCAAATTATTTGGGATGTGCAAAACTTAAAACTTAATGTTTAATCTCTCTCACATTAAATAAAGTTTTGCATATTAATTCTTAAATTCAAAAGAATAAGAAATAATTTTGTAAGCTAATTTAGCAACAAGAAAATTATACGAGTCAAAATTTTTAATTGGAGCTAATTCATTGATATCAGCACCGACTACATTTGAAATCTGGCAAACTCTTTTGATTATAGGTAAAACATCATCCCAAAGCATTCCTCCAGGTTCTGGTGTTCCTGTTGCTGGCATTATGCTTGCGTCGAATCCATCCACATCAAATGTAATATAGACATTTTTATTTTTAAAAAATTTATCTAACAAAGATAAATCCCATGTTTGCTTATCTTTTCCCCAAAATATTTCAATTCTATCTCTATTATCATTATAAAAGTCCATTTCTTCTTTAGATAAATTTCTAATACCAAACGAAACTACTTTTAAATTTTTATAATCTAAACATCTCTTTATAGCCGAAGCATGTGAGAACTTTTCACCTTGATAACTTTCTCTTAAATCAGCATGCGCATCAAAATGTAAGAGTGTTATTTCATCATATTTTTTCAAAAAAGGTTTGATAGATCCAGGTGTTATAGAATGCTCTCCACCAAAAACTAAAGGAAATTTATCATTGGAGAGAATATCTTCATTAATTTTTGACAATTGGTCTAATGCACTTTTTATTTTATTCTTAATGGAAAAAGGTTTTAATGTTTTAATGCCTATTTCTTTAAAAGGTTCCTTATTAAGTTCTTCATCAAATAATTCTACTTGATGAGAGGCTTTAATTATTTCTTTTGGACCATTTTTTGTACCTCCACCATAACTTACAGTTTTTTCTAGACCAAATGGAACTACAATAACTTGAGGAGATCTACTTAGTTCAGCATCAATACCTAAAAAACCTTTTTTGGGACTAAGGTATTTCATTTAAGATTTAAAAATATTAGAGAAATTTCTTTTATCTCTTTTTTTCCAATTTTCACGGTGGTAGGCATCACTTGCAATCAATGGTAACACACTTGTTGCTTCTGCAAAAACCATCTGCTCTTTTGTAATATCAACTTTACCCCACGAGCTTGCTTCTTTTAGAGTAGAGCTACTGCAAGCACCATCACGTGTATCCGCTACAGTAATTTGTATAGCATATTTATGCATATCCACTTTTTTTCCTAAAAGTTCAGCACAAACGACAGTGTCTTGAATAAAATTCTTAGGCACGCCTCCACCTATCATTAATAATCCAGATTGTTTTGATTGTAGTTTTATTTCTGTTAATTCTCTAAATTCTCTTATAGAGTCTATAGTGATATGCTTATCTGGATTTTGTTCTTGATGCATTACTAAACCAAAACCAGCAGAACTATCAGTAAATGCGGGGCAAAATATTGGAACATTATTATCGTATGCAGTTTCAATCAAAGAACCTTTTTTCTTAGAATTAGTTTTTAAAAACTTTCCTAATTCTTTAATAAACTCTCTCGAAGTATAGGCTTTTGGTTTTAATGAGTTAGCTACATCACATATTGTCTGATCGCACGCCTGCAGTTCTTCTTCATCTATGTATGTATCGTAAATTCTATCAATATAGTTTTTACGAAGTTTGGTATCATCTTCAAACTGAGATCCTTGATAATGTTTAAAACCCAATGCTTCAAAGAAATCCATGTCAATTATGGATGCTCCCGTGGCTACAATAGCATCAACCATGTTATGTTTTACTAAATCAGTATAAAGGTCCATACACCCCCCTGCTGAGGTAGAACCAGCTAAAGTAAGGAATATTGAGCAATCCTTATCAGTTAACATTTCATTATAAATTGCTGCTGCTCTAGCAGTATCTCTTGAAGTAAAAGACATTTTACTCATACTTTCAATAATTTTACGAGCATCAAATGATTTAATATCGATGTGTTCTACTTGAGAGTTGAGAAGAGATTTTTTATTATGTCCAATGTTCGGACTGTCCTTTTTTTCCATTAAGCTACTAACGATCCAACTTTTTTATCAAGATCATCGTACATGGACATAATTGGTTTGTCATTTAATTCATGAATTTCATTAGAATAGAATCCATTGAAGTTAGTTCTAAATGTTAAGCTGTAAGCTCCTAATTGACCTAACTCTATGTAGTCACCTTCCTTAATATTGTTTGGTAGTAAAAACGGTCCTTTCATGTAATCTAAACCATCGCATGTTGGTCCAAAAAAACTAAATGCAGTAAGTTTTTTTGATTGTACCCTTCCCTCTCTAATTATTTTTGAAGGAAGCACAAAGTTTGGTGCACCAGCATCAAAAAGTGATCCATAAGTTCCATCATTAATGTAAAGATTATTTTTCTTTCTCAAAATTACTTTAACAATAGTAGAACCACTTTCAGCTACAATTGCTCTTCCAGGTTCACAAATAATTTCAGGCAATTTATCTAATTTTAAATTATTAATTTCTTTTTTAATCTCCATCATATAATTTGATAGAGGCTCTGGATTTAAATCTGGGTAAATGGATGGAAAACCTCCACCAACATTAATTGTATCTGGTATTATTTTTGTTTTTCTAATTATGGTTCCTATTTCTTTTATTCCTTTTGAATAAGAAATTTTATGCATACATTGAGACCCTACATGAAAACTAATTCCTAATTTTTTAGCATGTTGTTTGCATAGCCTAACAAGGCCTAAGGCTTCAGAAGGAAGTGCACCAAATTTTCTAGATAAATCTATTTCTGCATGTTCATTTGAAATTGCAATTCTTACAAATAGTTCTAAATCTTTTGCTTGATTAGTTGCATCTAAGATTTTTCTTAACTCATCTTTACTGTCTAGTGAAAAACTCTTTACATTGTAGTTATTATACGCGTATGCGATACTTTCTTTACTTTTTATTGTGTGCATAAAATGTAACTTAGCCTCTGGATAAATTTTGTTTATTAATTTTATTTCATTTAATGAAGCAACATCAAATTCAGTGATACCATTAGCAATTATCTGCTTAATAATTTTTTCGTTAGGATTCGTTTTTACAGCATAAAGGACTTTTCCAGGAAAATTTTCTTTAAAAAAATTTACGGATTTTTTTATCTCGTTAGGCCGTATACAATATACGGGGTAATCTGGTTTTAATGAGTTAACTAATTCGTTAACTGTTTTAAATTTTCCCATTTCATGTGTCCCTCGCAAGTTAGTTTACACAAAGGTTTTTTAAAAAATTTAATAAAAAAAACCTTAATAATTTCGCGTTTAAGGTTTTTTTGACTTTATGTAAAGAAAAAAAAAGCCAATTTGAGCTGTTGTAATTATGTCCACAGTGCCCATATATGAACTATATGAGAGCCCAAAAAAATATACCAGAACAGCTTAAATTGTCTGATTTTGCAGATAAATCATTACTTATATTGGATGATGATGATCCTCTGAGAGGTAGATTGGCTAGAGCTATGGAAAAGAAGGGATTTCAGGTAAAAGAGGCAAAAACCGTGGCTGAAGGTCTTAATATGGTAAAAACTACACCTCCAAGTTTTGCATGCGTTGATCTAAGACTAGATGATGGTAGTGGATTAGACGTTGTGAAAGAGCTCTACAAAAACAAAAAAGATGCAAGGATTGTAATGTTAACGGGATACGGGAATCTACCTACAGCTGTAGCAGCTGTAAAAGCTGGTGCAATAGATTATATTGCCAAGCCAGTAGATGCTGATGATGTCGAGTCGGCATTACTTGCTTCACCCGAGTCAAAAGCGCGGCCTCCAGAAAATCCAATGTCCGCTGATAGAGTCAAGTGGGAGCATATTCACCGAGTATTCGAATTATGCAACAGAAATGTTTCTGAAACGGCTAGAAGACTTAAAATGCACAGAAGAACTCTTCAAAGAATTCTTTCTAAAAGATCTCCGAGATAATTTAAATAATTTTTTTAATTTTAATAATTTGATTAGCTGCAAAAGTTGCAATCAAAATTTTGAATAGTTCTGCTAAAAGAAAAGGTTGAGCACCCAACTTAAATATTGGTTTGTCCCACCCTATTAAACTTCCCAACCAAGCTATTCCTAATAAATAAATGAAACTTGTAGCAAATGTAATTTTTAAAAAGCTTTTAAATAAATTATTGTCATAATTGAACTTACCGGCAAAATATGTTGTTACTAAAAAACCAATTAAATATCCCATTGTCGGCCCAGTAAAGTATATAAAACCGATGCCCTTCTCAGGAGTACCGGAGAAAACTGGTAATCCAATAATACCCTCAAATAAATATAATGAGATAGTTGCTAAACCTAATTTCCAACCGAATGCAATTCCAATCATGACTACAACTAATGTCTGCATTGTCATCGGTACTGGGTAAAATGGAATTTTAACTTTAGATGAGATAGCTAACAATAAGCTTCCTATTAAAGCTAGGAACACATATTTAATTAACTTAGAGAATTTAAAATTTTTAACTAATTCCATAACGTTAGATAAACTTTTTTTTCATTAAAATCTAGTGATTTGTTAGTTGAACAAATACATCTTCCAAGTCTCCATCATCTGTAGAAATATCCTCAATTTTTAAGTTGTTTTGATTAAAATAATTAATTATTTCACCAAAATTTAATGAATTTTTTTCATATGAAGCTGTAATTTGATTTTTGGAAATGATCTTAAATTTAATCCCTTTCATAGATAAAGGTAAATTAAAATTTAAATTTTTAACCTTGAAATTAATTTTTTTTGTTTTAATTCTCTCTAAGAGTTTTTCGGTTGTATCTAAAGCAACTAAATTACCTTTGTCGATAATAGCAATACGATCACACATTTCTTGCGCCTCTAAAAGATAGTGTGTTGTTAAAATTATTGTTACTCCCTCTTTATTAAGTTTTTTAACGTTATTCCAAAGATTATTTCTAAGCTCCACATCTACTCCTGCCGTTGGCTCATCCAAAATTAATATTGGAGGTTGATGGACCATTGCTTTTGCAATTAAAAGCCTCCTCTTCATACCACCAGACAAACTTCTTGAATATGCATTAGCCTTATTTTCCAATGAAACCATTTGAAGTATTAGGTCTGTGATTCTATCTGTTTTAGCTATTCCATAAAGACCAGCTTGTAATTCTAATAATTGTTTAGGGCTAAAAAAGGCGTCTAAGTTTACCTCTTGAGGAACTATTCCTATAGAGGCTTTAACTTGTCTTGGGTTTTTGTCTAAATCGAACCCCCAAACATTAACATGTCCGGATGTTTTAGTTACAGTTCCACCTAGGATACTTAAAAAAGTCGTTTTGCCAGCACCATTTGGCCCAAGTAATCCGAATACTTCTCCTTCTTTAACTTCAAAAGTTAAATCTGTAATTGCTTTGGTTTCTTTTTTTATTTTGGAATTTGAATAGATTTTATTAAGATTTTCAACAGTTAAGGCGTTATTAGACATAATTTTTTCAATCTAAGTTTAGAATTCAATGTAATATGTATATATGAGTTCAATAAAAAAAACAGATCATTTTTATCTCATTGACGGTTCAGGTTACATCTTTAGAGCTTATTATGCGTTACCTCCTTTATCTAGAAAAAGTGATGGACTTCCTACAGGAGCCGTAAGTGGTTTTAGTTCAATGCTTTTTAAACTTCTAGAAGATGCTAGATCTGATGACACAAAAAATAAACCAACTCACTTTGCCGTCATATTTGACTCAGCTAGAAAAAACTTTAGAAACGAAATTTACAGTGATTATAAAGCTAACAGAGCGGAAGCGCCTGATGATTTAGCACCTCAGTTTAAATACATCAGAAAATCTGTTGAAGCTTTTAATTTACCGTCAATTGAACTTTTAAATTATGAGGCGGATGATCTTATCGCCACTTATGCAAAAAAAATTACAGAAGCTGGAGCTAAGGTAACGGTAATTTCATCAGATAAAGATTTAATGCAGTTGGTTTCAAATAAAGTGAGATTATTTGATCCTATGAAAAGTAAATTAATAGGAGAAAAAGAAGTAATTGAAAAATTTGGAGTTAAACCAAGTCAAGTAATTGACGTACAATCACTTGCTGGAGACAGTTCAGATAATGTGCCAGGGGTTCCTGGTATCGGAATTAAAACAGCAGCAGAACTTATAAATAAATATAAAACTTTAGAAAATTTATTAAAAAAAGCATCAGAAATACCTCAAAACAAAAGACGTGAAACATTATTGTCAAACAAAGATAAAGCAATGATTAGCAAGCAATTAGTTACTTTGAAAGATGATGTCCCACTCAAAAATGATGCTGCCGATTTTATCATTAGAGACATAAATAAAAATAAATTGTATGATTTTTTAAGAGACATGGAGTTTAATAGACTGCTAAGTCAAGCATTAAGTTTATATGGTGAGCCAACAAAAAAAAATTTTAAAGATAAAACTCTCGAAAAAAAAAATAATAAGATAAATACTAAGACTTACAAAACTATTTCAAAAGAAAAACAACTTGATGAATTAATAAAAAAACTAGATGAAAAATCAGTCATAGCGGTTGATACTGAAACTTCTTCTCTAAATCCACAAGAAGCCGATCTTGTGGGTATATCAGTATGTTACGAGGCTAACGAGGCTTTCTATATTCCAGTAGGTCATAAAGAGAGAACGGAATTAAAAAAGGATATAGTTTTAAAAAAGCTTAAACCAATTTTAGAAGACCCAAGTATAAAAAAAGTCGGCCAAAATATAAAATACGATTTTATTATATTTAAAAATAACGGCATCGAATTAAGCTCGGTAGAGGACACGATGTTACTTTCGTATACTTTAGATGCTGGAAATAATAGACACAACATGGATACTCTATCTGAATTACACCTTAGCCATAAAACTATTTCGTATAAAGATTTGGTAGGAACTGGAAAAAAACAACTAAATTTTGCAGACGTAGATATTAAACTTGCTACTGAATATGCTGCTGAGGATGCAGATATAACTCTAAGATTATATGAAGTTTTATCTGAAAGAATTTCTGTGGAAAAGTTAGAAAGAGTATATGAGGAATTTGAAAAACCAATGATTAAAATCCTTTCAAGGCTTGAGATGAACGGCATTAAAGTTGATGACGCTTATCTTAAAAAACTTTCTAAGAAATTTGAGGAAAGATTGATGACTATTGAAAAAGAAATTTATAAAATATCAGGTAAAAAATTTAATATCGGTTCACCAAAACAACTGGGAGAAATTATTTATAATGACCTAAAAATAGCTAAGTTAAAAAAAACAAAAAAAGGTAGTTTAGCTACGAGTGCTAAAATCTTAGAGGATTTAGCTTCAACAGGACATAAATTTCCTAATTTAGTTTTAGAATGGCGGCAGGTTTCAAAACTAAAAAGCACTTACACAGATGCTTTACAAGATCATATAAGTAAAAAAACAAAAAGAGTTCACACTTCCTTCTTACTCGCAGCAACTAATACTGGTAGGCTTGCCTCGAGTGATCCAAATTTACAAAATATTCCTATTAAAACTTCAGATGGAAGAGAAATAAGAAAAGCATTTGTAGCGGATAAAAATAATTTACTTATTTCAGCGGACTACAATCAAATAGAAATGAGAATTCTTGCTGATATTGCTGATGTCAAGGAATTAAAGAAAGCTTTTAAAAACAATCAGGATATCCACTCTTTAACAGCGAGCCAAGTCTTTGATGTTCCGATTACTAAAGTGACAGATGATTTTAGACGAAAAGCAAAGGCCATAAATTTTGGAATTATTTATGGAATAACACAATATGGATTAGCAAAACAAATATCGGTATCAAACGAAGAAGCTTTAAGTTTCATTAATTCGTATTTTAAAAAATTTCCTGAGATTAAAGAGTATATGAATACAACAATAAAAACTTGTAGGAAGCAGGGTTTTGTAACAAATATTTTTGGAAGAAGAATTCATTTAAGAGGAATTAATGACAAAAATTTTAGCGTTCGAGCATTTCAGGAAAGAGCAGCAATTAATGCTCCAATACAAGGATCGGCTGCAGATATTATTAGATTAGCAATGATTAAAATTGATAAGGTTCTTGAAGAAAAAAAGAAAGCAAAAATGCTTTTACAAATACACGATGAACTTATTTTTGAGTGTCTAAAAAAAGATGAGAGTGAAGTAAAAAAAATTGTAAAAGAATCAATGACGTCAGTTTCAAGTTCGGATCATCATATGTTTTCTGTACCTTTAGAAGTTAGTATTAACACTGGAAACAATTGGGGAGAGGCTCATTAAACGCCTAAATTTTGACAACATAATTAAGAGAATAAAAATATGACTCAAACAATTGCTTTAGTAGATGATGATAGAAATATACTTACAAGTATAAGTATGGCTTTGGAAAGGGAAGGTTTCAAAGTTCAAACTTATATTGACGGAGAGTCTGCTTTAATTGGATTAACTAGAAATCCACCTGATCTAGCAATATTAGATATCAAAATGCCAAGGATGGATGGAGAAGAGCTACTTAAAAAACTTAAGAAAAAAATGTCTATTCCAATAATTTTTTTAACATCAAAAGATGATGAAGTTGATGAACTGCTTGGTTTGAAATTAGGTGCTGATGACTTTGTTAAAAAATCTGGGGGCTTTTCTACTAAAGTTTTAATAGAAAGAATTAGAGTTCAATTAAGAAAAAAAACCAGCACTATTGATGATACGAAAAATATAATTAGTCACGGTAAATTAAAATTAGACCCTGCCCAGCTAGAATGTGAATGGAATGGAAAAGCTTTACCAGATAAGCTGACCACTACAGAATTTTTAATTGTCAAAGAATTAGCTAAAAGACCAGGGGTTATAAAGGAAAGAGCTCACTTAATGGACATAGCTTATAAGGAAAATACAGAAATTGAAGACAGAACAATTGATAGTCATGTAAAAAGAATAAGAAAAAAGTTTAAAAAGGTAGATGAAAAATTTTCTGCAATTGAAACTAGATATGGAAGTGGGTATAGATGGAATGTTAGCTAATGAAACAAAAAAAATCAGCTTCTATTCTAAAGAAGTTTTTAATAATTAACCTAACAGTTTTTTCTGTTTTAGGACTTTTTACAATTATATACCTTGAAGCAATCCAGCCAACCTTAGTAAAGGAAAGATCAGATAATCATAAAATAGTCATTAATAATACCAAGGATAATCTCGAACGACTTAATATAGAATATACTAAAGAGGGAATAAGAGATTTCTTGCTTTCCACAAGATTTTTATTTCAAAGTTTAGACCGCGTTCAATTTTATGATTTATCTGGAAATCTCGTTGGAGACACAAATATTCTAGATTTGGATCAAAGTGTTTTTACAGGTTCAGATATAATTTTTGAGGAAGCTTTGGGGGGTGAAACAATAACTCCAGAAATTGAAGAGAGACTTGAGGAAGAGGAGATAGATGAAATTAAAGATATTATTACAAACAAATATAATGATGAAGTAATGACATTAACTAACGATGAAAAGAATAATTTTTTTGTAAGTACATTAAGTAAAATTAAATTTAAAAATAGTGATATTGGATATATTGTAGTATCAGAGCAAGCGAATGACATCACTACTGCAGTAAAAGAGAGAAAAGCATTTATAATAAGGACTATGATTGCTGTTGTAATTGTGATTTTAATTTTTTCTTTATTTTTAAATAAATATATTCTTAAACCGATTGGGCTTCTCGTAAAATTTAGCGATGGAATTAAAAAAAAATCTAATCAAACAATTGATATAAATAAATTTTTTGTAAGAGACGATGAGATTGGAAAATTAACACAATCAATTGATGAAATGACTAAGGAGTTACAACAACGAACTAATAGAGCAGAAACATTTTCAAATGATTTAGCTCACGAGATAAGAAATCCACTTGCGTCTTTAAAAAGTGCTTCAGAACTTTTAGACAAAACTACTGAAAAGAATGAGGGTGATAAACTGCTTAAAATAATAAATCATGATGCTGAACGGATAGAAAGATTAATAACGGATTACACTCAAATGTTAAAAGACGAAGCGTCTTTATCTCGTGAGAAAATGAGCAAAATAAACTTAATTGAAATTATTAATGATGTAGTGGACGATTTTAATCAAGATCTAATTAATCAAAATAAAAAAATTGAGATAAGAGTTATAAATAGAATAAAAAGTAAAAATGGATATTTTATATTTGGTATTAGTAATAGAATAGAACAGGTTATCGCGAATCTGTTAGATAACTCTATTTCCTTCAGTAAAGATAATCAAAAAATTGAAATCAGTCTTGAAGAAACCTCAAGTAATCTATTACTATCAGTTAAAGATGAGGGCCCCGGTTTTGCTGAAACATCACCTCAGAAAATCTTTAAACGTTTTTACAGTAACAGGCCCACAAGATTTGGAAAACACTCTGGCCTAGGCTTGAATATTGTAAAAAATATTGTCCAATTACATAAAGGCACAATAGCAGCTTCAAATAGGCTGAATGCAAAAGGAGCTCAGGTTGAGGTTTTACTTCCTAAATTGTCCTAACATTATTTCTTGCTATGGTTTATTTATGTTGATAATAACTCCTTCATTATGGCTCAAGATTATAAAGTAAAAGACATCAGTCAGGCAAATTTCGGTAGAAAAGAAATTTCTCTGGCAGAAACTGAAATGCCAGGACTTATGGCTTTGAGGAAAGAATATAAAGGTAAAAAACCATTAAAGGGTGCAAGGATTCTAGGTTGTCTTCACATGACAATACAAACCGCAGTTTTAATTGAAACTTTAGTTGAACTAGGAGCAGAAGTTAGATGGTCTTCATGCAATATTTTTTCAACGCAAGATCACGCTGCAGCAGCAATAGCGAAAGTCGGTATCCCTGTATTTGCTTGGAAAGGTGAGACTGAAGAAGAGTACTGGTGGTGTGTTAAACAAACTATTGAAGGAAAGAAAGATTGGAAACCAAATATGATTTTAGATGATGGTGGTGATCTTACTGCTTTAATGCACAAAGAATATAAAAATTTATTAAAGGATGTAAAAGGAGTTTCAGAAGAAACTACAACTGGAGTTTTAGCACTAAAAAAAATGGAGTCTAATAATGAATTATTAATCCCTGCTATAAATGTAAATGACTCAGTTACAAAATCTAAATTCGACAACCTCTATGGTTGTAGAGAAAGTTTAGTAGATGGTATAAAAAGAGCTACTGATGTAATGATGTCAGGTAAAGTAGCCATCGTAGCTGGATTTGGGGATGTTGGTAAAGGAAGTGCAGCTTCATTACGTCAAGCAGGTGCAAGAGTTATGGTTACCGAGACAGATCCTATATGTGCGTTACAAGCTGCTATGGAAGGCTACGAAGTTGTTGTTATGGATGAAGCTATTAAAGACGCTGATATAGTTGTAACCGCTACAGGAAATAAAGATATAGTTACAGCAGATCATATGAGAAATATGAAAGACAGAGCAATACTTTGTAACATTGGTCACTTTGACAACGAAATTCAAGTTGAAGCATTGAAAAATTATAAGTGGGATGAAATAAAACCTCAAGTTCATGAAATTGAATTGCCTAGTAAAAAAAGGATTATACTTTTAGCTGAAGGAAGATTAGTAAATTTAGGATGTGCTACAGGGCATCCTAGTTTTGTGATGAGCGCTTCATTCACAAATCAAGTTATTGCTCAAATTGAATTATGGAATAATTCAAATAAATATGAGAAAAAAGTTTATGTACTTCCTAAACATCTTGATGAAAAAGTTGCAATGCTTCATTTAGAAAAAGTGGGAGCCAAATTAACAAAAATGTCAAAAGAGCAAGCCGATTATATTAGCGTTAAACCATCAGGACCATTTAAACCAGATACTTATCGCTACTAACAGTAGCTAATGATTGTTAAATCTTTAGACCATTTAAATCTAATATCTAAATCAATTTCAAAAAAGTTAGAAAATGGAGATTGCATTTTCTTAATTGGTGAAATTGGTGTAGGGAAGACTACATTCACAAGATTTTTAATTAATAACTTACAAAATCAAAAAGGACTTAAAGAAACAGAAGTGTTGAGTCCTACATTTAACTTACTTTATGAATATGAAATTAAAGATCTTAAGATTATGCATTATGATCTTTATCGAATTAAAAAAGCTAATGAATTAGATCATCTTGGTATTTTTTCAGAAAATAAAAAAACAATTAAAATTATAGAATGGCCAGA
>CACODU010000015.1 GCA_902626045.1 uncultured Pelagibacteraceae bacterium
TAGCTCTTGCAATTTTAACTACTTGGATACTTATGAAAACAAGATATGGAAATTGGATTTTTGCTTCCGGTGGAGATAAAAATGGAGCTAATAATGTAGGTGTTCCAGTTGGAAGAGTTAAGATAAGTTTATTTATTGGAACGGCAGTAGCTGCAACGATCTTTGCAACTATTCAAGTTTTAGATGCAGGATCAGCTGATACTATGAGAGGAACTTTGAAAGAATTAGAAGCGATCGCAGCTGCTGTTGTAGGTGGATGTTTACTTACAGGAGGCTATGGATCAGCTATTGGGGCTGCTTTTGGAGCAATTATTTTTGGTACAGTATCTATGGGAATTTTTTATACAGATGTAGACACAGATTGGTTTAAAGTATTTCTGGGAGCAATGATGCTTATAGCTGTAATATTTAATAATTATATAAGAAGAAAAGTTACAGAAAGTAAATAATGTCAGATTACTTAGTACAATTTAACAATATCAGCAAATTTTTTGGCAAAGTTATTGCACTTAAAGATGTAACTATGAAGCTACGTAAAGGAGAGATTATGTGCTTATTAGGTGATAATGGGGCAGGCAAGTCAACTTTAATCAAAACTCTTGCTGGAGTTCATAAACCTGACGAGGGAGAAATTATATTTGAAGGCCAAAAAATTGTTTTTGATAGTCCAAAAGACGCATTAGATATAGGTATTGCTACAGTATATCAAGATTTAGCTTTAGTACCATTAATGAGTGTTACAAGAAATTTTTTTATGGGCAGAGAGCCTTTAAAAGGACCTCCTTTTTTAAAAACTTTTGATATAGAGAAGGCTAATAAAATTGCTGCAGAAAGAATGGGGCAGATTGGAATTGATGTAAGAGATCCTTCTCAAGCAGTAGGAACTATGTCAGGCGGTGAAAGGCAGTGTCTTGCAATAAGTAGAGCTATCTACTTTGGTGCAAAAGTTTTAGTTCTTGATGAACCGACTTCTGCTTTAGGAGTTCACCAAGCATCTGTGGTTTTAAAATATATAGTTAAAGCTGCCTCACAGGGTTTAGCAGTAATTTTAATTACTCATAATGTTCATCACGCATATCCAGTTGGAAACAGTTTTACAGTTCTAAATAGAGGTAAAAGTTTAGGAACATATGAAAAAAAAGATATTTCCAGAGAAAAGCTTTTAAGTATGATGGCTGGTGGAGAAGAGCTTGATAAGTTAGAAGTTGAGCTTAAAGAAATGAATAGAATTTCTTCATAAAAATGCAAATCGGTATAGATTTAGGTGCTACAAAAATTGAGTATGTTTTATTAGATAATAATAATAAAGAATTATTACGGAATAGAATTGAAACACCAAAAAACTACAGTGAAACGATATCTTCTATAATCTCAATCATTAAAGATATAGAAAATAAAAATAAAAATAATTTAAATGTAGGGATTTGTCACCCTGGTGCGACCGATAAAACAACAGGTTTAATAAAAAACGCTCATAATTCACTCTGGTTAAATGATAAAAATTTAATCAAAGATTTAAAGAAAAAAATTGACAATAATATTTACTTAGAAAATGATGCAAATTGTTTTTGTTTATCTGAAGCATTTGATGGATCTGCCAGTCATTATGAAACCGTTTTTGGTATTATTCTTGGCTCTGGCTGTGGTGGAGGGTTAGTAATAAACAAAAAAATAATTTCTGGCTCAAATGGTTTAGGAGGTGAATGGAGCTTGAATCAAATGCCTGATATGAAAGTCCAAAATTTAAAATCAGAAAAAAAGATAGATTTCTCTAATAGAATAGAGGGTTTTCTTTCTGGAAAATCTATAGAAAAAAATTTTTATCTAAATTTTAAAAAAAAAATGACAGCTAAAGAAATTTTTTTTAATTACAAAAAAAAAGAAAAAGATGCCATTCAATTTATCAACGATTATAAGGAAAAATTAGCTAGAGCTTTGGTTGTTATAATAACTACTATTGATCCAGATGCGATTGTTTTCGGCGGGGGAGTTTCAAATGAAATTGATTTTTTAGACGAAATCAAACAAATTACATCAAAATTTATTAATGAACCAAATTTAAAAACAATTTTTCTAAAACCATTGTACGGTGACGCAAGTGGTGTTCGAGGTGCAGCGCTATTGGGTAGAGAAAACTTTATTTAATTATGCTCTTAATTTCTTTTTTAGAGAAAACAGTGGGTTGTTCACATAATTGATTTATTTTAACTTTTTTACCTTTTTTTGCAGAATTATGTATTGCATCAATTATATTCAACACATGTAAAGATAGATTTCCATTACATTTATGTAATTTTTTCTTTTGAATAGAACTTATCATTTCAGATAAACCCACACCTCTATAATTTGCATTAGTAGGTGACTCGTTAGCTCTTGAACTTTGTGATCGAATATTGATTTTTCCAAGTGTCATTTTATTTGTCTTAAAATTTTTCCATGAACTTCCTAATTTTTTACTAATTAAAACTGATCCCCCGAACATATTTGGATCAGGGACAATCATTGATCCCTCATTACCGTATAATTCAATATGATTTCTTAAATGCGAAATTACATCAAATGAGAGTGTCAGTCTAATTATAGTTCCATTTAAAAATTTAATTGTTGAAAAATAAGTTGTTGGACATTCAACTTTAAACTTTTTACCTTTCTTAGGGCCAATGCCAATAACTCTTTTTGATTTTCCTTTTTCAGATTGACTAAAAACGTCTTTTGCAGGGCCCAATAAATTTACTAAAGCGGTTAAATAATACGGCCCCATATCTATTACCGGTCCACCACCTTTTTTTGCAAACCATGGTTCTGGATTTGGATGATAAGATTGGACACCTGGATACGCGAAGATAGCGTTTCCAAATTTAACTTTACCAATAATCTTTTTATCTAGAAGCTCTCTTGATTTCTGAATACCGCCGCCCAAAAATGTATCTGGTGCATTTCCAACGTACAATTTCTTTTTTCTTGCTAATTTAATTAATTTTTTTCCGTCAGACAAATTTATAGCTAGAGGTTTTTCTGAGTAAACATGTTTACCATGAGTAAGAGCAAGTTTCGCAACAGAATAATGAGCTGCAGGAATTGTCAAATTTAGAATTACTTTGATATTTTTATCATTTATTAATTCTTTTATTGAAACAGCTTTAATTCCATTCGCTTTAGCACATTTAATTGCAGCTTTGTTATTGATATCAGCACATTTTATTATTTTAAAATTATTAAAATACTTATGTGCTCTAAAGTATGTCTCGGCTATATGACCACAACCTATCAGGCCTACGTTAAAAATTTTTTTCATCAATTTTAAACACCTTTTCTTTGTTTTTTCTTACCTTCAAGATGTTCTTTAAGAGACTTTTTATTTCCTTCTGTCAAAGGTATGCTAAGGGTTGGGCTTTCCCAGTAAGCTGAACCTTCTAACCATTGATATCCATCTGTATGAATTGAAATTACATATGTTTTTTTCGATTTTTTTGCTCTTTTAAATGCCTCTTCTAATTCAGCAATTGAATTAACATGTTCACCATCTGCTCCCATACTTTTAGCATGACCTGCAAAATCTACAGGCACCAAATTAGGAGCGTTTGAACTTTTTAGTAAACAATTAAATTCTTTACCACCTTTATATAATTGTAATCTATTAATTACAGCGTGGCCACCATTGTCACAAACTATTAGTATTAATTTATTGTTTGTTATTACAGAACTATATATGTCAGAATTATAAAGTAGATACGATCCATCTCCCACAAATGATACTACTTCTTTTTCTGGATTTGCCATTTTAATACCAAGTGCTCCTGAAATTTCATAACTCATACAACTAAAACCCCATTCTGTCTCATGAGTATTTAATTCTCTAGGTTTCCATACTTGTATTACTTCACCAACTAGTCCTCCTGCAGCAGTTACAGCTATATCAGTAGGATCTGAATTTCTATAGCACGCTCCAATGACTTGAGCATAGCTTGGAAGTTTTTGGTTTGTTGGTCCACTTTCTTTTTCAACATAAGCTAAAAGGTCATTATTTAGATACAAAACATCCAATAATTATTGAAAATTTAATGGGTATAAAAAGAAAAAAAGGAAGCATTCAAACAGGCAAAAAACCAATATTAATCAATCACTTAAAACAAATAATTAATATAATAGACGAACAAAAAATAGAAAAAATTAAGAAATTAAGAAACAGAACTCTGATACTTATAGGTTTTGGGGGAGGATTTAGACGTACAGAATTGATTTCAATTGACCATGAAGACTTAGAATTTGTTGAAGAAGGTTTAAAAATAACTCTTAGAAAGTCTAAAACAGATCAGTTTGGAGAAGGTTTTATAAAAGGGCTGCCCTACTTCACTAATGAAAAATATTGTCCGGTTACAAGTTTAAAAAATTGGTTAAACTTATCGAAAATAAAAACTGGCCCGATATTTAGAAGGTTTGCTAAAGGTCCAACATTAACAAATAATAGATTAACTGACCAGTCAGTAGTATTAATAATTAAAGATTGTTTAAGATTAGCAGGAATTGAAAATCAAAATTTTTCAGGCCACAGTTTGAGATCAGGATTTGCTACAGTAGCTGCACAGTTTGGTGCTGACGAGAGAAGTATTATGACAATGACAGGACACAAAACTACACAAATGGTAAGACGATATATTAAAGAAGCAAATATATTTAAAAACAACGCATTAAATAAGATTAAAATATGATTAATCTCCAAAATCATTTAGAAAAGAAATAAGAGAAAATTTTAGTATTTTAAATGAAAGAGTGAAACAAATAAGTTATTTTACATTTCATTAAACCAATATAATAAAATAAATTTTTATTTGGTTCTGTTAATAGACCATTAAATAAAGTATCTGATTTTAAATAGTATTTTTTGAAAAATTTAATACTTATACCCCACTTGAGTAAAAATATTTTTGATCCGTTATTCCACGCTTTTTTTCTTAAAGATACAGATGAAAAATGATAAACTCTACATTCACTTAGACCTTTAAACAATCTAACACCTATTTTCCATAATTTCATATTGAAGTCAGGATCTGAACCTAACCCAGGACTAAATTCTTCGCTAAAACCACCTACTTTATCCCATGTTTTTTTTGGTATAAGAGACGGTTGCCAATGTGTACCTTGAAAATCATTAAATTTGATTTTGTTAAATCCATTAAGAAGTTTTTCTTCATTAAAATCTTGATAAGTTTTACCACAATCAAATTCCACATATGAGGAAAATGGTTGAATCATAGTACCTGATAAAAAAAAATCATGTTCATTATTGATCTTTTTTAATTCATTTGCAAAGACTATGTCCCATCCTGGGCAGAAATACATATCATCATGTGCTAATATGATGTACTTATTAGTTGCAAGTTTTGACGCTTTATTAAAAGCAACACAGACACCTTCATTTTGTGCTGAATATGTAAATTTGTAATTATTTAATTTTATATATTCTAAACTTCCATCTATTCCTTCATTAATATGAATGATATATTCATGTTTAAAATTTGAGTTTTTTTCAAGACTCTTCAAACACAGTTTTAAATATTCAATATTATTATACGTGGGAACAACTACAGAAAACATTAATTATGCCAGAAATATTTATTTTTATTTTTAAGGTCTAGACCTTTATCAATTATAAATTCAGCAACTTTTGTTGAATTAAAATATTTCATATATTTTATTTTACCTTTATGTGCAATTTTTCTTCTAAGTTTATCATCCCTTGAAATTTTCTGAATTTTTTCAGCTAGATCACTTAAACTTTTATAAAAAACCATTTCATTATTTGAAAAAAAATCTCTGTATTTTGTTTTTTCATCAATTAAGCAAACAAGACCATTACCAACTATTTGTGTAATTCTGTCACTACTATAATATTTTATTGCTTCTCCTCTACTCAAATTTAACCCCATTTTTGCATTAGATATAGTTTTAAAATAATGGTCGGCCCAAATGGGCTGAACATTATTAATACCATACAAATCAAATTTTACATCAGATGTTATTTTTTGAAGTTTTTCTAAAAATATTATTCTATCATCTTCTTTTCCTGATTTAAGTTTTCCTCTATGAACTCCATGACTTAAAGCAAAAAAAACATCAACACTACAAGATTTTTTAAAATTATTTAAAGTTTCAAAAGAATGATCACTTGGATTTGGTATGTAAAAATTTTTATTATTATCTGGTAAAAAGTCTAAAGCACTCGGACTTGTTGTAACAAATGTTGCATCCATAACTTCAATCTTATCTAAAATTCTTTCTTTATTTCTCATATAATCTGGCCCTTTTTTATTAAGTGGATCAAGAAACCATTGTACAAATTTAGTGTTAGGATTATCTTCTTTCAATTCTTGAATTTGCTCTTTAGAAATTAGATCAGCATGGCCAGTAACTATTAAGTCAGGTTTATAATTGTAACAAGTTTTTTTTAATTTATCATTTAAAGTTTTTCTTCCTTTTATATCTCCTATTGACTTATAATATTTTTGAATATCTCTATCACTAAAACCTAAAACACTATGACCTAATCTAATAAATCCATTATTAATTCTACGACCTGTATTAAAAAAAAGCCTTCCATCTAATCTTTCATTGAAATTAGTTACGTGTAGAATTCTTAAATTTTTACGTTTTTTCTTAGTAAAAAAAGACTTCTGAAGAAATAATTTTTCATTTCTATAATCGTCGATTTTTTTTGACACAAATTGATGTGTTAAATAAAAATTTTTAATTGATTTAAACTGTAAATCTTTTCTTAATTTAGGGTTAGATATTAAATTAGAGATTGACTTTGTTAAATTTTTTTCATTCAGTTTTTCTAAAATTTTTGCGTCGGTTACAGTTTCTGGTAACCCTCCTTTATTTGTTATTATAACCGCACATCCATTTGCTGAAGCCTCTAGACTCGTTCTTCCAAACGGTTCATCCCACCTAGAACAGGCTACAGTGATGCTTGTTTTTCGAAATATTTTTAATACTTCGTTATGTTTTTTAAACCCAAGAATATTAGCGTTTTTATGTTTTAAATAAATTTTTTCTCTTTTTTCGTCTCCAATAACTAAAGCTTTCCAATTAGGGTATTTATTTAGAATTTTAATAATAGATTGTGCAAATACATCATAGCCTTTTGCCTTATTTAATTTTCCTACAAATGTAATCCATTTTTTCTTCTTTTTTAATAACGATAAATTGCCTCTTTTTGCTGATTGATAAAAAATTAATAATTTATTGCTATTAACAAATTTATTTTCTAAACCTTCTAAAAACCTTTTTTTTGACCAAGCGCTATTAAAAATTATTTTGTAGCATTTTTTTAAAAGTTTTTTTCTTTGATCGATAGTTTTTGATCCATCCATTGATAATGGGTCATTGTGAAAATAGAGTGTATATATTTTATTTTTAAGTTTTGTATCAATAATATGTATATAGCTGGGCCTATTGTGAATTTCTATTATTGATGAATTATACTTGCTCTCTAATTTTATAAATTTATTTACATATAATTTTGTTTGACTTGAAAATAAATCTTTTTTTAAATCTATATTTACATATTTTAAATTAAACTTTTTTTTAAAGTTTGTATTACCGAAGACAGTTATATTTTTTTTAAATTTACTAATTTTAGAAGTTTCATACACAAATAATGAAACTGCACCTGGATATTGTGGAGAAAAATTTTCTTTATAAGGAAGTAATATAGATATATTCATTTTTAATTTTATTTCTTAGCGCTCGATTTTTCTTTATATAATATTCTCTAGAAATTGCTTGTTTTTTTGATTTAAATTTTTCTTTGTAAATAAGTGTCCATTTTCTACCCCGAGTGAATTTTGCACCCTTTCCTGAGTTATGAAGAGTGATTCTTTTACGTAAATTATTTGTATATCCTACGTAAGTTATTGGTTTAACGCTCATAGATTTGAGCACATAAACGTAATACATTTATTTTTAATAACCTTTAGATTTTGATCCTTTAATCCCTTTTAATTTTTCAAGATCAAATTTTGCACCTGCAGTAATATACCTGCTATCAGATCCAACTGTGACTAGATTAAAACCTTTTTCAATCATTTTTTGTGCATATTCCGGGGTACCATTATGTAAACCTGCTAATAAGTTTCTTTTTTTGGCAGCTTCAAGAATTTTTAAAATTTCTTTATAAGCTTTTGTATTTTCAGCTTTATCAAAACCTGGATTTTCACCTACAGCTAAACTTAGATCTGCCGGCCCAATATAAATACCGTCTAAATTTGGTGTGTCTAAAATTTCGTTAAGTTTCTCCAAAGCCTCTTTAGTTTCAATCATAGCTAGTTTTAATATTTCATTGTCAGCATGTTTTGAATAGTCATCTCCACCGTAAATTGATGCTCTTATTGGACCAAAACTTCTGTAACCTTTTGGAGGATATTGGCATGCTTGAACAAAATTTTCTGCTTCTTTTCTATTGCTTACCATCGGACAAATAATTCCATAGCATCCAGCATCTAAAATTTTCATAATTTGACCTGGTTCATTCCAATTTACTCTTGCCATTGGAGTACAAGATGTTGTTGAAATTGCTTGTAACATACTCACTGCATTAGGGTAGTCTATTAGGCCATGCTGCATATCTATTGTTAAAGAATCCCACCCTTGATTAGCCATCACCTCGGCCGAAAAGGAACTTGGAACTGCTAACCAACTGTTAATAATTGGTTTGCCTGCTTTGAAAAGTTCTTTAAGTTTATTTTTTCTCATTCGTATGAGATTCCGAAATGAGTATATTTTATATTTAAATAATCTTTAATTGCCATTGAACCACCTTCTCTTCCATAACCAGTCTGTTTAATTCCACCAAAAGGAGCTTCTGCTACAGCTACAACAGGTGTATTTACTGCTACACAGCCAGACTCTAGTTGTTCAGATGCTTTATTAGCTTTTTTTAAATCAGTTGTATAAACATAACTACATAAACCTAGATCATTGTTATTTGCTCTATCTATTACTTCATCAAAATCTTTAAAAGTTAATATTGGAACTATTGGACCAAATGGTTCCTCTCTCATGATAGTAAAATTATCTTTTACATTATCAAATATTGTTGGTTCATAAAAGTATCCCTTATTAAAATTTGCAGCTCTTTTTCCTCCTAGTAAAACTCTACCACCTTCTTTTTTTGTAGTTTCAACTAATTTTTCAACACCTTCTAATCGTTGTTTTGTACATAAAGGACCAAGCAATGTATCTTTATCCATACCGTTTCCAATTTTTAGTTTTTTTGTTTTTTCTACCATTAAATTTGCAAATTCATCTTTTTTCTTTTCATGAATATAAAATCTATTAGGTGAAATACATACTTGTCCGTTATTTCTAAATTTTGAGGTTATTGCCATATCAGTAACTTTATTTAAATCAACATCATCAAAAACTATAAATGGTGAGTGACCACTTAGCTCCATTGTTACTCTTTGAACTTTGTCTGCAGCTTGTTTTAATATTAATTTACCAACTCTTGTTGATCCAGTAATTGAAATTTTTTTAATAATATCCGATTTAATTAATTCCTCAGATATTCCAGCTGGGTCTCCTGACAATAAATTAACTACTCCTGGAGGTACACCTGCCTCCCTACAAATGTCAACTATCTCCATAACACTACCTGGTGTTATTACATCTGGTTTTACTATTACCGAACAACCCGCTGCTAGCGCAGTAGAAATTTTCCTAGAAGCAAGAATTACTGGAAAATTCCATGGGACTAAAGCTGCAACAACTCCTACCGGTTGATACATAACGTGAATTTGAGTATTTGGAAATCGACTTTGATTTATTTCTCCAAAAATTCTTTTGGTTTCTTCCGAATTCCACTCAAATATATCAGCCGCACCACCTATCTCTCCTGGACCCTCGGTTAATGGCTTTCCTACTTCAAGTGTTAACCATTTTGAAAGAACATCAACTCTTTTCCTTATTAAATCAGATATCTTTCTTATTATTTTGGATCTTTCCCAAGGGGATGTATTTTTCCAAATTTGTAAACCTTTTTCAGCTGACTTAAGAGCTTTTTGAATATCTGAACTATTTGCTTTTGACGCTTTCCCTATTATTTCTTCAGTCGCAGGATTAATAACATCGTAAGTTTCACCACTAGCTGACTTTTGCCACTTACCATCAATGAACTGTCCGTATTTATCGTACATATATTATTGTTGAATAAAGAATATTAATTAAATAGTTTATATTGAATTTATGAAAAACATTCAACTTACTTGTGCTCATGCTTTAGTTAAATTCTTGATTGCTCAGAAAACTCTTGTTGATGGAAAAAAAGAGCCTTTATTTCCAGGAGTGTTTGGAATTTTTGGTCATGGTAATGTTGCTTGTTTAGGTCAGGCACTTCAAGAAAACCAAAAAAAACTTCCCACTTGGCGAGGACATCATGAGCAAAATATGGCTCTAACAGGAATTGCTTACTCAAGAGCTAAAAGAAGAAAACAGATTTTTGTTGCAACTTCATCAGTTGGACCTGGATCAACAAACATGATTACAGCAGCTGCTGTAGCAATGAGTAATAGACTTCCAATACTTTTTTTACCTGGTGATACATTTGCAAATAGAATGCCCGATCCAGTTTTGCAACAAGTTGAGCACTTTAACAACCCAGGGATAACTCAGAATGACGGTTTTAAACCTGTTGTGAGATATTTTGACAGAATTACTAGACCAGAACAAATCATTTCAAGTTTACAACAAGCAATTCAAGTTATGTTAGATCCAGCAGATTGTGGTCCAGCATGCATTTCATTAAGTCAAGATGTTCAAGGTGAAGTTTACGATTACCCAGAGGAATTCTTTAAAGAAAGAATTCATACGATTAGAAGACCTAAACCAGATGATTTTCAAATCAAAGAGGCAGCTGAACTTATTAAAAAATCAAAGAAACCAATTATTATTGCTGGTGGAGGAGTTTTTTATTCAGATGCCACAGATGAATTAAGTGATTTTGCAAAAAAACATAACATTCCTGTAACACAAACCGTAATGGGTTATTCATCTATAAAAAAAGATCATACTCATTATTTAGGAACTATTGGTGGTTTGGGTGGAAGAGCTGCAAACAATTTAAGTAAAGAAACTGATACAGCGATTGCTATTGGAACCAAACTTGCAGATTTTACAACAGGATCTTGGGCTAATTTTGAAAATCCCAATTTTAAATTAGTTTCTATTAATGCAGCAAGATTTGATGCAAATAAACACATGGCTCAAGCTGTAGTTGGAGATGCTAAAGTATCCTTGATAGAACTATCGCAAGCATTAGGAAGTTGGAAAGCAGATGATAGCTGGTACAAAAAATCAAGAATTGAAC
Source organism: uncultured Pelagibacteraceae bacterium (assembly GCA_902626045.1). GTDB lineage: Bacteria > Pseudomonadota > Alphaproteobacteria > Pelagibacterales > Pelagibacteraceae > Pelagilacustribacter. Next base: position 11,366 of record CACODU010000015.1, read on the forward strand.
TTAAAAATTGGGAAGCTTATGTTGAAAAAGAAAGTGGACCAACAAACCAAAAACTTCCAAGCTATGCTCAAGTCATTGGAGCGTGCTATAGAAATTCAGATCCTACTGATATAGCTGTAACTGCTGCAGGAGGACTAGTTGGTGAAGTAATACAAGTATGGAAACCTAGAGAATTAAATACTCATGAGACAGAATGGGGTTTTAGTTGTATGAGTTATGAAATTTCAGGAGCACTTGGTATTAAAATGGCAAATCCAGAAAAAGAAGTAGTATCATTTGTGGGAGATGGATCGTATCTACTTTATAATTCTGACATATATAGTTCTGTAATAACAAACAATAAATTAATACTAATAGTTTGTGACAATGGTGGCCACGCTGTAATTAATAGATTACAATTATATAAAGGTGGTAAAGAATTTAATTGTTTACTAAAAAGTTCAAACGCTCCTAATTTGGTGCCTGTAGATTTTGCAGGTCATGCTAAAAGTATGGGAGCAGATGGTGAACATGTTAATTCAATTGCTGAATTAGAAGAGGCATTTAAAAGAGCAAAAAAATCGAAAAAAACATATGTAATTTCAATTCATACAGATGGATATCAATGGTTAGAAGGTTCAGCTTACTGGGAAAGCCCAACCCTTAGCATACCTTTGACAGAAGGAAATAAAAAGTCTCTTAAAGAACATCTTGAAGGTAAGAAAAAACAAAGAAAAGGTGTTTAAAATTGATGAAAAAAATTTTTAACGTAGGCCTGATAGGTTGTGGTCATATAGCCGAGACATACTTTAGAGCACATAAGTATTTTAATAATTTTAAAATAATAAAATGTGCTGATATCAATAACAAAGCTGCAATTAAATGTGCTAAAGCGAATGGAATTAAAGCTGTTTCAATAAAAGAATTAATAAATGATAAAAATATCAAAGTAATTCTAAATTTGACAATTCCTGCAGCTCATTATTCTGTTGCGAAACTTGCTCTTACTCATGGTAAACATGTTTACTCAGAAAAACCTCTAGCTATAAATTTGTCTGACGGAAAAAAATTAATTAAATTAGCAAGAAAAAAGAAATTGTACGTTGGAAATGCACCAGATACATTTTTGGGCGGCGGTATTCAGAAATCAAGAGAGCTTCTAGATAAAAAGATTATTGGTAAAGTTAAATTTGGAAACGCTATCTTCGCGTATCCAGGTGTCCAATCTTATCATCCAAATCCAGAACCATGGTTTGCAAAAAAAGGTGGTGGACCGGTAATAGATATGGGGCCGTATTATTTAACCGCTTTAGTAAATTTATTGGGCCCTGCAAAAGACGTTTTTAGTCAATCTGAAAAAGGAAAATCAAAAAGAGTTATTGGCATTGGCCCTAAGAAAGGTAAAAAGTTTAAAGTTGAATGTCCAACAACTTATTTTTCAACAATTAAATTTTTAAATGGAACTATAATTAGACTGACACTCTCATTTGATGTAATTTCGCATTTAAGAAATCATATTGAATTATACGGTAATGAGGGATCAATGATTGTCCCTGATCCAAATATGTTCGGGGGATCAGTTTTAATTAGTAAAAAATTAGGAAGTTCATGGAAAAATTTTAAGACAAATAAAATGACACTTGGAAAAATCAATATTCGATCACAAAGTTCAAGAGCTAACGAGTCACCTACTAATGCAAATTATAGAGGTGTGGGTTTATCTGAAATGATAAGTTCTATTCAAAAGAAAAAATTACATAAATGTAATGGAAATCTATCTTTACATGTGTTGAATATAATTGATGCAATACATAATTCTGCAAAAAAAGGTAAAAAAGTTAAAATAAATCAATTATGTGAACAACCCACTGTTTTCTCTAAAAAAGAAATTAAGAGCATAATTAAATAAAGTTTTCTCTACCCAATAGCGCTGCACCTCGAACACCACTTGCGTCACCGTACAATGGTTTTAGAAAAATTGTTTTTAAATTTGGTTCATTAATAAATTTTGATGTAATTTGTTTGATTTCGTCTAAAAAATCAATTTCATTTGAAACTCCCCCGCCGAAAACAATCGCATCTGGATCAATAGTAGTTATTATAACAACCAAAGCTCTAGCTAATTTTTCCTTATAATCGTTGATAAATTGAATGGCATCTTTTTCTTTTTTTTTGTAATTAAAAAAAATTTCTTTAGCTGTCATTTTTTTTTTAAAATTTAGATAAAAATTTTTTTCTATAGATTTTCCAGAAAGAAAACCCTCTATTCTATTAGAGAAATCTATCTTTTTTTCTGATTTTAAATTTTGGACTTTCATATCAGGCATTTGATTCAAGCTCCATTCACCTCCTAAACCATTTGAGCCAGAAATTATTTTTTTGTTTATTACTAACCCTCCACCACAGCCAGAGCCAAGAATAATACCAAAAACGGTTTCATAATGACTGGCAGATCCATCAAATGCTTCAGATAAACAAAAACAATTTGCATCATTTTCTAAGTAAATATTATTGTCAATTTTTTTCTTTAAATCTTTGATTAAATTTTTATCATTTAACCAGAGTGAATTATGAGCGTTTTTTATTAAACCTGTTGTTTTATCGGTCGCACCAGGGTGACAAATCCCTACATTTAAATTATTTTTATTTTTATTTTCTATATCTTTAATGATTGAGATTATAGAAGATATCGTTTCACTGTAGTTTTTTGGTGTTTCAATTCTATTCCGTAATAATTCTTTATTATTATTATCTAATAAAACATACTCAATTTTTGTAGCACCTAAATCTATACCGATTTGCATTTTTATGAAGAAATTCTATTCATTTCTTTAAGCTCAACTTCTAACTTATCAAGCTCTTCTCCACCAGCCATCATACTTAAAAGCTTTTCTCTGGAAATATCTTTTTTTTCATATGTTCCTAAACTTTTACCTCTATTTAGAACTGTAAAACTGTTTCCAACTGGATATGCGTGATGAACATTATGAGTAATTAAAATTACTGCTAAACCCTGTGAGGCAGCTTTAACTATATATTTTAAAACCACAGATGCTTGGTGAACTCCTAAAGCAGAAGTCGGTTCATCAAGAACTAAAACTTTTGCACCAAAGTAGATAGCTCTACTTATTGCAAGACACTGCCTTTCACCGCCTGACATAGTTCCTACTGCTTGAGAAGGATCTCTTACATCAATTCCAATCTGCCCCATTCTTTCTGCAGCAATTTTATTAGCCTTCTCTATATCAAAAGTTTTTAAAAAAGGAGGTCCTTTTAAAGGCTCTCTGCCCATAAAAAAATTTCTTGTAACACTCATTAATGGTACTAAAGCTAAATCTTGATATACTGTAGCAATACCTATATCTAATGCGTCTTTTGGACTATCAAAAACAATTTTTTGGCCTTCAAATATAATTTCTCCCTCGTCAGGTTTATGAACTCCAGCAAGAGTTTTGATTAAAGTTGACTTGCCTGCCCCATTATCACCTAATAAGCACATAATCTCTCCTTTACGTAGCTTCATAGTTACATCTTTAAGTGCAATAACTTTGCCAAAAAATTTGCTGATATTGTTAAATTGTACTAAGTAATCTGACATTATTTACTTTCTGTAACTTTTCTTCTTATATAATTATTAAATATTACAGCTATAAGCATCATTGCTCCCAGAAATACTTTAAACCAATCTGTGTCTACATCTGTATAAAAAATTCCCATAGATACTGTACCAAAAATAATTGCTCCAAAAGCAGCCCCAATAGCTGATCCATAGCCTCCTGTAAGTAAACATCCACCTACAACAGCAGCTGCGATCGCTTCTAATTCTTTCAAAGTTCCTCTCATAGTATCAGCTGATCCTGCATCTAAAACTTGAATAGTTGCAAAGATCGTTGCAGCTACTGCCGTTCCAATAAATAAACTTATCTTAACTCTTCCAACTGGAACACCTACATTATTAGCTCCATTTTTATCTCCACCGGAAGCAAAAATCCAATTTCCATATCTTGTTTTCATAAGTATCCAAGTAGTTAAAATTGCAAGAGCTA
>CACODU010000016.1:0-7500 GCA_902626045.1 uncultured Pelagibacteraceae bacterium
TATAGAATGTTTAGGGCTTTATCTGATGAAAATATTAACATTTTAGCTATTTCAACTTCAGAGATTAAACTTTCAGTAATTATTGATGATGATAATACTTTAAAAGCTATAAAAAAACTGCATACAGTTTTTGATTTAGAATAAAATGGAAATTAGACCACATCGAATTATCAAGAGGAAAACTACCAAGATGATTAAAGTTGGTAATGTGCGAGTTGGAGGCGACTCAATTATTAGCGTTCAATCAATGACGAACACTTTAACCACAGATGTAAAAGAGACAATTAATCAAATTCACGCCCTTAAAGAAGTTGGTGCAGATATTGTTAGAGTTTCTTGCCCCGATCAAGACTCAACAAAAGCATTAAAAGAAATTGTAAAAGAAGCCTCAGTTCCTATAGTGGCCGACATCCATTTTCATTATAAAAGAGCGATTGAGGCTGCAGAAATGGGAGCAAACTGTTTAAGAATAAATCCAGGTAACATAGGAAGCAATCAAAGAGTTTTAGAAATTATTAAGGCTGCTAAAAATAATAACTGCTCAATAAGGATTGGAGTTAATGCAGGATCACTAGATAAAAACTTACTAGAAAAATATAAAGAACCTTGTCCAGAAGCTTTGGTTGAAAGTGCACAAAATAATATTAAACTTCTTGAAGATAATGATTTTTTTAATTTCAAGATAAGTGTTAAATCATCTGATATATTTCTGACTGTCAAAGCTTATAAAAAATTATCCGAAATATGTGATTATCCTCTTCACTTAGGAGTAACAGAAGCAGGGGGTTTGATGGCAGGAAGTATAAAATCTTCTATTGGAATTGGCCAACTGTTAATGGCGGGTATTGGAGATACCATAAGAGTTTCTTTATCTTCTGATCCTATAGATGAAGTAAAAGCCGGATATGAAATTTTAAAATCTTTAGGTATTCGATCTAGAGGAGTAAATATTATATCTTGCCCTTCCTGCGCAAGACAAGCTTTTCCAGTAATTGAAACTGTACAATTATTAGAAAAAAAATTAGCACATATAAAAAAACCAATAAGTCTATCTATAATTGGTTGTGTAGTAAATGGACCTGGCGAGGCAGCTCAAACAGAAATTGGTTTAACAGGAGGGGGACAAGATAATAATCTTTTGTATCTCTCAGGCGTCCCACACGATAAAGTCCCAAGTTCTGAAATTATTGATAAAATTGTTAAGCTTGTAGAAGAAAAGACAAAAGATAAATAATTTTTATTATGGTTCCTATAGATAAAGTCAAAGAAATTATAAACAAATATAATACTTTAGAGAAAGAACTTTCATCAGGAAATATTGATCCAAAGCTATTTGCCATGAAGTCAAAAGAATATTCCAATTTAGGGGGGATTATTAAAACAGCAAGAGAATATTTAAATTTTAATAATGAAAAACAAGATTTAGTAAACATGGTTGAAGATGAGTCAAACGATAAAGATATAATTGAGTTGGCCCAAAAAGATTTAAATGAACTTATAGAAAAAAAAACAAAAAACGAAAATGATTTAAAAGTTTTTTTACTACCAAAAGACGAAGATGATAATAAAAATGCGATTGTTGAAATTAGAGCTGGCACCGGAGGTTTAGAGGCCTCGCTTTTTTGTGCAGACCTATTTAAAATGTATGAAAAAGTTTGTTCTAAGAAAAAATGGAAATTAGAAATTATTACTATTTCAAAGAGTGAGGCTGGAGGATTTAAAGAGATAATTTTTTTGGTAAATGGAAATGATATATATTCATATTTAAAATATGAGTCTGGCGTTCATCGTGTTCAACGAATACCAGAGACCGAAACACAGGGAAGAGTCCATACTTCTGCTGCTACAGTAGCCGTATTGCCTGAAGCAGAGGAGGTGGATATTCAGATTAAAGAGTCCGATTTAAGAATTGATGTATTTAGAGCTGGAGGACCAGGAGGACAATCTGTAAATACCACAGATAGTGCTGTAAGAATAACTCACATTCCAAGTGGAGTCGTTGTAAGTCAACAAGATGAAAAATCTCAACACAAAAATAAAGCTAAAGCACTTAAGATTTTAAGATCTAGAGTATATGAGGCAGAAAAAAGAAAAAAAGACAATGAAAGATCTAACAATAGAAGAAGTCAGATTGGTAGCGGAGACAGATCAGAAAGAATAAGAACTTATAATTTTCCCCAAGGGAGAGTAACAGACCATAGAATAAATTTAACTTTACATAAATTAGATGAGTTTTTAAGCGGTGAGATACATGAAGAGATGAACCAAGAACTTAGACTAAGAGAACAAAGTTTAAAATTAGAAAATTTAAACTCATGAAAATATTAGATGCAATTAAAATTGGGTCGAATTTACTGAAAGAAAAAAATATACCTTCCCATATTTTGGACTCGGAGTTATTGCTTTCAAAAACATTAAAAAAATCAAGAGAGAAAATTTTGACAAATCTTGAAAAAAAGATTGAAAAAAAAAATTTTTATATTTTTAAAGGTTATTTAAATAGAAGATCTAAAAATGAACCAATAGCATACATATTAAAAGAAAAAGAATTTTGGAGTAAAAAATTTAAAGTTAATAAAGATACCTTAATTCCAAGAGCAGAAACCGAATTACTGGTTGACGAATTATTAAAAATGTACAGAGGAAAAAAAATATCAATTTTGGATATAGGAACAGGAACAGGTTGTATTATTATAAGCTTACTTAGTAATCTTAAAAAATCTATTGGGATAGGCATTGATATTTCTAAGAAAGCAATTTTAATTGCGAAAATTAATGCAAAAAATATTAACGTGTATAATAGAATTAGGTTTATAAATAAGTCTGTTGAAAATATATTCAATGTAAAATTTGATTTAATAGTATCAAATCCACCATATATACAGCGCAAAGATATTAAAAATTTGAGCGAGGATATAAAAAAATATGAACCTAGAATGGCGATAGATGGCGGAAAGGATGGGCTTGACCTTATTAAAAAAGTTATCTACAAATCCAAGTATATTTTAAAGATTAATGGTTCGCTCGCCTTAGAAATTGGTAACGAGCAAATAAAAGAAGTTTCAAAAATATTAACTGATAACAATTTTAGAATAAAAAAAGTTATTAAGGATTATAAAGATAATATTAGATGCGTAATAGCTTACTATAAATAAATGAATAATAATAGAAGAAGAAATTTTAGAACAAGAACCCAAAAAAATAATTTTAGAAGAAGAGGTGTTTCTACAAACTCTAGTAACACAAATGGTTTTAATAATAATGGAAATTTAAACTTTAATAGAAATGGTTCAATGAATAACATTCATAATGTTGAAAAGACCATGCAAAAGTATCAACAACTAGCAAAAGATGCGCAAAGTAATGGAGATCCAGTCTTAGCACAAAATTATTTACAGCATGCTGACCATTTTTTGAGAAGATATAATGAATTAAATGAGAAAAGAGAAAACTTTGTAGAAAAAATTGTAACTGAAGAAAAATCTTTAACTAAAGGAGATTCTTTAGATGAAGAAAATAAGACAGCAACTAATTGACATTTATCTAAGTTGAGACAATTTCAAATCTATTTTAATTCTATCAAGTTCGAATTTCTCTCTCTCATCCCCCCTAAGTGTTTTACCCGAAGGTAATTTTAGCTTTTGCGAATTAACTTTTTTACCATTAATTAAAACTTCATAGTGTAAATGAGGTCCAGTTGATAAACCTGTTGAACCAACATACCCGATTATTTGACCTTGTTTAACTTTCTTACCTTCTTTTATTCCTTTAGCAAAAGCTTTCATATGCGCATAAATAGTTTCATAAGTAGAATTATGTTTAATCTTAACACAGTTACCACCACCACCACACCATCTAGCTCTAGTAACTGTTCCAGAACCTGAAGCCATAATTGGAGTGCCACTTGGGGCAGCAAAATCTGTTCCCCTATGCATTTTATTATATCCTAGTATAGGATGTTTTCTCATTCCAAATGAGGATGATAATCGCGCTCCATTAATCGGTGTTTTCATCAAAGATTTAGTTATACTTTTTCCTTTAATGTCATAAAAATCCTCAATATTATTATATTTAAAATTATAAAGATTTATCTCTTCTCCATTAACGAACATCGAAGCATAAATTATTTTACCAGTATCTCTTACTTTATTGTTATCATCTTCAAATTTTTCGTAAAGAATCTCAAACCAGTCTCCTTGTCTAATGTCTCTTTGAAAATCAACCTCAAATCCAAAAATTCTGGCAAATTCTACTATTATATTTGGTTCAATACCTGACTTGACTGCTGAACTATATAAGTTATTTTTAATTATATTTTTTACAACAACTTCTTTTCTATAAAGTTGTAAGATATTTTCTTTAACTTCAAAATTATTTTGGGACTTTCTTATTTCTATACTAGTTGTGTTACTAATTGGATACTTAAGATTTACAACTGTATTAGTACCATCCTCTAGTTTTTTTAAAATTATATATAGTTTTCTACCTGAATAAATATTAGCAAGCTTCTTGTTTTTCAATTGAATAGAAATTTCCCTAATATCTTCACTTCTAATTTTATATTCTTTTAATATTTTTTCGACAGTGTCATTATTCTTAATCACATAATTCATCTCTTCGTAAGGACTGTTAATTTTTGAAATAAGAAAATTGGTTAAATTGGAAAATTCACTATTTTTTGTGATTTCTTTAAGGTTTTTCGTATCTTCATTATTTTTGTTGTCGATTAAGTTTGATGAAAAAAAGAAAATGAAAGAAAAAACAATTAAAAAAGAAAAAAAAATTAATGGATTAAATTTTTGAACCTGGGGAATTTTAATATAAATAAGCGGTAAAAAATTTAGTTTTTTTTTGGTAAAAATCACAATTTTTTGAATTATCGCCATAGTTGTTTTTTATAAAAATAAGAGGATCTTTGCAATGCCATATGGTTAAAAAACCCATATTTTACGGGATATTTTAGAGAATATACGCCTTGACTTATGACCTATTTGTAATAAAACCAGCCCTCACCTCTACTATATTATTATTTTTAAGTGGCTAAAGGTGTGTAGATTTTGAAATTCGAAATCTTAGCTTTTTTAAATTGTAAATTTTTAAGAAGAGAAGTGTGGACGGCTAGGTTAATAAAGAAATTGTCGTACACACTTTAACGAAAAATAATTTTGATATGTTTCAAAATTATTAAAGCTAGTGTGCGCCGTTATTAAACTTGAGAGTTTGATCATGGCTCAGAACGTACGCTGGCGGCACGCCTAACACATGCAAGTCGAACGCAGTAGCAATACTGAGTGGCAAACGGGTGAGTATAATGTGGGAATCTGCCTTTTGGTTTGGAATAACACGGGGAAACTTGTGCTAATACCGAATAAGCCCTTACGGGGAAAGTTTTAACGCCGAAAGATGAGCCCGCACTTGATTAGCTAGTTGGTAAGGTAAAGGCTTACCAAGGCAACGATCAATAGCTGTTCTTAGAGGAAGACCAGCCACATTGGGACTGAGACACGGCCCAGACTCCTACGGGAGGCAGCAGTGGGGAATCTTGCACAATGGGGGAAACCCTGATGCAGCGATGCCGCGTGAGTGAAGAAGGCCCTTGGGTTGTAAAACTCTTTCGTCGGGGAAGAAAATGACTGTACCCGAATAAGAAGGTCCGGCTAACTTCGTGCCAGCAGCCGCGGTAATACGAAGGGACCTAGCGTAGTTCGGAATTACTGGGCTTAAAGAGCTCGTAGGTGGTTAAAAAAGTTGATGGTGAAATCCCAAGGCTTAACCTTGGAACTGCCATCAAAACTTTTTAGCTAGAGTGTGATAGAGGTAAGTGGAATTTCTAGTGTAGAGGTGAAATTCGTAGATATTAGAAAGAACACCAAATGCGAAGGCAACTTACTGGGTCACTACTGACACTGAGGAGCGAAAGCATGGGTAGCGAAGAGGATTAGATACCCTCGTAGTCCATGCCGTAAACGATGTGTGCTAGACGTTGGAAATTTATTTTTCAGTGTCGCAGCGAAAGCATTAAGCACACCGCCTGGGGAGTACGACCGCAAGGTTAAAACTCAAATGAATTGACGGGGACCCGCACAAGCAGTGGAGCATGTGGTTTAATTCGAAGATACGCGCAGAACCTTACCAACACTTGACATGTTCGTCGCGAGACTAAGAGATTAGTCTTTTCAGTTTGGCTGGACGAAACACAGGTGCTGCATGGCTGTCGTCAGCTCGTGTCGTGAGATGTTGGGTTAAGTCCCGCAACGAGCGCAACCCCTACTTTTAGTTGCCACCATTTAGTTGGGCACTTTAAAAGAACTGCCAGTGATAAGCTGGAGGAAGGTGGGGATGACGTCAAGTCCTCATGGCCCTTATGTGTTGGGCTACACACGTGCTACAATGGTACTTACAATGGGAAGCAAAGAGGCGACTCCTAGCTAATCCCTAAAATGTACCTCAGTTCGGATTGTACTCTGTAACTCGAGTGCATGAAGCTGGAATTGCTAGTAATCGCGGATCAGCGCGCCGCGGTGAATACGTTCCCGGGTCTTGTACACACCGCCCGTCACACCATGGAAGTTGGTTACACCTTAAGGCAAAGCTTATACCTTTGACTACGGTACGATCAGCAACTGGGGTGAAGTCGTAACAAGGTAGCCGTAGGGGAACCTGCGGCTGGATTACCTCCTTTCTAAGGAAGACCAAAAATTTCTTTTGGTCTCAAAAAATTAAGTTAATGTGGCCGTCCTCATTTCTCTTCTTATTAATAGAAAGTGTCTCATAAATGCTTAGGGGCCGGTAGCTCAGGTGGTTAGAGCGCACCCCTGATAAGGGTGAGGTCGGACGTTCGAGTCGTCCTCGGCCCACCATTTTTCACGGGGGATTAGCTCAGCTGGGAGAGCGCCTGATTTGCATTCAGGAGGTCAGCGGTTCGATCCCGCTATCCTCCACCATTAACACTTTTAGCTTTTTTAAATTGTAAATAATTAATATCAATTTTGATTGTTCAATCAGTATGAACAATCAAACAATATCTATATCCGATTGTTCGAATAGATGAACAATCAATAAATATTCGAATAGATGAATATTTAATAAAAATTTAATTTAGACAGAAAATTATTTTCTGTGCATAAATCAAGCGTTTAAGGGCGTATGGCGGATGCCTAGGCACTGAAAGGCGACGAAGGACGTGGTATACTGCGATAAGTTTCGGGGAGTTGTATGCAGGCTTTGATCCGAAAATTTCCGAATGGGACAACCCACCACTTTATGTGGTACTTCAAACTGAATTCATAGGTTTGAAGAGCTAACCCGGAGAACTGAAACATCTAAGTAACCGGAGGAAAAGAAATCAATTGATATTCCGTTAGTAGTGGCGAGCGAACGCGGAGAAGGCCAGTAACAGTTTTAAGAAAACCTAAATAGTTTGGAAAAACTAACCATAGAAGGTGATAGTCCCGTAGGGGTAATGCTTAAAGTTGTTCTTGAGTAGAGCGGGACACGTGT
>CACODU010000016.1:10000-12715 GCA_902626045.1 uncultured Pelagibacteraceae bacterium
TTAGTGGAGATACAAATTTATTTAAAACATTAATAATTTACGACTTGCTTCAGAAAACCTCAAAAGTCGAAGGTGATATAATTGAGTTTGGTATCCATAAAGGAAATACAAGTTTACTAATAAAAAAAATCTTAAGTATATTCAAAATAAAAAAAAAATTATATCTTCTAGATCATTTTAAAGGACTAATTCATTTCAATAAAAAAGACACAAAAATATCAGAAAAGTTTAGAGGTAAGTATGTTGGAAATAAAAAACAAATAGAGGCTTTTTTAAATTTTTTTAATCTTAAAAATTACAAAATAATTGATAAAGATGTAACACTATTAAAAAGTAATTTTTTTAAGTCAAAAAAGTTTTCATTAGCATATTTTGATATGGATCTTTATTTACCAACCATAAGAGGTCTCGAAGCTATAAGTAATAATATCAGTAAAAATGGATATATTGTTTTTGATCAAGGAGCAAAAAATAAATGGTCTGAGAAAAAAGCAATTAAAGAGTTTTTAAAGAAAAATAAAAAATACAAAAAAATTATTATTTCAAATGAAAGGCAACCAGATATAATATTAAAAAAAATTAATAGTTAAAATTATTTAATAAATCTCTTAAAATATCTATCCAGGACTTTAAGATCTTTACCCTCATAATATCCAAGTATATTATAATTAGATCTAGATATTAATTGAGGCAATCTAAAGAAAAAAGCAATTTTATTGAATTTTGATGATTTACAAAGTTCTTCTCCCTTTCGTTTAGCAATCAAGTAGCACTCTAGTCTTTTGAATTCCTTTTGTCGGTTAAGAGCAAAAGTAGATGGATAAAAAACTTTACATTGAAAATTATTTTTTTTAACTACTTCAAGAATATTTTTAAAATAACTTACATAAATTACATTGTAAAACTTTAATAATTTTTTATTATTTTTATTACCATTATATATAAAAGGAGAAGATAGGTAAAAAATAAAATTTGGTGTAATTTTTTTTATTTTTTTTTCCATCTTTATAAATTCAATTTTTTTTATGATTGGATTTTCAAAATCAATCTTAAAACTATGATTATAAATTAAAAACTTATTCTTAAATATTTTGTTCAATCTTTTAGCAACATCACTTGAAGGACCAAAAATTAAAATTTTTTTGTTTGAAATAAATTTTAAATATTTCGTTGGGTTTTTTTCTTTTTTTTTAACTTCATTAAAAGGCACGAGCTTACTTGAAATGATTTCAACTTGAAAACAATTCTTTAGATATTGAATAATATAAATAGTTTTAGTTTTTTTTTTAAATTTTATTTTTTTATCCTTAGTATTTCGTAAATTAAAATTGATATAAATTTGATGTATTAATGAGCCATTTCCAGGTTTAATAGTTCCGATGTAATATGAGATAAATATAAGCTGATCGATAAGCTCAGAATTTATTAAATTTTTATAATTATTTTTTTTAAGGTTTTTAAATCTTGATTGATTATAAGTAATTTTTTTCTTTTGAAGACTCTGAATTGATATATCAATCTCCACCTTTTCGTTTAAATCGCTATAAATAATTATTTTATTTTTAATTATCTTAATCTTTATTTCTTCATAAATATAAGTAAAATTCTTAAATTTAATTTTTATATCTTCAATAACAATTTTTTTCTTTTTTTTCTTTAAGAACGCAAAAATTCCTTTAACAGCTAAATTAACTCCATGCACAATAGGTTTTTTAAAAAAAAACTTTTTTGCATATTTCTCGTCATAATGAATTTTATTATTATCACCTGACATTTTTTTAAAACTTAAGATGTCTTTTTTTGTGATTTTCATTTAATCAAATAATCATCATTTTTTTTTATTTTTTGTTGAATTGATTTATATAAATTTTTTGTTGAGATGCAATAACATGCAAATCTCCCAAAGTTTGCTTTTACTACTTTTTTTTTAATGGCAATAATTACCTTTTTTTCCTTGATGGAGTAATCAATATTTTTTTTTCCTACATAGTATTTATATCTTAACAGTTTATTTTTCTTATTTTTAAATATTTTTGATAGAAAAATTTTATTATATCTATAATTTACCTGAAATTTTTTTTCTATAAAATGTAAAAAAGTAATCACTTTTGGTGAGCAGCAAAAACATATGATTTTGAAATTTTTTTTGAAGATAAGATTAAAAATACTTTTTTCACCAAAGGCTTCATCTATTGAACAATTAAAAATTCTACTTTTATAACGTCCAAATACAAAGTGGTTAAAAACTGGATCTAAAGTCCTATTTAATGGAAATTTATCTTTTAACCAATTTCCTAATTCCCCAACTTCAGAAGGTGAAGTAAAGCGGTTATATTTTTTTCCTTTAGTAAATTTATAATTATAAGCTGGTATTAAAACCGTTCCTTTTGGGCCAATATAATTTTTTAATGATAAAAAAAAACTTTCACAAATATTTTCCAATGAACTCTCTCTTTTAAATTGGTACATACCCCCCATATTAGAATGTATTAAAATATTATCATTTTTCTTTAATCTTAATTTTTTAAATAAGTTTAGAATATTTTTATTAACCATTCTTTTTTTGAATAACTTTTATTATTTCTTTAACACTATTAATTTTACTAAATTCAGAATTTGAGAATTTAATTTTGAATTTTCTTTCACAGGCTAACAAAATATTAAAATTTCCAAGCGAGTCCCATTTAATATGGTCATAAATTTTTGATTTTTCAT
>CACODU010000017.1 GCA_902626045.1 uncultured Pelagibacteraceae bacterium
TTATATATACTTTTTTTCTGTCCAAATCGATTGCAGCGAGCATTTTATCAAGTAATGCTCCAGCCCGGCCTACAAAGGGTAGGCCCTCTTCATCTTCATTAGCACCTGGAGCCTCACCAATTAGCATAATTTTAGATTTTGGATTGCCATCACTAAATACCATGTTTGTTGCATTATTTTTTAGACTACAGTTTTTAATATTGTTTATTGATTTTTTTAGCCTTTCTAAATTATCAGCCTTATCAGCAGATATTCCAAAACTGTCCTTTTTATACCTATTTATTGACCTATTATTGTAAATTAGATTATGATTAATAAGATTATAATATCGAATTAATTTTAATGGATTAATTGTATTTTTTTTTATCATTTAAATTTATGAATATATTTAACTTTTTTAACAAGACTATAATATCAATATTATTTGTCATCACCTTTTTTTCCACAACATCACTTAAAGCATTGGATAAGTTCGACCAAGGTGACCGTGTTTCTGATTATTTTTCCGGCGTATTATTATTAAATGAAAATCAATACGAAAAATCTTTTGAATTTTTTAAAAAATTAAATGGTCTTGAAACCAAACATACAAACTACTCTGTAAAATATCTTTATTCTCTAGTAAATTCAGGAAATTTAAAAAAAGCCTTTGATTATTCCAAGAAACTTGAGAAGCAAAAACTCGATAGCTTTGAAAGCCAGATTATTACTGGAGTGTTTCATCTAAAAAATTCTGATCTAAATTTAGCTCAAAAATATTTTTTAAAAGCTAAATCAGGAAACCGGAGATTTATCCTAAATAATTATCTTTCTAATTCTCTTTATATTTGGTCTAGTTTAGATAATTACGATTTGAATCAAGCTACATTAGAGCTCAAAAAACTAGATGAAAGATTTGAAAATTTAAAAAAAATACAAACAGTATTTTTAAATTGTCATTTCAATAGCTTAAACACAACTAATTTATTTGAAGAACTTACTTCAAATAAAAAAATAGATTTTTCAAGGTATAAATATTTCTATGCCTCCTATACAGCTAATTTAGGAAAAGCAAATAAAGCAAAAGAAATTTTAAATTCTGCGCTTAAATTATACCCCAGAAACTTATTACTAAACCAGTATAAATTAGATTTGAATTTAGGCAAAAACAACTCATCTTTTGATTGTAAGAATAGAGAGCATGTTATTGCAGAGATTTTATACGTAACATCAAACGCTTTATCTTCACAATCAATTTACCCACTTTCAGATTTTTATTTGAATTTAGCAAAATATTTAAATAAAGATTTTCACTCTTATGAAACTTTGTTAGCAGAAAACTTTTACAATGTTGACAACTTTGAGGAAGCAAAAAAAGTTTATAATAGGTTAGGCAAGAAAGGAAAAGCATTTCAGTGGTATTCCTCAAAGCAACTTGCAAGAATTTATATTAAAGAAAATAATAAAGAGTTTGCTCTAAAACTATTAGGTGATGCATATAATAATTTAGTCAATAAAAATATTTATGAAACTTTTGATTATGCTGAATTTTTAAAAAATAATGAAAAATTTAAAGAATCAATTATTTACTACAATAAAGTAATAGATGAAGTTGAAAAAAGTCATACTCTTTACATAGAGTCAACGGATGGGAGGGGTATAGCTTATGAGAGAATTGGTGAGTGGGAAAAAGCTGAGAGAGATTTACTTGCGTCACTAAAGGCAGATCCTAATCAAGCATACGTACTTAATTATTTAGCTTACTCCTGGATTGAACAAGGAGTAAAAATTGAAAAATCCTTAAATATGTTAGATAAAGCAAATAGGTTAAAATCGAATGACCCTTATATCACTGACTCTTTAGGTTGGGCATTATTTAAACTTAAGCGTTACAAAGAGTCCAAAGATTACCTTGAATTGGCGGTGAGACTTTTGCCTGGAGATCCAATAGTAAATGATCATTTCGGGGACGCTTTATGGAAAAATGGAAATGAGATTCAAGCTAGATACTATTGGAATTATGTTCTAGGTCTTGAAAAAACAGAGAATGAATTAAAAGAAAACATTAAAGAAAAATTAATTAATGGCTTATAATTTATGGTCATAAACTCTTTTGCAAAAATCAACTTAACGCTTAAAGTGAATTCTAAATTTAAAAATGGATTACATCAAGTTCAGACTTTATACAGTTGGATAAATTTGTTCGATAAAATAAACGTTACTCAAATAAAAAAAAATAAAGATAGAATTATTTTCATAGGACCTTTCGCAAAATTAGTAAAAAAAAAAAATAATACAGTTTATAATCTCCTAAAAAAACTTAGAGAACTAAATTTAATTTACAATTATTACTCTATTGTGATAACAAAAAATATTCCTGTTTTCGGTGGATTGGGAGGAGGAACTAGTAATGCAGCCTTTATATTAAACTACTTATTAAAAAGTAAAATTAACAACATCTTATTAAATAAATTAGAAAAAGTAATTGGAACTGATTTAAAACTTTTTTTTAACAATCATGGCTATTTGAAAAATTTACGAACAATAGTCAGTATTAAAAAGAAGCATAAGTTTTGTTTTTTACTTATTCAGCCAAAAATAAAATGTTCAACAAAAAAGATCTATTCGAAAGTAAAAAAATTCTCAGCAAAAGAGAGTCTAAATAAAAATATAATTAAATCAAAAACTAGATTTTTAGATTATTTGTCGAAAAGCAGAAATGATTTACAATTTATTGTTGAAAGAGAATATCCAATAATTAAGAAATTATTAAATGATATTAAAAACGAAAAAGGGTGTCATTTTTCAAGACTGACAGGAACTGGGTCAGTTTGTTACGGTTTGTTTAGGGATCAAATTTTTGCAAAAAAAGCCCTTTATAAATTAAAAAATAAATATCCTAAATTTTGGTTTTCATTAGCAAAAACTGTTTAATTTTTGTGATATATGATATATCAAACTTCTTATCATTGGGGCATAGCCAAGCGGTAAGGCAGCGGTTTTTGATACCGCCATCCTAGGTTCGAATCCTAGTGCCCCAGCCACAATTATGTTTGATATAAATTTTAACTTTATAAAAAAAATTAAGAGAAACCTATTTCCTTTTTACAATCATAAAGAATTAAAATTTGTATTTAATAAACTTCAGGAAGGTTTTTCACCAGATACAGTAACAGCTAGATTTGTTGGTGGTTGTGTTAGAAAGTATCTAACAAATGATAAAGTTGATGATATTGACATAGCTACAATATTATCTTCAAGGGAAATAAAAGAAAAATTTGAAAATACTGCGTTTAAGGTTGTTGAAACTGGAATAAAGCACGGAACAATAACACTTGTATCTAAGAACTTTAAACTTGAATTAACAACTTTAAGAAAAGATATCGAGTCTGACGGTAGACATGCAAAGGTAGAATATATCGGTGATTGGCAACTCGATTCTGAAAGAAGAGATTTTACAATTAATGCTATTTATCTAGATATAAATGGAAATATTTATGACCCTCAAAAGGGACAAGATGACTTAAAAAATAAAATTGTAAAGTTTATCGGTGATCCACAAAAAAGAATCGAAGAGGATTATTTGCGTATTATTAGATTCATTCGTTTTACAATTATGTATAATAGTAAAGTTGAACAAACAACTATCGATGCAATCAAACAAAGTTTAAATGGGATAAAAAAAATTTCTAAAGAAAGAATATTAATAGAATTATACAAAATTTTAGATTTAAAAAATTTTATTAATTTAAATGAAAGCATTTATTTAAAGGAAATTTTTATTCTTATTTTCCCTGAATTAAACAATTTAAATCGTCTTGATAGATTATTGAAAATTTGTAATTTTTCACAAATTAGTAGAGTGCTATTGTTAGCTGTACTATTGATTGATGATAAAAATAGCCACGAATATTTTGGCCATAAGTACAATGTATCTAATAATATTAAAAATAGCCTAAATTTATTAGCTAAAAATTTAAAACTTTTGAAAGTAAATAAAGATTTTCTTAATAAAGACTTAGAAAAAAATATTTATTTGAATGATAAAAATCATTTAATTGATTTAAGTATTTTAAATTTTGTGTTCAATACAAAAAACAAATTAGATAGTTTTTCAGAAAATTTAAAAAAAATTCTTAAATCAAAAACGCATAAATTTAAAATAGATGGTAAATACTTAATAGACAATGGCATGAGTCAAGGAGCCATGATGGGTAAAGTTTTAAAAAAATTAGAGGAAGAATGGATAAGAAATAATTTTTCGATAACAAAAAATCAAATTAAAGAAATAATCAAACAATACTCTAACTAAACATATTCTACGTTTAGAATTTCAAAACTTTTTTCACCAGACGGAGTGTTTACGATAATCATCTCACCTTTATCTTTTCCAATTAACGCTTTTCCGATAGGGCTTTTAAAAAAAATAAGATTTTTTTTAATGTCTGCCTCGTCTTGACCTACTAATTTATAGGTAATTTCTTTGTTAGTCTCAAGATCTTTTAGTTTTACAGTAGAACCAAAGATTACCTTTCCCTCATTATCAATTTTTGTCACATCAATTACGTTGGCACGAGCAATTAAATCATTAATTGCAATTACTCTGCTCTCGATTAAAGCTTGTTGTTCCTTTGCTGCATGATACTCGGCGTTTTCTTTTAGATCTCCATGAGATCTTGCTTCAGCAATTGCTTCAACAACTTTTGGCCTTTGAACATTTTTCAAATCTTCTAATTCTTTTTTTAAATTTTGAAGACCGTTTACTGTTATAGGTTCTTTATCCATAATTATTTCCACTTAGCTTCAGGAGGCAAAGACATTAAAATAGACTCAGTATTTCCTCCAGAATTTAAACCGAATTTTGTACCCCTGTCATGAAGAAGATTAAACTCTATATATCTTCCGCGTTTAAGCAATTGTTTTTCTTTATCTTTTACGGTGAACTTTAGTTTTTTCTTTCTATCGATTACTTTATTTGAGATATCAATAAAAGCTAATCCAAGTTCCCTTATAAATTTAAAGTTTTTAATCCAATCTTTAGTTTCGTAATCAAAAAAAATTCCACCAATCCCTCTAGCTTCTTTCCTATGAGGTAAATAAAAATATTTATCACACCATTTTTTATATTTTTTATAACTTTTTTTATTTTGTAAGCAAATTTTTTTAAGTTCATTGTGAACAATTTGACTTTCTTTTTTATCTTCATGACTAGGCGTTACATCCATTCCTCCACCAAACCATTCTTTAGACGTAACAATAAATCTTGTATTAAAATGAATTGCGGGGATCTTTGGATTTTTCATATGAGCAACTACAGAAACACCCGATGCCCAATATTTACCATTATTTTCAGCACCAAGTATACTAGATCTAAATTTTTTTGGAAATATACCTGAGACAGTGGATTTATTAACCCCAACTTTATCAAAAATCTTACCATTAGTTAATAAATAAGAAGTTCCACCACCTTCTTTTATATTTTTTTTATACCAATCTCTTTTATAAAATTTTGATTTATTTTTTTCTAATTGTTCAAATGATTTACAAATCTGAATTTGCAGGTAAGAAAACCAACTATCAGCCATTTTTTTTCTATAATCAGATGAAATCATTATTTTAATAAGTTGTTTTGTCTAAGAGCCTCAGCAGAAATAATAGCTACGCTCATAGCAACATTTAGCGATCTAGTTTTTTTATTCATTGGAACTTTCACTTTATCTTTAATTGTCTTATGAAGACCCTCTGGCACCCCGGCACTCTCTCTCCCGAATAACAGAATATCCTCCCTTCTGAAATTAAATTTATGATATTTTTTTTTTGCTTTAGTTGTCATTAATACTATCCTTTTTTTTTTATTCTTGATTAAAAATTCATTATAATCCTCGTACCGAAATATTTTACTAAATTCTAAATAATCCATAACAACACGTTTAAATCTTGGATCATGTAAGTTAAAACCACAAGGTTCTATGATATGAATCTTAAGGTTTAAGCAGGCACCTAATCTAATAATTGCAGCTGTATTTTGTGGTATATCGGGTTTATAAAGAGCTATGTGCATTATTATTGCTTAATTTATGTGTCATTCTGACCCTAAAGTATTTAAAAACATAGTTTAAATAAATATATACATTATAAACACAAACAAAAATGAGCAAAGAAGAAAAAAAAGTAAATCGAAGAGATTTTTTATTTACAGCTAGCTATACCATTGGAGCAGTAGGAGTTGGTGCAGTAATTTGGCCAATGATAGACCAAATGAATCCAGATAAAGCTCAACAAGCTTTAGCAACTACAGAAGTTGACATTAGTGCTATAGAACCTGGCAAATCTATAACTGTTTTATGGAGAGGAAAGCCTATATTTATTAAAAAAAGAACTTCAGAGGAAATAGCTGAAGCCAGGGCGGTTAAATTGGACGATTTGCCTGATCCTCAAAAAGATGAGGATAGAGTAAAAGATGGAAAAGATGAATGGTTAGTCATGTTAGGAGTTTGTACACACCTTGGATGTGTGCCTTTAAAAGATAAAGGAGACTTCAATGGTTGGTTTTGTCCTTGCCATGGATCACATTACGATGTATCAGGCAGAATAAGAAAAGGACCAGCTCCAACAAATATGGAAATACCAAAGTTTGAATTTGTGGATAACAATACAATTAAAATTGGATAAAAAATTATGAGTGAACACGAATACGTACCAAAATCAAAAGCAGGAAAATGGTTTAATGACCGTTTACCTTTACTCACGCTTGGAGCACATCTAACAGATTACCCAACTCCCAAAAATTTAAATTACTGGTGGACCTTCGGCGGAATTTTAACCTTTTGTTTGATCACTCAAATAGTTACAGGAATTATTTTAGCAATGCATTACGTTGCTCATGCAGATCTAGCTTTTGCAAGCGTAGAACATATAATGAGAGATGTAAATTATGGTTGGTTAATAAGATATATTCATAGTAATGGTGCATCTATGTTTTTCCTAGCAGTTTACATACACATTTTTAGGTCTCTATTTTATGGATCATATAAATCACCAAGAGAAGTAATTTGGATAATCGGTCTTATGATTTATTTATTAATGATGGCAGCAGCTTTCATGGGTTACGTTTTGCCTTGGGGTCAAATGAGCTTCTGGGGCGCTACAGTAATAACTAATTTATTTAGTGCGATACCTTTAGTTGGTGACAGTATAACAACTTGGTTATGGGGAGCATATTCTGTAGATAATCCAACACTAAACAGATTCTTTAGTTTACACTATTTAATCCCTTTTTTAATTTTAGGATTAGTAATTTTGCACATTTGGGCTTTACATGTACCAGGAAATAACAATCCTGTAGGAATTGATATAAAGAAACCGTCTAAAGATACAGTGCCATTCCATCCTTATATAACAATTAAAGATGCTTTCGCGCTTTTAGTATTCATGATCATATTTGCCGGATTTGTATTCTTTACTCCGAATGTGTTGGGTCACTCAGACAATTATATACCTGCCAATCCGTTAGTTACACCTGCTCACATTGTGCCTGAATGGTATTTGTTACCTTTTTACGCAATTTTGAGATCTGTCCCTGATAAATTAGGCGGGGTAATTTTAATGTTCAGTGCAATTTTTATTTTATTTGTGTTACCTTGGTTAGATACATCAAAAGTTAGATCGGCTGTCTTTAGACCGATTTATAGACAGTTCTTTTGGATATTAGTAATAGACGTTCTAATGCTTGGTTATGTTGGTGCGATGCCAGCTGAAGGAATTTACTTAGTATTAGCTAGAGTGGGAACTATTTATTACTTCTTACATTTTATAGTGGTTATGCCCGTTGTGGGTTATTTGGAAAAAACAGATCCGATTCCTATGAGCATCTCCGAGCCAGTATTAACCGGAGGAGCAGAACCATCTTTAGCTAGGAAAGTTAATGATAAAGTCTAGTATAAAACTAATCGTTTTATCTTTTTTGTTACTTATCTCACTAAGACCACTACAAAGTGCTGAAATGATTGATCCAATTAAAGTGGATTGGAGTTTTAAAGGTTTAACAGGAACTTTTGATAGAGCATCACTACAAAGAGGTTTTCAAGTTTATAAAGAAGTCTGCGCTTCTTGCCACTCAATGCAATATCTTAGCTACAGAAATCTAGGAGAACCTGGCGGGCCTGAGTTCTCAGAACAAGAGGTAAAAGCTATTGCTGCTAGTTTCGAAATAGAGGATGGTCCAGACTCTCAGGGAGAAATGTTTACTAGACCAGGAAAACCTTCAGATAAATTTAAAAGTCCATACCCTAATGTTCAGGCTGCAACAGCTGCTAATGGTGGGGCATACCCGCCTGATATGTCAGTTTTAGTAAAAGCAAGAAAAGGAGGAGCTAATTACATTTATTCTGTTCTTGTCGGTTACGAAGACCCCCCTCAAGGTGTAACTCTTGACGAAGGTGTTTATTACAATAAATATATGGTCGGCAATAAGATTAAAATGCCAAATAATTTAATGGATGGCCTAGTTGAATATTCGGATGGCACCGAGTCTACTGTTGATCAAATGGCTAAAGACGTAACTACTTTTTTAGCTTGGGCTGCTGAACCTGAACTTGAGGAAAGACATAAAACGGGTGTTAAAGTAATTATTTATTTAATACTACTAACAACTTTAGTTTATTTAAGTATGAAGAAAATTTGGTCACGGGTTGACACGGAAGTATAAAACATCTCCATCTTTAACAATATAATCTTTTCCTTCAATCCTTAACTTTCCATTCTCTTTACATTTCTCAGCACTTCCAAATTTTATAAAATCCTCACATGTTACAGCTTCAGCTCGAATGAAGTTTTTTTCAAAATCTGTATGAATTACGCTTGCTGCTTTTGGTGCTAGAGTATTTTTTTCTACAGTCCAAGCTCTACTTTCCTCAGGTCCTGAAGTAAAAAATGTATCGAGATTCAAAAGATCATAGCCTTCTTTAATCAATTGATTAAGGCCAGTTTTATTCAAACCAATCTCTCTCATGAAAGTCTCTCTTTCCTTATTATCTAATCCCATGATTTGATCTTCAATATCAGCACAGATTGTTACAATTTTTTCATTAGGATATGTTTGATTTACTCTTTCAGTAAATTTATTCCCTTTAGCTAGGCTTTCTTCATCTACGTTACATACAATAATTTTGGGTTTAATGCTCAATAATCCCAACGAACTTAAAAATTTTTTTTCCAATTTATCGTTCACTATAACATCTTTACCATTATTTAATTGATTTAATTTTTCTTCAAGAATTTCTACCTCTTTTTCTTGAAGTAATTTTTTTTTACCTTTTTCAAGTTTTTTTTGAATAATATCAAGGTCAGAGAGAATTATTTCAGTTTTTATTGTTTCAAGATCTTCAACTGGATTTATTTTTGAATTTACGTGAGTAATTTTGTCAGACTCAAAACATCTAACTAAGTGAATAATAGCGTCAACCTCTCTGATATGAGAAAGGAATTTATTTCCCAAACCTTCTCCTTTTGATGCTCCTTTAACTAAACCTGCAATATCAACGAAAGTAATATTAGTATAAATTTTTTTTTTAGAATTAGATAATTTAGATAATTTATCCAATCTTTCATCAACAACATCTACTATTCCAATATTTGGATCGATAGTACAAAAAGGGAAATTAGCTGCTTCAGCATTTTTTGAAGCTGTTAAAGCATTGAATAAAGTGGATTTTCCAACATTAGGAAGTCCAACTATTCCACATTTAAATCCCATTAAGGTCTTGATTTACTTTGCTTGAAAATAGGTCTATTTTTTTTTTGAATTAAGGTAGGTAGCTGTTTAACAATATTTTCTGTAATCTCATTTATTTTTTCTTCCTCATCTTCTTTAAAATCTTCCAACACATGTTTATTAACTTTTTTCTTTTGTTTCGGATGGCCAATCCCTATACGTACTCTTGAATAATCTTTACCTATAAACTTATCAATAGACTCGATTCCATTATGACCGGCACTACTTCCTCCAAATTTTGCTTTTATTTTACCAAAATCAATATCCATATCGTCATGAAAAACAAAAACATCTTTTGCATCAATTTTAAAATAATCAATCAGTTCTTTAATAGCGGTTCCAGAATTATTCATAAACGTTAACGGCTTGATAGCGTAGATTTTTTTTTCATCAATATTTCCTGTGGTTAATAAACCTTTAAACTTTGGTTTTTGTTTAGAGAGTTTGAATTGTGCGTTTATAGCGTCAATAATTTTAAAACCAATATTGTGTCTTGTATTAGTATAGTTGGATCCAGGATTTCCTAATCCGACAAGTAAAAGCATATTAATTATTTCTTTTCAGCGGGTTTTTTTTCAGCAGGTTTTTTTTCGTCAGGCTTTTTGTCCGCACCTTCTTTGGACTTATCATCTTTTTTAGCTGCTTCACCATCTTTGGATACTGTCTCAGCACCTTCAGCTGTTACTTCTCCCTCAGCGCCTTCAGCTGCAGCTTCACCTTCTGCTGGCTTCTCAGGCTCTTTCATTACTGTTGGTGAGGCAACGGTTGCAATAACAAAGTCACGATCAGTAATAGTTGGAGTAACATTCCCCTCTAATTTTACTGAAGAGATCTTAATACTTGTACCGATATCTGTCCCGGTTAGATCAATAATTATTTCATTAGGAATATTTTCTGCAGGACACTTCAACTCAACTTTTCTTCTTACTATGTTCAACACTCCTCCTCTTTTTAAACCAGGAGAGTCAGGGTGATTTATAAATTTAACAGGTATTTCTAAAATAATTTTTTTTCCTGCAACTATTCTCATAAAATCTATATGTATAGGTTCTTCAGATACAACATGAAACGCAACATCTCTTGGTATTACCTTCTCTTTTTTTCCATCAATATCTAATTCTAGTACTTTTGAAAGAAAAGTATCTGAGTTAACTAAATTTTTTAAATCTTTTTTTTGAACTGAAATATTTTGATTAGAGTCCTTCCCTCCATACAGAATAGCAGGTATAAGCCCCTCGGATCTTAATTTATTATTTGATCTTGGAGATATGTTCTCTCTTTTAATTGCCTTTAAATTACTCATAAATTATTTGAAGAGGGTATATAACCCAAGATGATTACCAAAACAAGAGTTAATTAAATAAATCAGATACAGAGTTTGAATTTGCTATTCTTTTTATAGCTTCTGCCATTAAAGAGGATATAGATAATACCTCAATTTTATTGTTATTTTTTATTTTTTTTGAATTGTCGATTGTGTCTGTGATTATAAGTTTCTTTATTTTAGACTTTTTGATTTTATCAACTGCAGCACCACTTAAAACAGCATGAGTAATAAAAACATATACATCCACTGCGCCTGCTTTTTTTAAAGCCTCTACAGCATTTACAATTGTTCCACCACTATCAATTATATCATCTACAATTATGCAAGTTTTACTCTTAACATCTCCAATAATGTTCATTACTTTTGACTGACCAGCCCTTGGTCTTCTTTTATCTATAATCGCTAAATCAGCTTTTATTCTTGTTGCAAGACCTCTTGTTCTTTGAACACCACCAACATCGGGAGAAACGCAGATCAATTTTTTACTTTTTAATTTTTTTTTAATATATTTTGCAAAAAGTGGAGTGGTAAATAAGTTGTCTACTGGCATATCAAAAAAACCTTGAATTTGTCCAGCGTGTAGATCTACTGTTACTACT
>CACODU010000018.1 GCA_902626045.1 uncultured Pelagibacteraceae bacterium
TAATATGCACGGCATTAATTCCTGGAAAACCTGCCCCAAGAATACTAACAGAGGATTTAGTAAAACTTATGAAACCCGGGTCTATCGTCTATGATTTGGCAGCAGAACAAGGAGGAAACTCTGCATTCTCAGAAGCAGGGAAGATTAATTCAGTAAACGGGATAAAAATAATAGGTGTCAAAAATTTGATGAATAGCTTGCCACTCACTGCGTCAGGCTTATATGCTAAAAACTTATTTAGTTTCATTCGTAACTTGTATAGTAAGGAGAAGAAAGGTTTTAATATTAACTTAGAAGATGAAATAATAGTGAAATCATTAATTAAAAAAGTTTAATCATGGAAATAGATCCGTTTATATTTAGATTAAGTATTTTTATTTTATCAATTTTTGTTGGTTATTATGTTGTATGGAGTGTGACCCCATCTCTTCATACTCCGCTAATGTCGGTTACTAATGCCATTTCATCTGTTATTATTGTAGGTGCTATCATTGCAGCTTTAGCAGGAACTTCTGAGAGTATTTTTAATACGTCGAGTATTTTTGGATTTATAGCAATTATTTTAGCAGCAATAAATATTTTTGGTGGTTTTTTGGTGACCCATAGAATGCTTCAAATGTACAAAAAAAAGAAAGATAAAAAGAAATGATTTCGGCAAATCTAGCAGCAATTTTTTATTTAGTGTCTGGTATATTATTTATTCTTGCACTCAGGGGATTATCATCACCTGATACATCTAGGCAAGGAAATTATTTTGGAATTGCTGGGATGATAATTGCAATAGTTGTAACGTTCCTATCAATTGGCAATTTTTCTACATCATTAGTTTATGTAATAATATTTTTAACTATCGGTGGAGCCATTGGTGCTTACATAGCTTATAAAATTCCAATGACAGCAATGCCAGAATTAGTTGCAGGTTTTCATAGCTTAGTTGGTTTAGCAGCTGTTTTTGTTGCAATAGCAGCTTTTTTAAATCCTGCAGCTTTTAATCTTGGAAATGTTGGTGATATTAAATTAGCAAGCCTTATTGAAATGTCCATTGGAGCAGCTGTGGGAGCAATAACTTTTTCAGGTTCTATAATAGCTTTTTTAAAGTTAAGAGGAATAATGTCTGGAGCTCCCATTACATTTAGCGGGCAGCACATTTTAAATTTGATACTTGGAGTGAGTATTTTTGTTTTAATTTTTTATTTATGTAAAAATCAGTCAACAAATATTTTTTGGACAGTAATTACAATATCATTTCTTGTTGGTATTTTATTAATTATACCTATTGGTGGAGCTGATATGCCTGTAGTAATCTCAATGCTTAATTCTTATTCTGGGTGGGCTGCAGCTGGAATAGGTTTTACATTAGAAAATACTGCCTTGATTATAACAGGCGCGCTTGTTGGATCCTCTGGCGCAATACTTTCATATATAATGTGTAAGGCTATGAACAGATCTTTTGTGAGTGTAATACTTGGAGGCTTTGGAGCGGAAAATTCTACTGATAATAAAAAAGAAAGCAAGGATCAAAAACCGGTAAAAAGTGGCAACGCAGAGGACGCAGCTTTTTTAATGAAAAATGCTTCTTCTGTAATTATAGTTCCAGGGTATGGTATGGCAGTAGCTCAAGCTCAACATGCTCTTCGAGAGATGGTAGATAAATTAAAAAAAAATGATATTAAAGTTACTTACGCTATACATCCAGTAGCGGGAAGAATGCCTGGCCATATGAATGTTTTATTAGCAGAAGCAAATGTTCCTTATGATGAAGTTTTTGAATTGGAAGATATAAATAATGATTTTGCTAATTCTGATGTTGCATTTGTCATTGGAGCTAATGACGTTACTAATCCTGTGGCAAAAACAGATCCTAAAAGTCCAATATTTGGGATGCCAGTGCTTGATGTTGAAAAATGTAAATCTGTTTTATTTGTTAAAAGAAGTTTATCACCCGGGTATGCTGGAATAGATAATGAACTCTTTTATAAAGATAATACTTTAATGTTATTTGCTGATGCAAAAAAAATGACAGAAGATATTGTTAAAAATCTAGACTAATGAAAACAAAAATATTTTGTGACATTGCAGATTACAAAATAATAAAATATTTTAATAGTAAATCTTTAGTCGATGGCTTTACTACTAATCCGAGTTTAATGAGATTAGCTGGAGCTAAGAATTATAAGGAATATTCTATTAAAATATTAAAGATTTGTAAAAAAAAACCAATTTCTTTTGAGGTTTTTGCAGATAATGCAAAAGATATGCTTAAACAGGCATATGAAATTAATTCTTGGGGCAAAAATGTTTACGTTAAAATTCCAGTCGTTAACTCTAGAGGAACTTTTACGGGCCCAGTAATCAAGGAGTTGAGCGATAAAGGTATCAAACTTAACATAACAGCAGTTTATACATTTGAGCAAACTAAAAAAATATACAAAAAATTAAATAAAAAAACTAAATCTATCATTTCAATATTTGCTGGAAGAATGGCAGATAAAGGTAAAGATCCACTCCCAATTTTTAAAAGAAGTATATCTTTAACAAAAAAAAATAAAAATATTGAAATACTTTGGGCAAGCACTAGGGAAGCTTATAACTTTCTTCAAGCAAAACAAATAAGTTGCAATATAATTACTATGCCACCAAAGATAATCAATCAAATTAACTCTTTTGGAAAAAGCTTTAATGTCATGACTATAGATACTGTAAGAGGTTTTTTAAAAGATAGTAAAAAATCAAAATTTAAGATTTAAATAAAATTCTTTTTAACTTTAATGCTGTTTTTAATGAATAATTGATAAATTTATTAAAATTGCTATTTGAATTTTTTGAAAAAGCAGTATTTGCATCAATAACTTTAGAGTAATTCTTTTCAATAAATTTTTTGAAATCAAGAAAATTTTTTTCATTCCAGTAGTTTATATGAATTTGAGTGGATTGAATCCCAAATGGTAACATGAAAAGTTTGTAAAAAAGTTGAGGTACAAACTTTATATTATCCATTGTGTAAGGCATTATTCCGTACCCATCAATTATTTTCAAAATTCCAGAATCTTTTAGGGCTCTAAAAGTGTTTTCATCATAAGTATGATTTGGTGCAAAAAATATTTCAATTTTAATATTTCTTTTTTTAAAAATATCCAACCCTTTTTTTATTTTTAGTAATTGATTTTCATATGAGTGACCAAAAAATTCTGACTTTCCCCCATGATTAAAAAAATCTTTTTTATTTGTATCTCCATCATAAAGATGGTTATATCCATGCATTGCTATCGACCAATCATTTGACCTCCAATTATCAACAATGGTCCAAAAATTCTCCCTTTTAGGATATTTTAGAAGTTCATTATCTTGATTATTAGGTATCACACCCATTACAGGTTTTAAATTATAGTGATTTAATAAATCTTGGCATTTGTCCATCATTTCCCAGTTCATGTTAGGAGCAATATCATCAAAACGAATTAAAATTCCTGTATTTGTATTAGTGTTATTTGTTATCATTGGTTATTTTATATTTTAATTAATTATATAATTATATTATCAACATTTATATAGAATAGATAAAAGTTTTTTTTGCAAAGAGCATACTTCCATATACGAAGTAAGAAATTTATGTGATTATTATAAAGAATGATAAATAAAATTAAAAATGTAATTTTATCTCGCTTTAGGACAATTTGTTTATATGAGGCTAATAAAAATAAAAAAAAATTAAAATTTAAAGATTTTAATCTTATTATATTTAGAAAATTTCAATCAATAAAAGACAAAGATAAAAATCAATTTAAAGATTTATTTAAAAAGAAAAAAAGATTTCGTAATAAACAGTATTTTTTAGCTCTTTATTTTAAAAATAATATAGTTAGCACTGGATGGATGTACCAAGGCTTAAAATGGCATGTAATGGAAATTGATAAAGAAATAGATATTAAAAACAAAATATTATTGTATGATTTTTTTACTTTGAAAAAATATAGAAATCGTGGATTTTATTCTAAAATTCTAAAACTTATTAGAAATTTAAAAACTAATAAAAAATTTTTGATTTATTGTTTATCTAGTAATTATTCGAGTAAAAAAGGAATTGAAAACTCAAAATTTAGGTTGATAAAAACTATTAAAAAATAAATGTATACATTTAGAATTTTTGACTCAATCACAGCAGAATGTAAAAAAATATGGAAAGATGATAGAAATAAATTTTCATCAACATTCTTCCAAGATATTCAATATGTTGAAGAAGTTATAAAAAATAAGAACAATCAAATAAAAATTGTGATAATTTATTACAATAATATAGCTTTAGCTATTCTCCCGTTTGAAATAAAGAGATATTTTTTTGTGAATGTTCTTCAATGGATTGGCACAGATTATTCTGACTACTGTAACCCAATTTTATCAGAAAGATATAAAACACTTTTTAATAAAATCTATTTTCTAAATGTTTGGAAATTAATATTAGACGAAATGAAGAAAGATATAGATTTGGTTTTTTTCAACAATCAACTAGCTTTAATTAATAATATTACAAATCCCTTTGTTAGCAACTTTAAGACCTCACTTTTTTCAAAAATTTACAATATTACACTTGGTGAAAAATTTAAAGATTATAAGGATAATATAAAAAATAAGGATAAAAGTCATGCTTATGAAATTCATAGAACATTAATTAAATATGAAAAATTAAAAAAAATTTCAAAAAATCTAACTGTAAATATTGAGAGCTCAGATCATAACTTATTAGATTTCAAAAGTATAATTGACGAAAAAAAAAAACAGCTTTTCAAAAAGAATATTAATAATAAATTAGATGAAGATTTTAAAAAAATATTTCAAAATTTAATAGATTCAAAAAAAATCAAATTTTATTTAATAAGCTTAATGGTTGGAAAAAATGCATTGTCAAGATGTTTTGGATTCGTATACGCGAATACTTTTTATTACTATATTCCAACAGTTTTACCTAATTCTTTTAACAATTATAAACCAGGCAAAATTTTAATAATTCAATTAATAGAATGGTGTATTAAAAACAATATTAAAAAATTTGATTTTGGATTAGGAAGTGAAAAATATAAAAAATATTTTAGTAATAAAGAAATTTCTCTTCACAGATATATCTACTCTTGTAGTTTCAAAGGTTCGGTGGCTCATATTCTTTTATTTATTTTATTAAAAATTAAGAAGCTTTGGCTCTAGATTGCCTTTTTCTTTCGTGGGGATCTAGTATTAACTTTCTCAGTCTACATGATTTAGGAGTTATTTCTAAAGCTTCATCTGTATTAAGCATACTTAGTTGTTCGGCAATAGCCATCTTTCTCACTGGTGTTAAAACTACATTTTCATCAGTTCCTTGAGTTCTCATATTTGTAAGCTTTTTCCCTTTTAAAACATTAATCTCTAAGTCACCACTTTTTGAAGAAAGGCCTACTATCATCCCTTCGTATACTGGATCATTATGAGTCACAAACATTTCACCTCGAGCTTGTAAATTGAAAATAGCAAAGGCAACTGCTTTACCATTTTCCATGGAAATTAAAGCACCGTTTCTTCTTCCCTCCATATCTCCTGTGTATTCTCCATAAGAGTGAAAAATTCTATTTATTACGCCAGTACCTTTTGTTAATGTTAAAAATCTACTTGTGTAACCCATCAATCCTCTAGTTGGCGCATGAAAAATTAATCTTTTTTTATTTTTTCCAGTGTCCTTTAGATCAATTAATTTACCTTTTCTTCTATTCATGGAGTCTATAATTCTTGACGAAAACTCTTCATCTAAATCCATTGTTATTTCTTCGATTGGCTCCATTTTGTTACCTTGATCATCTTTTCTAATTAAAACTTTTGGCGGGCTTACGGTCATTTCGAAACCTTCTCTTCGCATCTGTGTTAAAAGAATCTCCAACATCAACTCACCTCGTCCACTTATGACGAAAGCATCTTTATTTTCATTTTCTTCAAAGTTGATCCCAACATTGTTTTCAGCTTCCAAAATTAATCGATCCCTAATTTGAGTACTTGTTAATTTTTTTCCTTCCGTCCCTGCTAAAGGAGAACTGTTTACTGTAATTGTTATTGACATGGTAGGGGGGTCAATTGGGGTTGCATTAATTGGATCATTTATTTCTAAATCACAAATTGTATCAGCAACGTTAGCTTTTTCTAATCCTGCAATAATTACTATATCTCCAGCCTCACCTTGTTCGATAGGAACTTTTTTTGTTCCTTCATATCTAAATATTTTTGTAAGTCTTCCTTCATCAACTTTTTTTCCACTTAGATCTATCGCTTTGATTTGCTGATTTGCTTTTGCAGTTCCTTGAGCAATTCTTCCTACTAAGCTTCTTCCTAAAAAACTGTCGGCATAAAGAAGTGTAGAAAGCATAGCGAATGGTTTTGTTTTATCAAAAGTCGATGGTTTAACATGGTCAATTATTAAATTTAATAAGGGTTGCAAATTTTCTCTTGGACCATCTATCTCTTTAGACGCCCAGCCAGATCTTCCACTTGCGTATAATACCGGAAAATCTAATTGTTCCTCATTTGCATCAAGACTTACAAACAAGTCAAAAGTTTCATCTAATACTTCATTTGCTCTTTGATCCTGTTTATCAAGCTTATTAATTACTACAATTGGCTTTAAACCTTGTTTCAAAGCTTTAGACAATACAAATTTCGTTTGTGGCATTACTCCTTCGGCTGAATCAATTAGTAATAAAGCTCCGTCAGCCATGTGTAAAACTCTCTCAACTTCAGCTGCAAAATCTCTGTGGCCCGGTGTATCAATAATATTTATTCTTGAGTTTTTCCAATTGATCGAAGTAGGTTTTGCAAGAATTGTTATTCCTCTCTCTTTTTCTAGCTCCCCAGAGTCCATTACTCTTT
This sequence comes from uncultured Pelagibacteraceae bacterium, assembly GCA_902626045.1. GTDB lineage: Bacteria > Pseudomonadota > Alphaproteobacteria > Pelagibacterales > Pelagibacteraceae > Pelagilacustribacter. The sequence continues at coordinate 6,883 of CACODU010000018.1, forward strand.
CTTCAACATTTTCGTTTTCCCTAAAAGTTCCACTTTGTTTCATAAGATTATCAATCAAAGTAGTTTTTCCATGATCAACGTGAGCTATGATAGTAATATTTCTGATTGTATTGTTCATTTGGTTGCGGGGGTAGGATTTGAACCTACGACCTTCAGGTTATGAGCCTGACGAGCTACCAGACTGCTCCACCCCGCGATAAATTATTTTTTTTTTTTAATATTTATTGCTTGAAGTTTATCTTTCTCTTCTTTTATATCGTAAAAAATCGTTTGTTCTTCTTTTAAAACTCTTAGTTTAGAATTTTCTAATGCCGATATATGTAGAAAAATATCTTTTTGTGTTTCATTATCAGTTATAAATCCATAACCTTTTTTGGCGTTAAACCATTTTACTTTACCAGATGGCATTGCTAGTCCTCTCATTTTAAATAAAATTAATACCTATTTTTTAATTTTTGGAGTTTCTTAATTTTTTTAAGATTTTCTGTTTGAACTCTCTTTTTTTTTTCAGATGGTTTTTCGTAAGTACTTTTCATTTTCATAACTTTAAAAAAACCTTCCTTTTGAAGCTTCCTTTTAAGAACACGTATAGCTTGCTCTACATTATTATCTTTAACGTCTATTTTAATAAAAACCTCCAGTTAATTTTTATGCTAGGTATCATTAGAAAATCTATTTGTCTATAGAGAAGCAGCTTGAGCTTTTTTTTCTTCTCTAATTCTAGCTTTTTTTTCTCTTTCAACTCTCCTTTTCGCTTTATCCAACGCTTTCTGAAATGTCTCTTGAGTACATAAAGCTAAAATAACAGGGTCTCTTGGTTTCAAATTAGAAAAGTTCCAATAACTTCTTTTTCTAATTAAAGAGACAGTACCCTTTGTGCTTCCAACAAGTTTTGATATTTGACTATCATTTAATTCAGGAGCATTTTTACACAACCAAAGGATGGCATCTGGCCTATCTTGCCTTTTGGATAAGGGAGTATATTTTGGTTTTTTTCTTTTTTTTATCTCAACCTTTTCAATATTTTTTACTAATTTTAACTTTTTATTAGGATCTTTTGAGCAAATCTCCACTTCTTCTCTTGAAAGCTGACCAGCTAAAATTGGATTGTATGCCTTAATTCCTTTAGCAACATCTCCATCTGCGATACCTTTAATTTCTAATTCATGTAAATTACAAAATTCTGCAATTTGCTTAAATGTTAATGTAGTATTTTCAACAAGCCAAACTGCTGTTGCTTTTGGCATGAATGGAGTTTCTGTCATAATCTATTTTTTTGATCTAAGGTTACTAAATTTTTTATTATATTTACTTACTCTACCTTTATCTAAAATTTTTTGAGTCCCGCCTGTCCAAGCAAAGTGAGATTTTGGGTCAATATCTAATTTTAAAATATCATTTTCTTTTCCCCATGTAGAACGTGTTTCAAACTCTGAACCATCGGTCATAACTACTTTTATTTTATGGTAATTTGGATGTATGTTTTTTTTCATGGACGGTGTTTTATATTAATAATAGTTTTTACTCAATCTTTTTTATTTATAAGATCTCTTAAATCTTCATGAATATTGGGATTTGTAGCTAAAATATTCTTTTTTAAGGGTGTACTATTGTCTTCTTCAAAAAAATCAACAAATCCTCCAGCTTCTTTTAAAATTACTATCCCAGCTGCTATATCCCAATAATTGAGTTCTCTCTGCCAATAACCATCAAATCTTCCACATGCAACATAGGCTATATCTAAAGCCGCGCTACCAAATTTTCTCACATTAGAAACATTTTTTGAGACATTGATATACTCAGAAAAAATTTTGTCTTTAATTTTGCTAGCTCCTTTAGGACCACCTGTAACTAATAAAGCATCTTTAATTTTTTTTTTATTCGAAACCCGTATTCTTGAATTATTTAAATAAGCCCCATTACCTTTTTCTGCACAAAACATTTCATTCATAATAGGATTAAATATTACACCACATTTAATTTCACCATCTTCCTCATATCCAATAGAAATCGCAAATTGAGGAACACTATTTAAAAAATTCATTGTTCCATCAATTGGATCAATTATCCATCTGTTTTTAGTATTAGATTTATTTATTATACCTGTTTCCTCTGTTATGATCCCGTACTCAGGATGGGCTTTTTGCAATTCTTCAATTAAAATTTTTTCAGTTCTTTTATCTGCAGATGTAACAAAATCTCCAGGTCCTTTTGATAAAACTTGTAAATTTTCAATTTCTCCAAAATCTCTAATTAATGATCTAGAAGCCTTAAGGCATGCTCTAGTTATTAAATTAATTTGAGGAGAATTTAATCTCATTAACCCGCTCTTTTCACGTATTCTAATGTTCGAGTATCAATTATAATTTTTTCTCCACTTTCAATAAATGGCGGTACATCTATTTTTATTCCACAATCGAGTATTGCAGGTTTATAAGATGATGATGCAGTTTGATTTTTAATTGCTACGTCAGTAGTCTTTATTATGCACTCAATATTATTTGGTAGCTCAATTGAAATTGGTTTTCCTTCCATGAATGAAATAGTGACCTCTAAATTTTCCTTTAATAGCTTGTAGTGTTCACCGGTAACTGATTTAGGTATTTCCACTTGCTCAAAAGTTTTATTGTCCATGAAGTGACAATTTTCACCATCTATGTATAAAAAATTGAACTTTTTTTCATCAACCTCTGCTTTTTCAACTGTCTCACTAGATCTGAATCTTTCATTTAATTTTGTCCCTTTAATTACACTCTTTAATTCTACTTGATTGAAAGCTCCACCTTTACCTGGTTTAACATGTTGAGTTTTTAGAACATTCCAATAGTCGTTTTTATGTTCTATTATCATTCCAGTTTTAATTTCATTTGCAGTTATTTTCATTTAAATTTTTTAATAGCTATCTCAGGTTTTAATTTTGGGTTATCCCAAATATAGCTAGATAAAGCAATATATTTTGCACCAGCTCTCTTCAATTTTTTGTAATTGATATTATTTATACCTCCAACCACAACTATTGGTTTTTTTATATTTTTTTTTGCCCATTTTAAAATATCTAAATTTGCTTTTTTAGCACTTGGTTTAAGCCTTGATTTAAAAAATGATCCAAATGCAATATAATCTGCCTTATTCGCAATAGCTTTAATCGCGAGCATTTCAGAATTATGGCACGTAATTCCTAAAATCTTCCCTTTGAGTTTTTTTCTAGCAATTTTAAAAGATCCATCGAGTTGGCCCATATGACATCCATCAGCTTTAATTTTTGAGGTTAAAATAAAATAATCGTTAATAATAAATTTCACTTTATGTTTTGTTGTAATTTTTTTTATCTTACCGGAAATTTTTATAAGTTTTTTTTGACTTATATTTTTCAACCTTAATTGAAAAAACTTTACATTTTTAAGGGACAATACTTTATCTAAGCTAGAGTAGAAACTCTGATTGATTTTATTAGGTGAAATTAAGTATACTAATCTCTTCAAAGGTATTAAGCTGCAAATTCTTTTTCTAAATCTTCCGACCACTCCCCCTTAGATGATAAACCGTTCATTTTAGCTCTATGGTTAAAAGCTTTTTGTATATTTGCAATATTTTCTTTATTTTTTCCAAATTCTTTTAATGCGCTTGCCTGCAATCCTCTTCCATAAGAGAAAGTAATTAAAAAATTACTATCATTTAATTTGTTTATTTCATTTAAATTTTTACTAGCCTCTATTTCTGACTGCCCGCCAGATAAGAAAGCTATACCAGGCACTTCAGCTGGCACATTTTTTTTCAAACAATCTAAAGTTTTCTTTGCAATTTCTAAAGCGCTAGATTTATCTTTGCACTCAGAACCAGGTATAACCATATTAGGTTTTAGAACAGTACCCTTTAAGTCAACTTTATGAATTTCAAGTTCGTTGTAACACTCATTTAGCACATCGGTTGTAACCTGATAGCATTTATCAATGTTGTGCGAACCATCCATCAAAACTTCTGGCTCAACTATTGGAACCATTTTAGCTTCTTGAACTAATGCAGCATATCTTGCTAATGCGTGAGCATTAGACTTAATTGATTGAGCTGATGGAAATTTATCTGAGATTTTATACACAGCTCTCCATTTTGTAAATCTTGCACCTAAATCATAATATTCTTTCAATCTATCCCGTAAACCATCTAAACCTTCTGTAACAGTCTCGTTATTAGATCCAGCAAGAGGTTTGGCACCTTTATCAACTTTTATACCTGGTACACATCCATGTTGAGAAATTAATTTAGGAATTGAGGGACCTAAAGTACTTGTCTGCCTAATCGTTTCGTCAAATAAAATTACTCCACCAATAAAATCTTTCATAGCACTTGAATTAAAAAGAGTTTGTCTAAAATTTAATCTATTTTTTTCTAAGTTCTCTACATTTATACTTTTAAATCTTTTAGCTATTGTTCCAGTACTTTCATCTGCAGCTAGGATACCTTTTCCTTTAGCACACATTTTTTTAGCAATTTCATTTAATGTCATAACGATTATTTATTTTAAAACACTTATACCAGGCAAGTCTTTTCCTTCTAAGTATTCCAAAAATGCGCCTCCTGCTGTTGATAAGTGCGAGAAAGAAAGTTTGTTATTACTT
>CACODU010000019.1 GCA_902626045.1 uncultured Pelagibacteraceae bacterium
GCTCCAGTGGACGATTCTACTTTATCAACAAATACTAGTGACTATTTAGAGTCAAACCTTAAAAAAACAGTCAAATGGATTGAAAATAAGACAAACATTGAATTACTAGCTATTGGCATTGGTCATGATGTTACAAGATACTATAATCAAGCTGTAAAAATTACAGACGTTCAGGATTTAGGTGATGTAATGATTAATCAGCTAACTGACTTATTTGTAGAAAAGAATAAAAAAACAATTCACTAATTCTTCATTTCTGAAACCGAACTTTCCGAAAAGTCTTTAATTTTATTAATAAGTAATCTAAATGGAATTAACATAGCTAGCGCTATAAATAACTTAACAGCTAAATCTCCAAAAGCTAAAGTCACCCAAGGTATTCCTGTTGCATAAAAAGCAATTGAAAAAAATAGAAACGTATCAGTCACAGATCCTATGATCGATGATGTAAGAGGAGCTGCGTACCATATTTTTTTTCTTAAGGAATCAAAGATTTGAACATCTAAGTTTTGAGCAATTAAAAATGCAACTCCAGAACCAACTGCAATTCTTATAGAAATAATGTCTGAAAAATTGGTTGAAACAAATAGTGTTAAAAGGACTCCAATAGTAAATCCTACATACACAACTTTTCTTGCTACCAATTTGCCGTAAGCGCGGTTTGCTAAATCTGTTATTAAAAAAGTAACTGGATAACTAAAAGCACCATAAGTTAAGATTTCATTTAATCCAAAATGTTGGATTGGAAATTGAACTAAGTAGTTTGAGAGAACTACAATCAAACCCATTAATAAAGAGAGTTTGTAAAATAAATTCATTATTGAATTATGATTTTGCTGAAATTGTAGCTTTAATTTTTTTTACTTTTTTTGATAGTTTAGCATTTTTAGCTGATATTAAAAACTTATCCAGCCCGCCTTTAAAATCCACAGTTCTTAAAGCAGCGTTAGCTACATTTAATTTAATATCTTTCTTTAAGATATCACTTCTAAAAGTGACTTTCTTTAAATTGGGTAAAAATCTTCTTTTAGTTTTATTTTTAGCGTGGCTAACGTTATGACCTTTTAAAGGTGATATTCCTGTTAATTCGCATTTTTTAGACATATTTTTTTCCTGGTGTTATATAATTCTTGTAGAGATTGGGGTCAAGCGTTAATTCCGACAGCCTCACTAACATTTTTTAGATTTTCTTTTTTTAAAATTGATATTAAGTCTTTTTTGATTTCTTTAACAATGCCCGGTCCTTTATAAACCATGCCAGTATATAATTGTACTGCGTTAGCACCTGCTGTTATTTTTTCAAAAGCGCTTTCTCCAGAGTCCACTCCCCCAACTCCAATTATCTTAATCTTACCTTTGGTTTCTTTATAAAATTTTTTAATCAAATCTGTTGAAATATCTTTAAGCGGTTGTCCTGATAGCCCTCCAGTTTCATGCTTTTTAATATCTGAGAGATTACTACGATTGCTATCTGTTGTATTAGAAATTATTATACCTTGTATTTTATGGCTGCTTACTAATTCAACTATTTTACTTATTTCATTATCATTGATATCTGGTGATATTTTTATTGCTATTGGACAGTCAATTTTTTTTTCTATTACAATTTTATTTAATCCAGATAAAAGTTTTCTCATCTCGTCTTGATCATGAAAATCTCTTAAACCCTCCGTGTTTGGTGAAGAGATATTAATTGTTATATATCCAGCGTACATTCCAAGTCTTGAAAGACAAATATAATAATCATCTTCTTTATTTTTTGTATCTTTATTTGGTCCAATATTAATTCCTAAAAACCCGTCAGGGTGATTGTTGGATATTCTTTTAGATACCGTTTCCGATCCATGATTATTAAATCCAAGACGATTAATAAGTGCCTGATCTTTCTCTAATCTAAATATTCTTGGTTTTGGATTTCCCAATTGTTGTTTCGGAGTGACGGTGCCTACTTCAATAAAACCAAAGCCAAATTTAAAAAGAGAATTATAAACTTCAGCACTTTTATCAAAACCTGCTGCTAAGCCTATTGGGTTTGAAATCGTTTTCCCTAAGAGATTTGTCTCAAGCATTTCCTCACTTTCAACGTTAAAAAAACTTTTCGGAAGAATATTTGCTTTCAGTGATTTAATAGCCAAATCATGAGCTACTTCTGGATCTAATGAAAAAATGAAAGGTCTTAAAATTGAAAACATTAATTATTTAATATCTTATCTTTCATTAACTTAATTGTCTCTTTCAATCCGAAGAAGCTGACAAAATAACCCATTCTAGGACCATTTTCCTCTCCAAATACAACTTCATAAATTAATTTAAACCAATCTCTAAGATTTTTCTCATACCCATTTTCTTTTCCTGCAGTGTAAACAATCGTTTGAATTTCCTCAGGTTTTAAATTTTGTTTAATTTCAGATAATTTTGAAACAAGATGTTCTAATGCTTTCTTCTCATCAGGTGAAGGTTTTTTAAATTTTTTATTTGGTTCAACTTTATCTTTAAAATAGTTTATCGCAAACTCGGTTAATCCATCTAAAATTGGATAATCTTTAGGTTTTATGTCCTGATGAAATCTATTTATAAACTTCCATAAAATTTGTTTGTTATCTGCATTACTTGATCCAACTAAATTTAATAACATTGAAAAAGGCATCACAATTTTTTCCGCAGGTGGTTTTCCATTGTGTACATGCCAAACTGGATTTAAAATTTGATCTTTTTTTTTTTGATTTGGATATTTTTCAATGCTTGATAAATATTCATCGACTGTTTTAGGCACAACTTCTGTATAGAGTTTTTTAGCTCTTTTTGGATTAGGGTACATATAAAGAGATAAACTCTCTGGCGAAGCATATCTAAGCCATTGATCTATAGAAATTCCGTTTCCTTTTGATTTGGAAATTTTTTCTCCTTTTTCGTCTAAAAAAAGTTCATAAGCGAAACCGTTTGGGGGATTCTTTCCAAGTGTTTTGCAAATCTTATTAGATAAAATGGCACTCTCGGTTAAATCTTTGCCGTACATTTCAAAATCAACATCGAAAGTAAACCATCTCATTGCCCAGTCAACTTTCCATTGAAGTTTAGAGTTTCCATCTAAAATGCTTGTTTCTAATTTTTCTCCATTTTTATCAAAAATTGCCCTTCCAGATTTCTTGTCTATTTCTAATAAAGGAATTTCAAGTACTACCCCTGTATGAGGGCAAATCGGTAAAAATGGACAATATGTTTTTCTTCTTTCTTCTCTTAAAGTTGGGAGAATAATATTCATCACATCTTCGTATTTTTCTGCAACTCTAATTAGCGATTTATTAAAGGTACCTTTTTTATAATTTTCTGTCGAACTTTTAAAAGTAAACTTAAATTTAAATTTATTTAAAAATTCTTTAAGCATCTCATTATTATGTTCTCCAAAACTATTAAATTTTTTAAATGGATCTGGAATATCTGTAAGGGGCTTTCCTAAATTATCTTTTAATACTTGATTGTTATGAATATTATCAGGAACTTTTCTTAATCCATCCATATCATCAGAGAAGGTAATCAGCTCATGATTAATTTTCTCTATATGATTTAGAGCGTTTATCATCATAGTGGTCCTAGCCACTTCACCAAATGTTCCTATATGCGGCAAACCACTTGGGCCATACCCAGTTTGGAAAGTTATTTTGTTCTTTTTTTTGATAATTTCTTTTCTATCTTTTAAAAGCTTTCTAATTTCAACGAAAGGCCAAGATGAAGTTGATTGAATTAAGTTATTATCCAACATAATAATGGTTTATTAAATTTTATATGCAAAATACAGATAAAATTACTTCATATTAAGTTGAATTTTAAAACTATTTAAATAATCTCATTTTAATGGCTAGTAACAAAACAGTTTTTTTCTTAATCGGAATATTGCTCGTAGTATTAGGGCTATCGATGTTAGCTCCTTATTCTATGCAGGTCATATATAATGAAAATAGTCATAGTTTTTTGTCTTCTTCTTTTGTGACAATTTTTATTGGAATTTTATGTATTTTAGCAAATCTTGAAAAAGATTTAAAATTGAACCTTCGTCAAACTTTCTTATTTTCATCGCTAGCGTGGGTAACAGTTGCAATTTTTGGAAGCTTTCCTTTTTTACTATCAAATCAAACCTTCTCATTAAGTGATGCTTTTTTTGAGAGTATGTCAGGTATAACAACTACAGGGGCTACTATCATCTCAGATTTGGATAATAGTTCAAAAAGTATTCTGCTGTGGAGGGCTATTATGCAATGGTTGGGTGGGATAGGAATAGTCGTAATGGCAATAACAATTTTACCGTTATTAAAGGTAGGTGGAATGCAACTTTTTAAAATGGAAGGTCCAGACAGCACTGAAAAAATTTTGCCAAGAACAATTGAAGTTGCTGCTATAATAATTTCTACTTACGTTGTTCTAACATTGTTTTGTGGTTTTTTTTATTGGATCTTTGGAATGACAATTTTTGATAGCTTCTGTCATGCAATGACAACAATCGCAACTGGTGGTTTTTCTACCCATAACGACTCAATAGGTTTTTTTAAAAATTCAAATATAGAAATAGTTGCAAGTATATTCATCATTTTAGGAAGTATACCTTTCATTTCATACTTAAAATTTTCTCAAGGAAATAGAACGATTTTTTTTCAAGATGTTCAAATAAAAGGTTTAATTTATTTATTAATAATATCAATAACGATAATGTTTTTGTATTTAATATTCATAAATTATGAGAGTAATTTATTTGACAAAATTAGAATATCTTCATTTAATGTTATTTCTATTTTATCAGGCACCGGGTATGTTACGGATGATTTTGGTTTATGGGGAAAATTCTCGTTAATTTTCTTCTTGTTTTTAATGTTTATAGGAGGGTGTGCTGGATCAACGGCATGTGGTATCAAAATATTTAGGTTGCAGATGCTTCTAATTTTTTTAAGAAATCAAATAAAAAAATTAATTTACCCTAATAGTGTCATCATAACTAAATATAATAATCATAAAATTTCAGATGATTTTATAAGATCAGTAATTATTTTTATTTTTTCTTTCTTGTTTATATTTTTAATCATTGCTATGCTTCTTTCGATAAGTGGGTTAGATTTTGTGACTTCTATTTCTGGTGCTGCAAGTTCAATTTCAAATGTTGGACCTGGATTGGGTGAAATAATTGGACCAGATGGAAATTATAAAAGTTTACCAGATTTATCCAAATGGATTTTAGCAACTGGGATGTTACTTGGAAGATTAGAATTATTTGCAGTTTTAGTTCTATTCTTTCCATCTTTTTGGAGAAACTAGTTTATGGAAATTTATAAAAAAAAAACATTTGCAGAAACTTTTTCAGTTTATTTTGATCGTAGAATGATCAAAATATTATTACTTGGTGCAATTAGTGGTTTCCCTTGGGTTATAATTGGAAGTAGCTTAAGTCTTTGGTTAAAAGAAGATGGATTAAGCAGAAGTACAATAGGCTGGGCTGGACTAATTTTTGCAGTTTATGCTTTTAATTATTTATGGGCGCCAATCATCGATAGAATAAGAATTCCATGGCTCACAGCTAAAGTTGGTCATAGGCGAGGCTGGATTATTACAATGCAAACATTGATTATTCTTTGCCTAGTTAGTTGGAGCTTAATTAATCCAACAACAAATTTAGCTCTTGTAATAACTATTGGGCTTATTATAGCCATCGCTTCTGCTACTCAAGATATTACTGTTGATGCATTAAGGATAGAGCAGATTGGTGAGCATGAAGGTCAATCAATGCAAGCTGGTGCTGCAATGGCTGTTGTTGGATGGTGGACAGGTTACAAATTAGGGGGAGTTATAGCTCTCAACGCAGCAGAGTTATTTCAGAATGCAGGTTTTGAAAACTATTGGCAAATCACCTTTTTAATTTTGGGCATATTAATCATAGCTTGTAATATTGGTCTTTTATTTATTAATGAGCCTCAACCAATTGATAGAGCAGAAAAACAAAAACAGACTGATAAAATGATACAAGAAAAACTTGGTTCCTCAAATTTTATGACAAATACTTTTGCTTGGTTGACTGGAACAATAATCGGTCCAGTAATAAGTTTTTTTAAAAAAAATGGCTTCCAAATTGCACTAGGAATTTTAGGTTTTGTTTTTCTTTTTAAAATAGGTGAGGCTTTTTTAGGAAGAATGTCGGTGATCTTTTACAAAGAGATTGGGTTTACTAAATCCGATATAGCTCTTTATTCAAAAGGGTTGGGTTGGATAACAACAGTAATTTTTACTTTATTGGGAGGATTGTTCGCTATTCGCTCCGGAGTAATCAAAGCAATGTTTGTGTCTGGTATCTTAATGGCTTCCACAAATCTTCTGTTTTCTCTATTAGCTTGGTCAGGCAAGTCTGAGCTATTATTTGCAATAGCAGTTGTATTTGATGATATGGCGGCAGCCTTCGCTACAGTCGCATTTGTTGCTTTTATTTCTATGCTTGTTGATAGAACTTATACTGCCACGCAGTATGCACTACTTTCATCAATTGGAACGGCAGGAAGAACTACCTTGGCAGCCTCCTCGGGAGCTTTAGTAGATTGGTTAAATGGTGATTGGGGTATATTTTTCATAATAACTGCTTTGATGGTAATTCCATCTCTTATCTTTCTTTATATAATTAAAGATAAACTCAAGTTAAATGACTAAATATTTTACAAATGTTTATCCAGAAATAAATCTTTACAAAAAACCTTCCACTGCATCTGAGATTGTAACCCAGATGATATATGGGGATAGTTTTTCTATTTATAAAAAATCAAAAAAATGGCTTAAAATTAAAATTAAAGAAGACAACTACAAAGGATACGTAAAAAATAGAAAATACTCTGTTTTTTTAAAGCCAACTCACAAAGTAAATTGTCTTAAAGCAAAAATTTTTAAATTTCCTAATAAAATTAAGAAGAATGAAATTTCTTATGGATCTAAAATCAAAGTTATTGATAACAATACAAAATTTTTAAAATTTAAAAATGGATGGATAAAAAAAAAGGATGTAAAACCTATTTCTTATAAAGAAAAAAATCTTTTTAGAAAAATAACCTCTTTTAAAGATATTAAATATAAATGGGGAGGTAAATCCTTTAAAGGAATTGATTGCTCAGCACTAGTTCAAGTTTTTTTAAACTTTAATAATAAATTTTGTCCAAGAGATGCAAAGGATCAGTTTAAGTATTTTAGAAAAAACATAAAACTTAGAAATATAAAAAAGAATGATATAATTTATTGGAAAGGACATGTAGCTGTTGCTTTGTCTAATAAGAAATTAATTCATGCTTATGGGCCAATGAAAAAAACCGTGATAATGGGTATAGATCAAACGATTAAGAGAATAGAACGAACAGCTAAGTTAAAAGTAATTGGAATTAAAAGACTATAAGTAGCAAAGGCAGCTTCAGTCTCCCTCCACTGCCCTTAAGTTTAAATTATCTGATTCGTCAAATTTGGTTAAGACACTTTTAAGTTGTATGTGGACATTTTAACTTATTATATCAATCAATCTTATTAAAAGTTTATTTTAAATCCTAAATTCCCAACTAAGCTTGTAACATCTTGATTAGTGTTTTTTGCAGAAATACCAGCAGTAAAATTTCCATTATCTGTAATCTTTTTTTCGTATCCTAAATTAGCAACCAATGAAATCTCTCTTGTAAGAGCATTATCTTGTTTGTATGTAGCACTTGTGCCATTAATTGAATAAACTTGGGATTTGTCTCCTACCAAATTTCTAAAATCTAACAACCAACCTAGATTAAAATTATCCTTATCATTATTTATAAAATTATATTTATCAGAAACAAATACAGATAGATTTCCCACTTTTCTATTTCTCCAAGAATAATATTTGCTTTCATCATAGCTTGGGGTAATTGAGAAGCTTCCGGTTAAACCAATATTTGGCACAAGCTTAGGGTTGGTTTTGGTAATACCAGAATGTATTTCAAAAGTTTGATAATTACTGTCTATATTTAATTTACCTGATGAAGTTGTGTTTGTTAAAATTGTTCTCTCACTCTCCTTTAAAGTAATTCCACCTAAAATAAAAGAGTCTAAGTTTAATAGATATTTATTGCTTGAAAAATATAGTCCTGCGGAAACATTTTGATACGTAATTTTATGATCTGCCTCAAAATCTTGTACTCCAGCTTCAAAAGCTAGAATGAAATCTGAATTTTCAAAAGGTGAAATTAGATTAGCTCCTATATTAAATAAATCGTACTCTAAAGCCAAATTTGTAGTGTGTTCTTTTCGATTTAAAAAAGAGGTGTAAGTTTCTCCCCAACCATTACCATCATATAGATTTTCTGAATCTTTGTATCTATTTAAAAATTGTCTTATATTTAACGATTTATAGCTCAAGAGTTCATCTAACGTCTCGCTTCCTCCTTGGCCTACAGATCCAGCCGATCCTTTTACTACTTGGTTGCCATCTAAATCTTGTAAAGTAAAGCTACCTGCAGTTTCATAAAAGTAACCTTGACCAACACCGTGTTGAAATTTTAGCGTGTTTCCAGTTGTTGTTCCTCCATCAATTTTACCAACTAAAATACTTTTATCTTTGAGAGTAATAGTGTTGTTGTTACCTACTATTGCTATACCTGCATTGGAGGGACTATTTCTATTATCTATAGTTCCGCTGTTAACTAATGTTGAATTTGTATCTATTTGTACTGTTGCAAATGTTGATGTGTTGTAAATAACTCCTCCAGTTTCATTTGTAAAAGTTGCATCTGTTGCTCCATCATAAAAATATATAGCTCTATTCTCCACACTGTAAATTGTTCCTGCATTAGTAATTGATGCACCAGTAGCATCTTCAGTCCCAACAGATTGTTGTACAATTGCATTTGTATCAGCAAAGATTAAACCTCCGGATTTATTTGTAATAGTAGCATTTTGGGAGTCTTGTAGTTGAATTGCTTTAGATGAAGTTGCTTCAATGGTTCCGGAGTTGGTCACAGTTAAACCACTTGTTTCTCTCCCCATTATAGCGTTGCTTTTACCTTGAATAACTCCACCAGACTCTACAACCACCGTAGCATTATCAATTTCATTTCCAGCAGCAATATATCCCCGAACAATATTATTTAAATCGCCATCGAGTGTACCGCTTATAGTTAGTGTTGAGCTTGCTTGAAGGTCTTCCCTAGTTGCTTGCGTTCCAGAAATTTCGACATCAGCAGCATATAACTGCTTAAGTAAACTAAAATAGATAAAAATTATTACTAATTTTAAAATACGCATAATTTTTTATTTTTTTAATAGGTATAACGTAATATTTATAAAACTGAAGCATTTCAAAATGGGGCTAAATGGCGGAGAGAGAGGGATTCGAACCCTCGAAACGGTTGCCCGTTTACACGCTTTCCAAGCGTGCGCCTTCAACCCAGCCTTTTAGAGCTATTGCCAATATTGCACCAGTTAACTTGGTAAAATTAAAAAATTTAATTAGTGACGACCAGCTGGAGTCCAATTAAAATCAGTTTATGAGATTAAAATCTAACGACTTAATATTTGGCATAGAAGCAAAGAAATTGCGAGACATGTTTAAAAATTGTCCATATGACACTCTTAGCAAAGTACATTTTAGAGAAGAACTAAAAATTAGTAAAAAAAAATCTGATGAGATATTAGATGAAATGGTCAAGCAAGGTTATTTTTCAAAAACAGATGATAAAGATGAATTACAATTTCTAATAAAAGGAAACGCAATTCGGAATGCAAAATTTGTAAAACCTATCACAAAAAAAGTTGCTCAAAAATATGTTGAAGAACTTATAGAGAGAGCAAAAAAAATGAATGATGATGAATATTATATAATGTACGTTGATGAAATTTACGCCTTTGGAAGCTTTATAACTGATTCTCCAGATTGCCAAGATATAGATCTATATATATCCTTAAAAAGGAAAGAACATATTTCAAAAGAAGAGGCTAGTAAATTATCCTATCAAAGAGTGCCTAATGGCAAGACTATTTTAGAACAAGTTGCTTGGGCATCAGTAATTGAGCCTAATAAATTTTTAAAATCAAAAAATAAATACTTAAGTTTTCATGAGCAAGCAGATGCTGATAATGCATCAAATGGAAATTTAAAATTAATATGGAAAAAATCATCTTAACGCCGACCAGGTGACGACCAAACAGTTCTATCAAATATCTCGGTCTTACAAGATTGTTGAAAAATGGCGGAGAGAGAGGGATTCGAACCCTCGAAACGGTTTCCCGTTTACACGCTTTCCAAGCGTGCGCCTTCAACCACTCGGCCACCTCTCCAAACTAGTATAAAATTTAATTAATTTTTTTTAAAAATTGTCTTATTTTATTTTTAGTTCTTTCGAAAGAATATTTTTTAATAATTTCTTTTCTTTGTTTGCTGCTATTAATAATAAAATTTTTATCATTCAGATTTTTTAAAACTTTGTCGCAAAAATCTAAAATATTTCCATTTTCAACTTTAATGAATATTGGTTTTCTCCAATACTCCTTCCCTCCCTCTCCATCATAACCTATTACTTTATTTCCAGAAATAGCTGCCTCTAAGGGCGGCATTCCTAAACCTTCAAGGAAAGAAAAGGATAAAAAAATTTTAGACTTTTTCAATTTAGAAAAAGTTTTTATTTTGTTTAAATTATGTATAGGAAATATTTTCCATTTTTTAGGTAATCGTCTTTTCAAATAATTTATAACTAAAGAAGAATGCATAGGTAATTTTCTAGGCATAAAAGTGATCATGTTTAATTTTTTATTAAATTTAAGATCTTTAGACTCTATAGAGGTCCCGACTTCAATTAAATTTAATTTGGATTTAGGAAATGCCTTTAAAATTCCTTTTTTCATTTCTTTAGAGTAATGTAAAATAAATTTAGCTTTTGAATAGGATTTTTCTAATTTCTTATAATCGTTAGTTGGAAAAATTGCATAAGGGTTTTGCATAAAAATAGCATAA
>CACODU010000020.1 GCA_902626045.1 uncultured Pelagibacteraceae bacterium
ATTTGCATGCATCAATAACATTCTACCAACTCTTTCTGATTTTTCAGTTGATGAGTTGTAAACAGCAGTACCTGCTTGTAATTTTCCAGAGTAAATACGTATGAACGTTAATGAGCCAACAAATGGATCATTTGCTACTTTGAATGCCAATGCAGAAAAAGGCTCACTATCTTCAAATTTCATTTGTAGTTTGTCTTCAGAATTTAATTTTGTAGCTTCAATTGATCCTATATCTTTTGGACTTGGTAAATAGTCAATAACTGCATCTAATAGTGGTTGAACTCCTTTATTTTTAAAAGCAGAACCAGTTAAAATTGGCACAAAGTTAAAGTTTAAAGTTCCTTTTCTAACACAATTTATTAAATCTTTTTCTGAAGGTTCTTTGCCCTCTAAATAAGCCTCCATTAACTTTTCATCTTCTTCAACTGCAGTTTCAACAAGATTTTGTCTGTACTCTTTTGCTTTTTCTTTAAGATCTTCTGGAATATCCACATAATCAAACTTTGCTCCTAGATCTTCATTTTGCCAAACAACCCCTTTCATTTTAACTAAATCAACTATACCTTTTAAGTCTGCTTCAGCCCCTATTGGTAATTGTAGTGGTAAAGGCTTACATCCTAAACGTTCTTTAATCATATCTACACATCTATAAAAATCCGCACCAGTTCTATCTAATTTATTTACAAAACATATTCTCGGAACTTTATATTTGTCAGCTTGTCTCCATACGGTTTCTGATTGTGGTTCAACACCGGCAACACCATCAAATACAGCTACAGCTCCATCTAAAACTTTTAGAGATCTTTCTACCTCAATAGTAAAATCTACGTGACCAGGCGTGTCTATAATATTAATTCTGTGATCTCTCCAAAAACAAGTTGTTGCAGCAGATGTAATTGTAATACCTCTTTCTTGTTCTTGTTCCATCCAGTCCATTGTTGCTGCACCATCATGTACTTCACCAATCTTATGACTTTTTCCTGTATAATATAAAATTCTTTCTGTTGTAGTTGTTTTACCAGCATCAATGTGAGCCATGATACCAATATTTCTATATTTATCTAAAGTATACTTAGCCATTATTTTCTACCATCTGAAATGTGCAAAGGCTTTATTGGACTCTGCCATTTTATGCGTGTCTTCTCTTTTTTTAATTGCTGAACCTTTATTTTGTGATGCATCCAAAATTTCCGCGTAAAGTTTGTCTGCCATAGTTTTGTTTTTTCTTTTTCTTGTAGCGTCCATGATCCATCTTAAAGCTAAAGCTTGAGCTCTTTTGGCTTTAACCTCAACAGGAACTTGGTATGTTGCACCGCCTACTCTTCTAGACCTGCACTCAAGATTTGGTTTTACATTGCTAATTGCGGTGTTAAAAATTTTTAGAGGATCTTCATTATTTTTAGATTTTATTTTATCTAGAGCGTCATAAAGAATTTTTTCTGCAGTAGATCTTTTACCATCATACATAATTGAGTTTATGAATTTTGATACTACTTCAGAATGAAATTTTGGATCTGGATAAATTTTTCTCACAGGTGCTTTTCGTTTTCTAGACATAATTATTTAGGTTTTTTTGTTCCGTAAAGAGATCTTCTTTTTTTTCGATTAGCAACACCTTGGGTATCTAAGTTCCCTCTTAAAATATGGTATCGAACTCCAGGTAAATCTTTAACACGCCCACCTCGTAGTAAAACTACTGAGTGTTCTTGTAAATTATGGCCTTCTCCAGGAATGTATGCTGTAACTTCAAATCCATTTGATAATCTTACCCTTGCAACTTTTCTTAGCGCTGAATTCGGTTTTTTTGGAGTAGTTGTGTAAACTTTTACACACACACCTCTTTTTAAAGGTTGTTTCTCTAGTGCTGGAACTTTATTTCTAGCAATAGGTTTAATTCTACTTTTTTTAATCAACTGATTAATTGTTGGCATAAAAAAATTTTGAAGTTAAAGTTAAGATAAACCTTTTAAAAAAAAAAATTGTTAGTGTTTAAGGTTATAATGGACCTTACTTCTAACATTCAAAATGTGCCGTAAACTAGCATCGAATTGAAAAAAGTCAATATTTAAGCAGTTTTTTATATAATTTAAGTTGTCTGTTCAGTCGCAGATGGTGCGGATTCTAGCTCTTGTTTTTTTAACTCTTCTAACCTAGCTTTATCTTGATCTCTTGCTTGCTTATCCCAATCAATTTTTGTCAAACCTGTGCCAGCAGGAACTAATCTTCCAACAATTACATTCTCTTTTAAGCCCTCTAAAGAGTCTATTTTACCTTTAATAGAAGCATCAGTTAAAACTCTTGTTGTTTCTTGAAATGATGCAGCAGAAATGAATGAATTTGTTTGTAAAGAGGCTTTAGTAATTCCAAGCAAAACTCTCTCAAAAATTGCTGGTTTCTTTTTTTCTTCTCTAAGTTTTTCATTTATTGAATTTATATCCAATAAGTCTATAACTTCGCCTGCTAATAATTCTGAGTCACCAGGGTCTTTTACCTCTACTCTTTTTAACATTTGTCTCACTATTGTCTCAATGTGTTTATCGTTTATAACAACACCTTGAAGTCTATAAACCTCTTGAACCTCAGAAACAAAGTATTCTGTTAATTTCTCAACTCCTAAAATTCTTAGAATATCATGTGGGGCTGGACTCCCGTCAAGAAGGTATTCTCCTTTTTTAATTTTTTCACCTTGATTAAAATTTACATGTTTACCTTTTGGTATCAAATAATTAGATATTTCGCCATTCGCTGAAACGATTGAAATTTTTTGTTTTCCTCTAACTTCTTTTCCAAATTCAATTACCCCGTCATTTTCAGCTATGATTGCACTATCTTTTGGTCTTCTAGCCTCAAATAATTCTGCTACTCTAGGGAGACCACCTGTAATATCTTTTGTTTTTGATGTTTCTTTTGGTAATCTTGCCAATACATCGCCTGCTGAAATTTTTTGTCCGTCTTTTACTGACAGAATAGTATCAGGTACTAAATAATATCTAGCCTCGTTACCATCAGCCTTTTTAATAATTTCTCCTTTTTCATTTCTTAAAGTTATTCTAGGTTTAAGTTCAGAACTTTTTAATGAAGATTTCCAGTCTGTAACAGATTTAGAGGATAAACCTGTTGCATCGTCTAAAGTTTCAGTTAAAGAACTTCCTTCCATTAAATCCATATAATTAGCTATACCACTTGTTTCAGCAATGACTGGTAGTGTATAAGGATCCCATTCAGCAATTTTTTTTCCTTTTTCAATAATGTCACCATCCTTAAAAAATAGTTTTGATCCATAATTAACTTTGTATATTGCTAATTGCCTTCCATTTTCATCCTCAATACTGAGTTGAGTGTTTCTACCCATTACAATTATATTTTTTTTTGAGTCTTCAATCAGATTTTTATTAATAATATTTAATTTTCCTTTAGATTGAGAGATTATTTGAGACTCCTCTTTAATCTGCGCAGTACCACCGACATGAAAAGTTCTCATAGTAAGTTGAGTTCCAGGTTCACCAATAGATTGAGCAGCTATCATACCTACAGCCTCACCAATACTTACTAGTTTACCTCTCGCTAAATCCCTACCATAACAGACTTGACATACGCCTTTTGTAGATGAGCATGTAATAACAGAGTAAACATTGACTGATTTAACTCCTGCAGCATCAATCTTCTCACAATCAAACTCGTCGATTAACTTATCTTTTTTTATTATCACTTCTCCGGTAACTGGGTTTTTAATATTTTCAGCTATTACTCTTCCTAAAACTCTTTCTGAGAGACTTACTAAAATATTTCCACCCTCTATAATCTCAGAAATAGTTACTGAAGATCTTTTCTTAGGATCACACTCTGCTTTAGTTATTTGTACATCTTGCGCAACATCGCAGAGTCTTCTTGTCAAATATCCAGAATTAGCAGTTTTTAATGCTGTATCTGCTAAACCTTTTCTAGCACCGTGAGTAGAGTTAAAATATTCTAAAACTGATAAACCCTCTTTAAAATTTGCAATAATTGGTGTCTCAATGATTTCTCCAGAAGGTTTTGCTATTAAACCTCTCATGCCTGCTAATTGTTTCATTTGTGCTTGTGATCCTCTGGCTCCGGAGTCTGCCATCATATATACTGAATTAGTTTCAATCCTGTCATCTTCATAAACTTTTTCAGCTGATGAAATTTCTTTCATCATTTCATTAGCAACTGTATCAGTACACTTCGACCAAATATCGACAACCTTGTTGTATTTTTCTCCTCTAGTAATTAATCCATCGGAATATTGCTTTTCATATTCCTCTATTTGTTTTTTAGTATTGCTAATTAAGTTTTCTTTAGTTTTTGGAATTATTAAATCATCTTTACCAAATGAAATACCTGCTTTAAAAGCATGTTTAAATCCTAAAGTTTTTATCTTGTCACAAAAAATTACAGTTTCTTTTTGACCGCAGTATCTAAAAATAGTGTCTATAACTTCCGAAACATTTTTCTTTGTAAGTAATTTATTTATTAGACTAAATTTAATGTTATGATTTTTTGGCAAAACATTTGCCAGCAAAAATCTTCCAGCAGTGCTTGTGTATTTTTCTTTTAAAGAATTACCGTTTTTATCAACTGTTTCAAATATAGATACAATTTTTGAGTGCAAGCTTATTGATTTATTTTCAAGTGCTTGCTCAATTTCTTCGATACTAGAAAATATTCCTTTAGGTTTTTTATCACCGTCTTCAGCCTGTGAAAGATAATAAATTCCTAAAACAATATCTTGGCTTGGTACAATAATAGGTTTACCATTTGACGGGCTTAAAATATTATTTGTTGACATCATTAAAACTCTTGCTTCTAATTGTGCTTCCAAACTTAAAGGAATATGAACAGCCATTTGATCTCCGTCAAAATCCGCATTAAAAGCTGCGCAAACTAGTGGGTGAAGCTCAATAGCATTTCCCTCAATTAACTTTGCTTCAAATGCTTGAACGCCTAGTCTATGTAATGTTGGTGCTCTGTTTAAAAGTATGGGGTGTTCCCGAATAATATGTTCAAGTGAGTCCCAAACTTCACTCTTTTCTTTTTCTACTAATCTTTTCGCTTGCTTTATAGTTGTCGCCAGCCCTAGTTTATCTAATCTAGCATACAAAAATGGTTTAAATAATTCTAACGCCATTTTTTTAGGTAACCCACATTGGTGTAACTTTAATTCTGGTCCTACAACAATTACTGATCTACCTGAGTAGTCCACTCTTTTACCTAATAGATTTTGTCTAAATCTACCTTGTTTACCTTTTAACATTTCTGCTAAAGATTTTAATGGTCTTTTACCTGTGCCAGTGATTACTCTTCCTCTTCTTCCATTATCAAATAAAGCATCAACCGACTCCTGAAGCATTCTTTTTTCATTTCTTACAATAATGTCTGGAGCTTTAAGATCTAAAAGTCTTTTTAGTCTATTATTTCTATTTATTACTCTTCTATACAAATCATTTAAATCAGATGTAGCAAACCTTCCTCCGTCTAACGGAACTAGAGGTCTTAATTCTGGTGGTATAACTGGTACAGAAGTTAGGATCATCCATTCAGGTTTATTGCCAGAATTTATAAACGACTCTATTAGTTTCAATCTTTTTATGGTTCTTTCTTCTGTGACTTTAGATTTAATTTCCTTTAAAAGTTCTCTTAATTTTTGTTGCTCTTTATGGAGGTCTAAATTAATTAAAATTTCTCTAACAGCTTCTGCTCCTATACCCGCTGAAAAAGCATCCTCACCAAATTCCTCTTGGGCTTTAATTAGAGCCTCCTCGTTCAATAATTGACCTTTTTTTAATGTTGTTAAACCCGGCTCTATTACAATAAAACTCTCAAAATATAAAACCTTCTCCACCTCTTTAAGTTTCATGTCTATAACTAAAGAAATTCTACTTGGTAGTGATTTTAAAAACCATATGTGAGCTACTGGACATGCTAAATCTATATGTCCCATTCTCTCTCTTCTTACATTTGATTTTGTGACCTCTACTCCACATTTTTCACAAATAATCCCTCTGAACTTCATTCTTTTATATTTTCCACACAAACACTCGTAATCTTTGACAGGTCCAAAAATTCTTGAACAAAACAAGCCGTCTTTTTCAGGCCTAAAAGTTCGATAATTTATAGTTTCAGGTTTTTTAATTTCACCATATGACCAAGATTTTATTTTTTCAGGACTTGCTAAGGTAATTTTAATACTATCAAAATTATTTTCTTGAACAATATTGTGATTTTCAAAGTTTTTTGCTAAATTTTTTTCCATAATTAATTAAGCTCTATATTTAAACCTAAAGCTCTTATCTCCTTCACTAAAACATTAAATGACTCTGGCACGCCCGACTCAAAATTATTATTACCTTTTACTATTGTTTCATAAACTTTTGTTCTTCCCGCAACATCATCAGATTTTACAGTTAATATTTCTTGTAAAGTATAAGAAGCACCGTAAGCCTCTAACGCCCAAACCTCCATTTCACCAAATCTTTGTCCTCCAAGTTGGGCTTTACCACCAAGAGGCTGTTGAGTAACAAGACTGTAAGGGCCTGTGGATCTAGCATGAATTTTATCTTCTACTAGATGATTTAATTTTAACATGTAAATTATACCAACTGTGACAGGTCTATCAAATCTTTCACCAGTTTGACCATTCCACAAATTTGTTTGCCCAGAATTTGGAAGTTTAGCTAAATCTAGCATTTTTGTAATATCTTCTGTGCTAGCTCCGTCAAAGACAGGAGTGGCAATAGGTACACCATTTGATAAATTTTGAACCAACTCGGCAATTTCTTTGTTAGACAATTTTGAAATTACATTTTCGAAATAATTTTTTCCATAAATTTCTTTTAATTTGTCTTTAATTTTTTCTATCTCATTATCAAAATTTTTTAAAAATTTTTTAATTTGATCACCGAGCTCTGAGCATGACCAGCCTAAGTGAGTTTCTAATATTTGACCAACATTCATACGACTTGGTACACCTAAAGGATTAAGAACTATATCAACTGGTTTCCCATTTTCCATATAAGGCATATCTTCTACCGGAACAATTTTACTAACGACACCTTTATTTCCGTGTCTACCAGCCATTTTATCTCCAGGCATTAACCTTCTTTTTACAGCAACAAATACTTTCACCACTTTCATTACAGTAGGTAGTAAATCGTCACCTTGCTGTATCTTTGTAACTTTATCTTCAAATCTTAATTTTATATCTTCAGATACGTTTTCAAATTGGTTTTTTAATTTTTCTAGATCAGTATATAATTCTTGCTTTTGTAAAGGTATTTTCCAAAGCTCTTTTAAGTTTAGTTTTTCAAAATCATTATGGTTTAAAGTTGTTCCGGGTTTTAAATCTTTGAAAGGCTTATTGATACTTTGTCCGCTTAGTAAATCAATTACTCTTAATTTGATGTTTCTATTTAATATTTCCTCTTCTACTTTTTTGTCCTCTTGCACAGACTCAATTTCGGCTCTTTCAATAGCTACAGATCTTTCATCTTTTTCTATTCCATGTC
The DNA here is from genome assembly GCA_902626045.1 of uncultured Pelagibacteraceae bacterium. Taxonomy (GTDB): domain Bacteria; phylum Pseudomonadota; class Alphaproteobacteria; order Pelagibacterales; family Pelagibacteraceae; genus Pelagilacustribacter. The sequence continues at coordinate 7,527 of CACODU010000020.1, forward strand.
TATTAAATACTCTGACATCTATAACTACTCCTGTGCTTCCTGAAGGAAGTTTTAAAGAAGAGTCTCTGACATCGGTTGCTTTTTCTCCAAATATAGATCTTAATAATTTTTCCTCTGGGCTTGATGATGTTTCACTTTTAGGAGTCACCTTACCAACTAAAATATCTCCAGGTTTTACTTCAGCTCCAACGTATACAATTCCTGACTCATCTAGATTTCTTAAGCTTTCTTCACTCACATTTGGTATATCTCTTGTTATTTCTTCTGCGCCAAGTTTAGTATCTCTAGCCATAGACTCGTATTCTTCGATATGCACCGAGGTAAAAACATCATCCGTAACGCATCTCTCTGAAATTAAAATTGAGTCTTCAAAGTTATATCCTTGCCAAGGCATAAACGCGACTGTAACATTTTTGCCTAATGCTAATTCTCCTAATTTTGTTGCGGGACCATCTGCAATGATATCGCCTCTTTTAATTTTGTCTCCTACTTTTACTAATGGTTTTTGATTTATACACGTGTTTTGATTTGATCTTTGAAATTTAGATAAATTGTAAATATCTACTGCAGATTGAGATAAGTCAGTGACATCAGTAGATTTAACTACTATTCTTTTTCCGTCAATTTTGTCTACTATTCCGCTCCTCTTAGCAACGATTGTGACACCAGAGTCTAATGCAACATCGGACTCTATGCCCGTACCTACTAGTGGGGACTCAGGTTTTAATAATGGAACAGCTTGTCTCATCATGTTAGATCCCATTAAAGCTCTGTTTGCGTCATCATTTTCTAAAAATGGTATTAAAGCAGCAGCTACTGATACCAACTGTTTGGGAGATACGTCAATAAATTCAATATTTTCTCTTGATGACAATTCAAAGTTTAGATTTTTTCTACAAGCAACTAATTCTTCTACGAATGATCCATCTTTATTTAAGGCTGAATTAGCTTGAGCAATTGTATATTTTTCTTCTTCTATCGCAGATAGATATTTGATTTCAGAAGTAACCTTTCCATTCAATACTTTTTTATAAGGACTTTCTATGTAACCAAATTTATTCACTCTACAATATGTTGCTAAACTATTGATCAAACCAATATTTGGCCCTTCAGGAGTTTCAATTGGACATATCCTTCCGTAGTGAGTCGGATGTACATCCCTAACTTCAAAGCCAGCTCTTTCTCTCGTTAATCCCCCAGGTCCGAGAGCTGAAACCCTTCTTTTATGTGTTATCTCTGATAATGGATTTGTTTGATCCATAAATTGTGAAAGTTGTGAAGTTGCAAAAAAATCTTTAAGAGATGTAGTAATTGGTTTCGCATTAATAAGATCCTGAGGCATCGCAGACTCAATCTCTAGAAAAGTTGACATTTTTTCTTTTACAGTTCGCTCCATTCTTAACAGTCCAATTCTAAATTGATTTTCAACAAGTTCACCTACAGATCTTACTCTCCTATTACTTAAGTGATCAATATCGTCCACATCACCGTTACCATCTCTTAAATTTAACATAAATTTAATTATGGCTACAATGTCCTCGGTTTCTAAGATTGTTTTCTTTGGATTGATGCTAAGATTTAATTTTGAATTAAGTTTGACTCTACCTACCTCAGATAAGTCATATCTTTCTTTTTTAAAATACAAATTTTTAAATACCTCTTCAGCAATCTCAATAGAAGGTGCTTCGCCAGGTCTTAAAACTTTATATATATCATTTAAGGCGTCATTTTTATTTGAGTTTTTATCTAATTTAAGTGTTTCAAGAATATATGGACCTTTATTAATCGGATCAATATTAACAATAGTTAATTCTTTTATTTCTTCGGAAACAATTTTATTTAATTGTTCCTCAGTTATATCAAATCCAGCTCCTACTAGAAGTTCACCACTACTATCTTTTATATCTTTTCCTAAATAATTTCCTATTAACTGCTCATTTGTTAAAGCTATTGAGCTTAATCCTTTTTCTTTCAGCTTCTTAGCAATTATTGGATTTAATTTTTCTCCTTTGCTCAAAACTTTTTTATTACTTTTAGCATCAATTAAATCATAGGATAATTTAATAGGTCTCTTATAATTTTCTAGAACAAATTCTGTTGTCCAATTTTTGTTATCTTTATTATATAAATATTTATTTGTAGTATAAAATGATTCAATTATTTTATTTTTTGAGAAGCCAAGAGCAAATAAAAAAGTTGTGATGGGAAGTTTTTTCTTTCTGTCGATTCTAAAATATAAAATATCTTTTGGATCAAACTCAAAGTCTAACCATGAGCCTCTTCCTGGGATTATTCTGCAATTGAATAATAGCTTTCCACTTGCATGAGTTTTGCCTTTATCGTGATCAAAAAAAACTCCTGGACTTCGATGCATTTGATTTACAACTACTCTTTCAACACCATTTGTTATAAATGTTGCACTTGGTGTCATCAAAGGAAGGTCGCCTATAAATACTTCTTGTTCTTTTGCTGATAAAATTTGTTTAGTATTATTTTCAGCATCTATATCATAAACAACTAACCTTAAATTTGCTTTTAGTGATGCAGAATAAGACAAGCTTCTTTGTTTGCACTCGATAACATCAAATTTTGGTCTGTCTAATTTATATGAAATATATTCCAAAGTTGCTTTATCGTTCCCATCTTCTATAGGAAAAATGCTTTTAAAAACTTTATCAATACCCTTTGATAAATCAGCCAATTGATCGTTTAAAGATTTTGATTTTAAAAACTCATTATAGGAATTTTTTTGAACCTCAATTAAGTTAGGTATAGATAAACCTTCTATAAGTTTTCCAAAGTTTTTTCTTAAATTTTTCTTTTGAGTAAAAGATAATTGCATTAAATATAAAAAACTTTATCGTAAATTTCTATTTACAAT
>CACODU010000021.1 GCA_902626045.1 uncultured Pelagibacteraceae bacterium
TTATTTATTTTTTAATATGTTTCACCCAGTTTATAATAGCTAATTATGGCTCAGAATATTTCAGTTCCAGATATAGGTGATTTTAAAGATGTTGAGGTCATAGAAGTACTTGTTAAACCTGGAGACCAAATAAACAAGAATGATCCCATCGTCACAATCGAAAGCGATAAGTCTAGCGTGGAAATACCATCTCCAGCTGCTGGAGAAATCAAAGATTTAAAAGTTAAAATTGGGGATAAAGTTTCAGAGGGAAGTGTATTAGCAACAATAGAAAATGGTCAAGCTGCTTCGGCTCCAAAAGAGAAAAAAATTGAAAAAAAAGTTCAAACTCAAGAAACACCAAAAACTAATGGCGAATTAAATCAGGTGAGACAAGTTAAGAAAGTCTTTGCTGAACCAGCTTCAAAAGATGATATTGATCCTGTTGAAACAAATGAATGGATAGACTCTCTTAATTCAGTTATTGAAAATGATGGTTCCTCAAGAGCAAGTTACTTATTAAACAAAGTTATCGATCAAGCTTATAAATCTGGTCTTGTTCTACCAGATACAAGGACAACTCCCTACATCAATACTATTCCGCCAGAGGCTGAAATGAAATCAACAGGTGATCAAAATATTGAAAAAAAAATCCGGGCATATGTTAGGTGGAATGCTGCAGCGATGGTCGTAAAAGCTAATAAAAAAAGTCCTGAACTAGGTGGTCACATTGGTACTTTTGCATCTGCAGCCACGCTTTACGATGTAGGTATGAATCACTTTTGGAGAGCAAAGAATAATAAATTTGGAGGTGATTTAATTTATTTTCAAGGACACTCAGCTCCAGGAATGTATGCAAGAGCTTTCTTAGAGGGTAGACTAACAGCTAAACAATTAGATGGTTTTAGACAAGAGGTTAATAAGGGTGGTTTGTCTTCTTACCCTCACCCTTGGTTGATGCCAAAGTTCTGGCAGTTTCCGACTGTATCTATGGGTCTTGGACCTATCATGGCTATCTATCAAGCCAGATTTTTGAAATATCTTATCAATAGAGGATTAGTTAAAGATGAAGGAAGAAAAATTTGGGTATTTCTTGGTGATGGTGAAATGGATGAACCTGAATCACTTGGAGCAATTGGTTTAGCTGCTCGAGAAAAATTAGATAATTTAGTTTTCGTAGTAAATTGTAATTTACAAAGACTAGATGGCCCTGTTCGAGGAAATAGTAAAATTATTCAGGAACTAGAGGGTAGCTTTAGAGGTTCGGGTTGGAATGTAATAAAAGTTATTTGGGGATCATACTGGGATCAATTATTGGCTAAAGATAAGACAGGTCTTCTTATAAAAAGAATGAACGAATGTGTAGATGGAGAATACCAAGCATTTAAGGCTAAGGGTGGATCTTATGTTAGAGAAAAATTTTTTGGAAAATATCCTGAGCTTACTGAGCTTGTTTCTTCTTTAACAGATAAAGATATTTGGAGATTAAATAGAGGAGGTCATGATCCTCACAAAGTTTATGCAGCTTATGCAGCAGCAGTGCAACATACTGGATCACCAACGGTTATCTTAGCAAAAACTATTAAAGGATATGGAATGGGTAAAACAGGTGAAAGTGTAAACACAACCCATCAACAAAAAAAATTAGATGAAGAGGATTTACTTTACTATAGAGATAGATTTAATGTCCCGTTAACAGATAAACAGGTTAAGAATATTGAATATTTTAAACCTAATGAAAATTCTGAAGAGATAAAATATTTAAAAGATAAGAGAATGAAACTTGGAGGTTTCATTCCTGAGCGATCATCTTTTGCTAAACAAATTAAAGCTCCACCAAAAGACATCTTTGATGCATTCATGAAATCAACTGGGGAAAAAGAAATGTCCACGACAATGGCTTTAGTGAGAATGATGACCGCGCTCCTAAGAGATAAAAATGTTGCACCAAGGTTAGTACCAATCATCCCTGATGAAGCGAGAACTTTTGGAATGGAGGGATTTTTTCAAAAAATTGGTATTTACGCGCATGAAGGACAAAAATATGAGCCGGTAGACTCTGAACAACTTAGTTCATATCGAGAGGATAAAAGTGGACAAGTTTTAGAGGAAGGTATCAATGAGTCTGGTGCGATGTCATCTTGGATTGCAGCAGGAACCGCTTACACTAATCACGATATCGAAATGATACCAGTTTATATTTTCTATTCTATGTTCGGATTTCAAAGAGTTGGAGATCTAGCATGGGCAGCTGGTGACTCCCAAGCTAGAGGGTTTTTAATTGGAGCAACGGCTGGAAGAACCACATTAGCTGGAGAAGGATTACAACACCAGGATGGGCACAGCCAATTATTAGCATCAAATATTCCAAACTGCATTAGTTATGATCCAACATTTGCTTACGAGATGGCAACAATATTTAGAGAAGGCTTAAGAAGAATGCATGAAAAGAAAGAGAATGTCTTTTACTACATCACTGCAATGAATGAAAACTACTCTCATCCAGAAAAACCTAAAGGTTGTGATGATGGAATTTTAAAAGGTATGTACTTATTCAAAGAAGGAAAAAATAAAGGAAAAACTAAAGTTCAATTATTAGGTTCAGGAACAATTTTAAGAGAAATTATATCTGCTTCTGAAATCTTATCAAAAGAATATAATATAGATGCAGACATTTGGAGCGTGACGAGTTTTAATGAATTAAGGAGAGATGGAATGGAAACTGAAAGATTGAATCTTTTAAATCCAAATAAAAAACCAAAAAAATCTTATGTTCAAGAATGTTTGTCTAAAAGAGATGGACCAGTCATAGCAGCTTCTGATTATACAAGAGCATTCACAGATCAGATTAGACCTTACACGGACAAGAAGTTTTACTCATTCGGAACAGATGGCTATGGAAGAAGTGACACTAGAAAAAATCTTAGAAAATTTTTTGAGGTAGATAAAGAGCATATAGTAGCCTTTACCTTAAGCGCATTAGCAAAAGAACAACTTGTGGGTTCTGAAGAAGCAGAAAAAGCAATTAAAAAATATAAGATAGACAAAGAGAAAGATTTCCCGGCAAATTTATAAAATGACAATCCAAAAAATTTTAGTTCCAGATATGGGAGACTTTAAAGATGTAGAAGTCATCGAAGTTCTTGTTAAAAAAGGTCAAGTTATTAAAAAGAATGATTCTTTAATAACTTTAGAAAGTGACAAATCAAGTGTTGAGGTGCCATCAACTCACGAAGGCAAGATAGAAAAAATTAATGTTTCTGTTGGTGATAAAATTAACAAAGGAGATTTAATTCTTACTTTAGAGTCGAAGCAGGAAACAAATGAGCCTGTAAAAGAAAAATCTAAAAAAGAACCTGTTAAAGAAAAAAAACAAAACGAAGTAGTTCAGGTACAACAGCAACAACCAGCACCTAGTGTTGCTGCTTCAGGAAAAAGTTCCGCAAGTCCAAAAATAAGAAAGTTTGCAAGAGAACTGGGGGCGGATATTTCTAAAATTTCTGGCACACAACGAGCTGGAAGAGTGTCAGAAGAAGATGTAAAAAATTTTATAAAATCTCAAGTCACAGTTTCTCAAGGTGAGGTGCAAAAAAAAGAGGTTACAAAATATGTAGAAGAATATTCTCACGAAGAATTTGGAGAAATAGCAACACAAGATCTACCACGTGTTAAGAAACTTTCGGGACCACATTTAGTCAGATCATGGACAGAAATCCCCCACGTCACACAACATGATGAAATAGATGTTACTGACATGGAACAGTTTAGAAATTCTTTATACGATTATTATACCGGTGAAAAAATTAAAGTAACTCCTCTTGCTTTTATTGCAAAAGCCCTAGTGAGCGCTCTAAAAGAATTTCCAAATTTTAACGCATCATTAAACCCTGAGAGTAATAAAATTATTTATAAAAAATATTTTCATATCGGTTTTGCCGTTGATACTCCTCATGGCCTAATGGTTCCTAAATTGAGAAACGTCGATCAAATGAGTATTCAAAAAATTGGAGAGGAGCTAAAAAATACAAGTCAACTTTGTAGAGAACTTAAAATTGATAAAAAAGAATTTTTTGGTGGATCGATGACCATCTCAAGTTTAGGAGGAATCGGTGGAACACATTTTACACCCATTATTAATCCACCAGAAGTAGCCATTTTAGGAGTTGGAAGAACTTTCGATCGACTTGTTAAAGAAAAAAATCAAATAGTTTCTAAAAAAATACTTCCAATATCACTATCTTATGATCACAGATTAATAGATGGCGCAGAAGGTGCTAGATTTTGTGTCTATCTTGGAAAATGTCTTGGTAAAGATTTTGCCTTTAAGCTTGCTGTTTAGATCTTCTTAAACTATTAACCCCTGATGGATAAAAAATCGTTCTCACTGATTTGCGCTATTGTTACGTCTGTTCTTTGGGGCTCAGCTTTTGTGGCGCAAGACATGGGCATGGATTTTATAGGGCCACATACTTTTAATGTAGGAAGATTTTTAATCGGGTTTTTAACTCTAGTTCCTTTCTTTTTCATTTTTGAATTTAAAAATATAAATTTTAAACAACTTGATAAAAGAAAAATAGCTTATTTTTTATTTTACTTAGGATTTGTTTTAGCCATAGGCCAAGAACTACAACAGATTTCTTTAATCTATACTGATGTAGCTAACACAGGGGTTTTCACAGTTTTTTATGTTTTGGTCGTTCCGGTAATTTCTTATTTTATCTTTTCAAAAAAAATGCATTGGTCAATTTGGCCATCAGTTTTTATCTGTATTCTTGGTGGCTTACTCCTAAGCGAACTTAATAATTATTCGGTAAGATTAGGTGACAGTCTCGGGATACTTAGTGCCTTTTGTTGGGGAGTTCATATTTTGCTTATTAGAAAAACAATTGAAATGTTTAACTTTCCTATAACTATAGCAATGTCTCAATGTTTAGTAGCATGTTTAGTTTTGATAGGTCCAATGTTCTACTTTGAAGACCCAACGTTCAACAATTTTTTAAAAGACTCGTACGAAGTTTTATATGTCGGTATTTTATCAAGTGGACTCGCCTTTTTATTACAAACATATAGTTTACAAAATATATCTCCAGCTCCTGCAGCAATAGTTTTCTCTTTGGAAGGTGTTTTCGCAGCGATTTTGGCATGGTTAATATTAGACCAATTCTTAAATGAAATTAAAGTTTTAGGAATATTTTTAATATTAGCTGCTGTAATTTTCTCACAACTGATGCCAATATATGATAAGAAAAATTATGGACGACACTAATAAAGGTTTTATGAAGCATTTAGGTGGTCTGGAGTTAAAACAGATCAGCGAAAAACAATACGAATTTATTGTTGAAGTAACAGAAATGCATCTTAATACTGGAAAAATTGCTCATGGTGGTTTCCTTGCTTCCATTGCAGACACAGGAATGGGCACAGCTGCTCATAGAGTAGCAGGAGATAAAAGATGTGTAACAATAAATTTAGATATGAAATTTATTTCTGCAGGGTTGTTAGGTGATAAATTGAAAGGAAAAGTTAAGATATTAAAAAAAACAAATACTCTGATCTTTATCTCTTGTGAAATTTCAAATTCTAGCGACATAGTTGCCTCTGCAAGTGGTACTTGGAAAATACTAAAATAGTTAATAATGCATACAAAATCTGTTTTAGTTTCTGCTCTACTCTCTCTTTTTATATTTAATAACGCATCAGCAAATTTTTTTAAGAACATAACTAACTTAATTGAGGGAAATTACGAAAGCCTTAGGTACGGAATATCAGTTGCTGATGTAGACAACAATGGAACGTATGAATTTATAGTTGCGGGTTTTGGAAGTGAAAATTTAGCTCTTTCGTATAAAGATAATAAACTAAAAAATATTATTGATGATGAAAAATTTACTGATAAAAAAAGTTTTACTATTGGAGTTGCTGCATGCGATATTGACTCTGATGGGTATGAAGAAATTTATTTTCTTAACACGGACACATATAGTGGTGAAAAAAGATATTCTGATAGACTAATAGATCTAAAAAACAAAAAATTTTTTGATCTTTTCGAACAGAATAAAAATCAATCAGATTTAAACTTTACAGCTGGTCGTTCGGTAGTCTGTGTAGATAGAAAAGGAAATGGAAAATTTGGGATTTATGTTGCTAATTATGGTGGCCCTACAAGATTCTATGAAAAATTTAAAGGAAGAATTGCTGATAAAGCAACAGAGTTTGGGTTGGACAAAATAACTGGGGGACGAGCAGTTGTTGCGGGCCACATTCTATCCAACAATATTGATATTTTCGCTGCAAACGAAAGAGGAGTTAATTTTTTGTATAAAAATGTTGATGGCACCTTCTATGATGTCGCCTCAAGCTACGACGTTTTAGACCCATATGAAAATGGAAGAGGAACAGCCCTAAGTGATGTCTTGTACAGAGGACAGTTAGATATAGTGAGTGGTAATTGGGACGGAGAACATCGAATTTTTGTAAAAAAAGAAAACACTTATGAGGACATTGCTGAAGGACAATTTAAGATACCGTCCAAAATAAGAACAGTAATATCTGCAGATTTTGATAATGACGGTTACGATGAAATTTTTTTAAATAATATTGGAGAGCCAAATAAATTATTTAAAATTAAAGAAAACGGGGAGTTAAAAGAAATTGATTTAGCAATTAATTCTGAACCTAATGGACTTGGTACAGGCGCAGCTGTAGCAGATATCGATAAAGATGGCATTTTAGAATTATTAATCTCACATGGAGAAACTGGGAACCAAATACTTACTCTTTATAAAGCTGATATAAAAAAAAGTAATAATTTTTTAAGAATAAAACCATTAAATAAAAATGGTGCACCGGCAAGAGGAGCTACGGTAACGCTTACTTCTAATTTAAGAGAACACTCTAAAACAATCGATGCAGGATCAGGATATTTATGCCAAATGGAGCCTGTTGCTCATTATGGAATTCGGAAAGGTGAAAAAGATTTTAAAGTTTCAATTAAATGGACAAACGGAAAGACTAATAATTACAAAATTACAAAAACTGGAAAAACATATATTTTTAAACAAAGTAATGTGACTATCTCGCCATCTTAATAAATATATCGCCCATACCGATATTCATTTCATCTAAAGGAATATCATTTTTGAAAGCACAAAATTTTCCTGTAATTTCATTAGACTCTATTTTTTTAATATCTGTTTTTTGACATTTTTTTGCTTCGTATAAAATTCCTATTACTAATTTACTATCAACTACATAAACCTCTTCTTTATCTAATTTTTGACCATTGCAGAAATAATTTCTATTTACTTCCTTCGGAAAATCTTTTTTTGTACATGGATTATCTATCAAAAGAACGTCAATTGATCTTGGGCCATCTTTAAATTTATGTTTGATTTTTTTCACCTTAGTGTAATTCATGAGATCACAAGAACACGGCCAACAACATCTGTAAAGTTCACCACAAATATTTTTTTGTGTTCTTAATTCTTTTACAAAAATAAAATCTGGTTTTTCTCCAGGGTTAATCAAGGAACCTGATACGGGACAATATAATTTATTATACTCAATGAATTCTTCGTAAGTTAAATTTTCGTCTATTAAATATTTGAAAAATCTAGGTCCAGCAGCATTTCTATTGCTGTCTGGAAAGATTTTGGTCCAGTTTTTAACAAGATTTTCATAGTAAAATTTTTTTTGCTGAAAGTTTGTTTCAGAAAAACTTAATGATATTAATAAAAAATATATTAAAGTTATTTTTAAAATGAATTTCATTTAGTCATTTAATTAAATTTTTAAAAAAAAGCACTGCGCTTTTATGATGCTCTTACGGATTTATTCCTAGAGTTGATGAAACCAAATATAAAGAGGGAAATTAAAGCAAAAGGGTAAACAATAGCTTTATTCGGTCTTTCAGGATTTTCAATTTTAAAATTACTTATGATGTCGCCCATTTGAATACCAGATTTTTTTGCCTCCCCTTTCCAATTTAATTTGTCTACAGTGAGTTGATCATTCTGATCTGCTAATGTCACTCCGTATTCTTCAAGATTGTAGTCATTTTCAAACTTCCCTTTATCAATCACGAATAATTTATATCTTTCGCCGTATTCAGTAACTCGAGTTACTTTTATGTGCACTTCTTTCGAAGGATCAAAAGATAAATTTTGAATACTTTCTGCTGAGAGTTTTTGTTCATTAAATTTTGGGTAGAATTTACCTAATACATAGTCAGGAGCTAAAAAAGATAAAGATATGATTAAAAAAGCTATAGTTTCGTACCACCTTAATTTATTTATGAACCATTGTTGTGTGGCTGCAGTAAAAACTAAAATACCAATTAGAGAAGTTGCTATTACTAATAAAGCTTGCCAAATACTATCTACGCCGATTAATAAAAGCTCATGATTGAATAAAAAAACTATAGGTAAGATTCCGGTTCTTAAACTATACCAAATAGCTTGGAGTCCCGTTCTTAAAGGATCGCCACCAGAAATTGCTGCTGCCGCATATGATGCCAAACCAACAGGAGGTGTAACATCAGCCATTAATCCAAAATAAAACACGAATAAGTGAACAGCAATTAATGGAAAAATAAAACCTGAAGCGTTTCCAACGTCAACTAAAACGGTAGCCATTAGTGAAGCCACTACCACATAGTTTGCAGTCGTAGGGAGACCCATTCCAAGTAATAAACAAAGAATAATAGTTAATAAAATTAATATGATTACATTATCTCTAGCTATTGTCTCAATGACTATAATTAAATTAGTGCTTAATCCTGTAGATCCAACTGCTCCTACTATTATTCCTGCAGTGGCAATTGCAATTCCAACTCCTACCATATTAATCGCACCTTTTTGAAGGCCAACAATAGTTTGGTTCCACCAATCGATTAAGCCAATTTTATAATCTGAGTTTTTAATAATACGATTTATTAAATTCACTAAAATTAAAGAGATGGTTGCATAAAAAATTGAAAAACCTGCCGTATATCTCATGTGGACAAGAAGAAAAATTAAAACAAAAATTGGTATTAGAAAATGCAGTCCAGATAAAAAGGTTCTCTTTAGATGAGGAACATCGGCATCATCCATTCCTTTAAGCCCTAATTTAAGAGCCTCTAGGTGGGATATATAAAATAAAGCAATGTATGAAATGATAGCTGGTAAAAAAGCGTGTTTGACAACTTCAAAATAAGTAACACCGATAAAACTTGCCATAACGAAAGCTGCAGCGCCCATAACTGGAGGCATGATTTGACCATTTACAGATGATGAAACTTCAATAGCCCCTGCCTTCTCTTGAGAGAATCCAGTTTTTTTCATAATCGGAATTGTAAAAGTTCCAGTAGTTACAGTATTTGCAATTGAAGAACCTGATATCATTCCTGTCATTCCTGATCCTAAAATTGCGGCTTTAGCAGGTCCTCCTCTCATCTTACCAACCATAGCAAATGCTAAATCTAAGAAATATTTTCCTCCTCCAGCTGTTTCCAATAAAGCTCCAAAGAGAACAAATAAAAATATAAAATCAACAGATACACCTATAGGTATTCCAAAAATAGCTTCTTGATCGAACCATTGAAATCCAACTAATCTTTTTACAGAAAGACCCCCATGAGAAATAATATCTGGCGCATATTTACCAAAATAAGAAAATAAAAGAAAACAGATAGCAATTATTACTAATGGTAATCCAATAGCTCTTCTTGTGGCCTCTAAAAGTATTAAAATACCTGTTGCCCCAATAATAAGCTCGACGGGAACTTTAAATCCGAATATCTCTTTAACTAAAAGTATCCCGCCCCTATTAACAAGATCATCGTAAAAAAAATAAATATAAAGACAACAGAATGCAGCAAAAATACTTATAAGAATATCGAAAACTGATATTTTCTTTCCTCGTACAATAGGAAAAATCAAAAATGTAAGTGTAAGTGCGAAACCTAGATGAATTGCTCGAGCAGGTAATCCTTTAAACATTCCAAAGTTAAACCAAAAAGGGAAAGGAGAAGCATACCAAAGCTGAAACAATGTC
>CACODU010000022.1 GCA_902626045.1 uncultured Pelagibacteraceae bacterium
TTTTTCACTTCCAGTTGATTTTACCCCTGTGTCATAATCTAAAGAAGTTAAATAGATATTTTCAGGTATTCGGAATTCCTTGAAATCCTCTTTGTAAAGAGCTTTTTCAACAAAATCTTTAAAAATAGGTAATGCTGCTTTTGATCCGGTCTCAAATTTTCCTAAAGACTTTGGGTTATCAAAACCTATATAAACTCCAACAACTAAGTGAGATGAGAATCCTATAAACCATGCATCGTAGTTATCATTTGTCGTGCCAGTTTTTCCTGCCAAAGGAACCTTCAGAGTTCTTAATTTTTTTGCTGTGCCTCTTTTAACTGCTCCTTGTAAAATTGAAGTCATTTGGTATGCGGTTTCCTCACTAATTACTCTTTCGTTTTGGATTTCAATTTTTGGAAGTCCTTTTTCGTCATCATTTATAAATTTATCACAACCAATACATTTTATATTTTTACTTTGGAAAATTGTTTTTCCCCTTCTATCTTGTATTCTTGAAATTAATTTTGGTTCAATTTTTATACCGCCGTTTACAAATGTCGCATAAGAGGCTGTCAAATTTATTAATGTAGTTTCTGCTGCACCCAAAGAGACTGATAATAGTTCAGGTATTTCGTTATAAATATTTAATTTTTTTGATAAATTTAAAATTTCATCCAAACCTAAAATCTTTGCGATCCTCACTGTCATTAAATTTCTTGAATATTCAATACCTTTTCTAAAAGTCGTTGGACCATAAAATTTTTTTCCATAGTTTTCTGGTTTCCAATTTTTTAAACCAACGCCTTGACTTTCAACAAAAGGCGCATCAAGAATTATTGAATTAGGAGAAAATCCATTTTCTAAAGCCGCAGCATAAACAATTGGCTTAAATGCAGATCCTGGTTGTCTTTTTGCTTGAGTGACTCTGTTAAATTCACTAGTTCTAAAATTAAAACCACCTGCTAAAGCAAAAATCTCACCTGTGAAAGGATCTAGTGCCACAATGCCACCATTTACTTTTGGGTATTGTTTTAAAAACCAAGAACCATTATCTTTTTTTACGAAAATAATATCACCAATTTTATGAACGTCCTCTATTGATTTTTTTTTTGGAATTGTCCACTTAATATTTTTAAACGCTATATTTCCTTTAGAAAGTTTTTTTTTATTTATTGTTTCAAATATTATTTCATCATTATTTAAAGAAATAATTTCTGCAAAGTGCCAGTTTAAAGTTGGATCAAGTTTATATTTAGAAATTTTATCTTGCCATTTTTTATTTTTAATTTTATTTGCAATTGGGCCTCTCCAACCTCGTCTACGGTCGTAATCTTCGATCCCTTGTCTAAGAGATTTTAATGCTTGAATTTGATAATTTATTCTAAGAGGTGTGTTAATACTTAATCCCTGTGAATAAAGTTTTTCAAAACCATAAATATCTTTCACGATTCTTCTTACTTCTTCTGTGTAGGAATTTGCTTCATTGACTATTTCGATTTTCCTTCTTTTAAGTGTTAATTCTGTTTCTTTAAGAATAATTAATTCTTTTTTATTTATAAAATTATTTTCCTCAAGATTTTCAAGTACTAAATTTCTTCTGAATTTTGCAATCTCAGGATATTTATAAGGGTTGTACTTACTTGGTGCTTTGGGTAAAGCTGCCAATAGTGCTGTCTCAGAATAATTTAAATCTTTAATAGATTTATCAAAATATTCTAGACTGGCAGCAGCAATACCATAAGTGCCCTGCCCTAAATAAATTTGATTTAAATAAAGTTCTAAAATTCTTTCTTTTGTATAAGCTCTTTCAATTCTAAAAGCCAAAATTGCTTCCTTTATTTTTCTTTTTATTGAAACTTCGTTAGTGAGTAAAAAATTTTTTGCAACCTGTTGTGTAATAGTTGAAGCTCCTTCAAGTCTTTTATTTTGAGAAATATTTTTTAAATTTTTTATAGTAGCTCTCAATATTCCTTTTGCGTCTATCCCAGGATGACTAAAAAAATTCTTATCTTCAGCGGCAAGAAATGAGTTAATAATTTTTTCCGGAATGGAGTCGAATGGAATAAATAATCTTTTTTCTAAAGCATATTCAGCAATTAATCTGTTGTCTTCCGAATAAACTCTGCTTGAGATTGGAGGTTGGTAATTTGAAAGTTTTTTATAATCAGGCAAACCTATTGAAAAATACCACAGTGTCGAAAAAATAAAAAAAACTACTACAGAAAAAAATATGATTATAAATTTTACCGAAAAATTGAGTAGTTTTATCATATGAACCATTTATAATAACAAATCTGACTATCTTTAGGCATTCATTCATTTAAATCGTGTAATTGTGAATAAAATTGTATAAAATATTGATAATGACAAATTTAAAAAAATCAAATTTTAATAATATTAAAGGAATTCTAATCAAATGGAAAAAAACTTATACATTGATGCATCGCATCCGAATGAAACTCGTATTGTTCTTAAATCTGAAAATAGTATTGAGGAATATGAATTCGAAGATACGAATAATTTAAATTTTAAAAATAATATATATTTAGCTACGGTAAGCAGGGTTGAACCATCTTTACAAGCTGCTTTTGTTAACTTTGGTAGAGAGCGTCATGGTTTTTTAGCTTTTAATGATATTCAATCAGATTATTATCAATTACCTTCAGAGGACAAAGAAAAAATAAGAATAGCTGAAGAAAAAATTAGAGAAGATTTAAAAGATAAAACAATTGATCCTAATCAAGATAATATTAGATCTGAAGAATCGGAAATCAAAGATCAAAAATTTGATGAACAAGAAAATCAAATTTCTAAAGAAAATAAAAAACAAGAGTACCGAGATAAAGTAAAATTATCATTCGGTATTAGAAGATATAAAATCCAGGAAGTTATTAAACCCGGGCAAGTAATTTTAATTCAGGTTATCAAAGAAGAGCGTGGACAAAAAGGAGCTGCGCTAACTACATTTATATCTTTAGCAGGTAAATATATGGTTTTGATGCCTAATACTCCCAAAGGCGGGGGAATATCAAGAAAAATTTTTAATTCATCAGACAGACAAAAAATAAGAAATATTCTCAATGATATAGATATACCAAAAAGTATGGGTGTGATTGTAAGAACAGCTGGTGCAAATAAGTCAAAAAATGAAATAGAAAAAGATTTTCAAAATACTTTAAAAACCTGGGAAGAAATAAAAAATAGAGCAATAGACTCTAATGCTCCATCTCTTGTTTATGAAGAAGGTGATATTATTAAAAGAACCTTAAGAGACACTTATGATAATAATACAAAAAATGTTTATGTTGAAGGTAATGAGGCATATCAAAAAGCTAAAAAATTTATGAAAGAATTAATGCCAAGGAATGTCAAAAACATAAAAAAATATAGAGGAAAAATCCCTTTATTTCATGATGCTAAAATTGAAAAAGAATTAAACAACATATATGAACCAACAGTTAAATTAAAATCTGGGGGTTATCTTGTTATCAATCCTACAGAAGCACTTGTTTCGATAGATATTAACTCTGGTCAATCTACGAAGCAAATTAATATCGAGAAAACTGCATTAAATACTAATTTGGAAGCGGCCGAGGAAATAGCCCACCAAATAAAACTTAGAGATTTATCAGGTCTTATTGTGATCGATTTTATTGATATGATGAGTTTTTACAATAAAAGATCTGTTGAAAAAAAAATGAGAGAAAGTATTAGAAAGGATAGAGCAAGAATTCAAATCGGTAGAATAAGTAATTTTGGTCTACTTGAAATGACAAGACAAAGATTACGAGAAGGTTCAATCAAATGGGAAACTCAATTATCGCTATCATCTTTTTCACAAAAAATTTTGAAAAAAATCCAACATTTGGCGTTTACAGATAAAGTAAAATTTATCAACGCTCGAATTCCAGAAAAAGTAAAGATTTTTATTGAAAAAAATTTTATAGATGAATTAAAATATTTCAAAAAAAAATATTCTTTTGAAGTAAATCTATTATCTGAAGAAAAATTTATTATTCCTGAATATAAAATTGATCTATTAAATAAGTCAAAAAAAATTATCAATTCTTTTGAAAATATCAATTTAATTATTGAGAATAATAAATCAAAACTTATTATTAAAGATAAAAAAAAGATAAAAAGTAACGAAAAAACAAAAGAGAAAATTAAAAAAACAAAATCCAAAAAAAATATCAGAACCCTTTGGGTGAGAAGAAAAAAGAAAAGTTAAATTAAACCTTTAAATGGTGAACTTGCTAACGCCAAATGACTTTTTATCATTCTCCCGGCTAAATATGAATTTCTTCCTGAAACAACTGCGTTCTTAAAAGCTTTTGCCATCAGTATAGGTTTTTTAGCTTTAGCTATAGCGCTATTTACTAAAACACCATCGCAACCTAATTCCATTGCAATCGTGGCATCTGAAGCAGTGCCTATTCCTGCGTCTACGATAACTGGAACTTTTGATTGTTTAATTATTAATGAAATATTTACTTTATTTTGTATACCTAGACCTGATCCGATTGGAGAGGCTAAAGGCATAATAGCTGAAGCTCCATTATTTTCTAACTCTTTTGCTAATAAAGGATCATCAGTACAATAAACCATTACTTTAAAACCTTCTCTGGCGAGTATTTGAGTGGACTTTATTGTTTCGATCATATTTGGATAAAGAGTTTTTTTGTCTCCTAAAACTTCAAGTTTTACTAATTTCCATCCACCCATCTCTCTTGCTAGCCTTAGAGTTCTTAAAGCTTCATCTGAATTAAAGCAACCGGCTGTATTTGGGAGTAAAATTATTTTTTTTGGATTGAGATAGTCGGTAAGAATAGGTTTTTTCTTATCTAATATGTTTACTCTTCTGACAGCTACTGTAACCATATCTGCACCAGAAGCTTTAATAGCTTTAGCAGTTTCTAAAAAATTTCTATATTTGCCAGTTCCAACTATTAATCTTGACTTAAGTGTTTTACCAGCAACTTTAAAAATATCTTTTTTCATTTTATCCTCCTCCTATAAAGTGGACAATTTCTATTTTATCATTATTTTTTAAATTTATTTTCTTATAATTTATTTTTGGAACAATTACTCCATTGTGCTCAATTGCAACTTTTTTATTAGTTAATTTGTATTTTTTTAAAAGATCAAATAATGAACAGTTAGATTTAAAAAGTACCTTTTTTCCATTTAATTGTATTTTTGCCATAATTAGGTTATTCAATGCTAAGAAATTATGAATAAAATTATAATTCTTAATGGACCAAATCTCAACCTTTTAGGTGAGAGAGAGAAAAATCAATATGGAAGCTTAACCTTAAAAGATATAGAAAAGATTTGTATTGATTACTCAAGTCGAAGTGATATCAGATTATCTTTTTTCCAATCCAATTTGGAGGGAGAACTAGTCGATCGAATTCAATCTTCAAGAAATAATCAAGACGGATTAATCATTAATGCCGGAGGATACACTCACACCTCAGTAGCAATTCATGATGCTTTGAAAATATTAAAAATTCCAATTATTGAATTGCATATTAGTAATATTTATAATAGAGAGGAATTCAGACATAAATCTCTTATAAGTAAAGTTGCAAAAGGAGTTATTTGTGGTTTCGGAGCTGAAGGTTACTTAATGTCTTTAAACGCAATGAACAAATTTTTGGAAAAATGAAAATTGATAAGAAATTAATAAAAGAATTAGTGGATAATCTTAAAGAATTCGAATTAACAGAGCTAGAATATCAAGATGGTCAAACAAAAATCAAAGTCTCTAAAGCTTCTAGAGGCATTGATCAAATTAAAACAAGCGCAGTTGTTTCACCAACCAAAGCGGTGCTTAAATCTTCTGACGATAGTGATGGAATTAGAATTAAATCTCCAATTATAGGAACAGCTTATTTAGCTGCAGAGCCAGGAGCTAAAAAATTTGTTGAAATCGGAGATAAAATTAAAAAAGGTCAAACGGTTATGATTGTTGAAGCAATGAAAACAATGAATCATGTCCCTTCAACTTCCGACGGTGAAGTTGCAAAAATTTTAATAGAAGATGGTCAACCAGTTGAGTTTGGTCAAACTTTAGTTATCCTTAAGTAAAATAATGTTCAAAAAAGTTTTAATAGCTAATAGAGGAGAAATAGCTGTTAGAATTATAAGGGCTTGTAAGGAATGGGGTATTAAAACTGTAGCAGTGCACTCAGATGTTGACGAGGATTCCATGCATGTGAGATTAGCTGATGAAAGTGTTTGTATAGGATCTCATCAACCTCAAAATAGTTATTTAAATATTTCATCCATAATGTCTGCAGTAGATTTGACTGGTGCAGAAGCAATTCATCCTGGCTATGGTTTTTTATCAGAGAATGCAAAATTTTCTGAAATCGTGAATAAACACGGTATTAAATTTATTGGACCCAGTGCAGAAATAATTTCGAAAATGGGAGATAAAATTGAGGCAAAAAGGATTGCAAAACAATTCGGTCTACCCGTTATTGAAGGTTCGGAGGGTGGAGTAAAATCTTTTTCTGAGGCAAAATCTATTTGTAAAGACATTGGATACCCAGTCCTAATTAAAGCAGCTGGTGGTGGTGGTGGAAAAGGCATGAAGATAGTAGATGAGGAAAGTAAATTAGAAGATTTGTTTCTCACCGCAAAATCTGAAGCTAAAAAATTTTTTAATAATGACGAATTATATATTGAAAAGTATTTTAAAAATCCAAGACATATTGAAGTTCAAGTAATGTCTGGAAAAAACAAAACTGTACATTTAGCTGAGAGAGATTGCTCTGTTCAAAGAAGGCATCAAAAATTAATAGAAGAAACACCTAGCCCAATTTTAACAGATAAAACAAGAAAAGATCTTTTCGACAAAACTGTAAAAATGGTTGAGCAAATAAATTATGAAGGAGCTGGTACTGTAGAGTTTATATATGAAAATGGAAAATTTTATTTTTTAGAAATGAACACAAGGGTTCAAGTTGAACATCCTGTAACTGAGGTTCAAACGGGTATTGATATTGTTAAAGAACAACTTTGGATAGCCTTCACAGGTGAAACTGCTTTAAAACAAAGCGATATAAATCCAAGGGGGCATACGATTGAATGCAGAATTAATGCAGAAAACCCCGCTTTAGATTTTCAACCAAGCCCTGGTACTATTAGTGTTTGCCATCAACCATCAGGTTTTAGAACCAGAGTAGATGGCTCTATATTTCAAGGCTGTAAAATTACTCCTTATTACGACAGTTTAATTGCTAAAGTTATATGTAAAGGCAGAAATAGAACTGAAGCTATTCAAAGAACGTTAAGATCATTAGATGAATTTGTATTGGAGGGAATAACTACAACAATCGATTTACACAAAAAAATATTAAATCATAAGAAATTTATTAATTCTGATTTCGATACTAACTGGTTAGGAAAAGAAAAGTTTTATTAAGCCTTATTACAATTAATTAATTGAAGATCATAAATTGCATGGTCAAATGGCGTTAAACTTGGATCTGAAGCAAATGTCCATCCATTAAAAATAAATACTTGTTCATTATTATTTTTAGTTAAGTCTTTAACTTGCATATATGCGACGCTATCAGTCATATTATTTATTTTGACTTTCCCACACTTAAGAATTTTAATTTGTAAAGGACCAAACTGCTTAGTTTCATTTAAGTTGATTACAAGTTCTGACGATTTAGCAGTAATTTTATCCAAACCTATTAATACTGCTTGGGATGGCTTTAATGCGGTTATTTTTTTTTTTCTTTTAAATTTTGATTAGATAAGATGTTTTCATTTTCCTCGTCTAATTCATCGAAGCTAGGTGTTATTTCCTCAACATTTATTAAGGGTGATGTTATTATTTTTTCTTCAGCAATTAATAAATTGAAATAGAAAAGAAATAAAATAAAAATAAATTTATTTCCAAGTTTCATATTTTTTAACGTTTGCATTTTTTCTTAATTTAACAGGCTTATAGCTTTTATCAGTTCCGGTTTGATTTTCTAAATGTTTTTTTTGCCATGGTAGTTTTGTGTCTTTAGAATTTGGTATCTTATCAATAGTATGGTGCATCCATAAATACCAGTCTGAAGTAATTTTAGTTGCTTCGATATTATTAGCATAAACTACCCAGCGCTCATTATTTTTTTTACTCTTATAATATTTATTTCCATATTCATCTGAACCGACAAATTTTCCATAAAATAAGGTTTTCAGAAAAGTTCCGAAGGTTTGTTTATTCCACCATGTAAAAATAATTTTAAAGTTCATATAAAAAGTTTAAATCCACACAATTATTAATTGTATTATTAATTAATAGACACTTTATACAATTAATATATATCTAAATAAAGAGATTCCATAAATACAATGAAAAAATACGTCGTTGAAACTTACTATACCTGCACTTTTAAAACGGTGCATACATTAAATAACTTAGATGAGATTGAATTATCTAAAATTGATCAAAGAAATGACGGTGAAGTTAAAGTGATCGACGTAAAACTCAATAATAGGAAGACCAAAAAAATTGGTGGTAAAAAAGATGAAAAATCAAGTGACTCAAAATTAGATAAAAACATGTCAGATAATATTTCAAATCAATTACCAAAACAAAGAAAAAATCAAGAAAGTATTACTGTTAATCCTAAAATAAAAAATAATTCTAGATTTAAAATGCCTGATAGACGTAAAGGATATATTCAAAAAGCACAGATTGGAGATCATAAAGTGTATCTTCACACAGGAGAGTACGATGATGGAAAAATTGGTGAAATATTTATAGATACAAACAAAGAAGGCGAGCTTGTAAAAGCAATGATGAATAATTTTGCAATAGCAATTTCTTTAGGCTTACAGTATGGAGTGCCTCTTGAGGAATATGTGGATGCTTTTATCGATACAAAGTTTGAACCATCAGGAAATGTAGTTGGAAATGATAGAATTTTAAGTGCCTCTTCAATTTTAGATTATGTTTTTAGAGAACTAGCTATTTCATATCTTGGTAAAGAAGAATTAGCGCATACACCAACTATCGCAAGTTCTAAAATTTTAAGAAATGGAAATGAGGATGATAAATTTCTTAAAATTGTTAAAAATATTACTTCTAAGGGTTTTGTAAGAAGTAATTATGAGGAAAAACTTGTAGATCTTTCAGACGTAAGAATTAATTTAAAAACAAAAAATTAATTTTTCTTTAAATCTTTTTTTATACTTAATTCCTTTAACTGTTTATCATCTACTACTGAAGGTGCTTTCATCATTAAATCTTGAGCGTTTTGATTCATTGGAAATAGAGTAACTTCTCTAATATTTTCTTGACCCGCAAGTAACATTACAATTCTATCGATTCCAGGTGCTATACCACCATGAGGAGGTGCCCCATAACTAAATGCACTAATCATTCCGCTAAATTTTTCATCGACATCTTTTTTACTATATCCAGCAACTGCAAACAATTTGTACATTAATTCTGGTATATGATTTCTTATCGCTCCTGAGGATAGTTCAACTCCGTTACAAACAATATCATACTGAAAAGCTTTTAAATCCAATGGTTTATCTAAGTTTAAATCTTTTAAATTACCTTGAGGCATTGAAAAGGGATTGTGGCTA
>CACODU010000023.1 GCA_902626045.1 uncultured Pelagibacteraceae bacterium
CTTTTTAATTAACGATTGTAAAAATTTTTTATTATGATTTAAATTTAGGCCTCCCTCAGTTGTAATTTCTTTTCTTTTTTCAGGAACTATACATATAAAAGGTGGTTTGCTCCTTGAGGCAATTTTAAGCATTTCTTGTGTAGCAGCAATTTCAAGATTGAGTGGTATTCTTAATTTTTTAATAATTTTCTTAAGATCATTTTCGTTTATATGTCTTCTGTCCTCTCTTAGATGAATAGTAATAGAGTCGGCGCCATTCTTTTCTGCTAGCAAAGCTGCTCTTAATGGGCTTGGATAGATTTCTCCTCTAGCATTTCTTACAGTTGCAACATGGTCAATATTCACGCCAAGTCTAATTTTTTTCATTATAGGTTTCTACTTCCAGGTTTTACCGCTTTGATAGATGAAAGTTCTTCAGGTAAATTGTCCTTCTCATAAGTTGGAATGTTTAGTTCTACTTGAGATATAATTTTTTCTTTAATATGTGATTTGCCATTAGATCTATCTATAATACATGCATAACCAATTATATTTCCTTTATTTGCGGTTACTATTTTTGAACACTCAATGCTAGACTTTCCAGTTGTTATAACATCCTCTACAATTAAAACTTTATCTCCCTTATTAATTTGAAAGTCTCTTCGAAGTTTAAACTCGCCATTAACTCTCTCAGAGAAAATAGTTTGTTTATTTAAAATTTTCCCTAGTTCGTAACCAACAATAATTCCCCCCATCGCAGGAGATAGTATTAAATCGAAATTTTTTAATTCATTTTTAATTTTACTTGCTAAAGACTCACAAATTTTTATTGCATAATTTGGTTTACTCATTAATTGAGCACATTGAATATATTTTGAACTATGTAAACCAGAAGAAAGTATAAAATGACCTTCGATTAGAGCGTTAGTTTCTTTTAAAATTTTCAAAGATTCTTTTAATGAAAGCATTTTTTTTCTGTTTGTGTCGAATTATCTTAAATTTTAAATTACTTTGCTTTATTTGACTTATCAAGTTTGTGAAATTTTTCAAATCTTTAATTTGTAAGTCAAATGAAAAAGTTAAATGCTCTTTTTTCCTTTTTATAATTTCCAAATTAACAATATTTCCTTTATTAAGACCTATTAGAGAGGTAATATGTCCTAATACACCTGGTTTATGGGGCAAATCAACTTCAATTGTACTTGAATAGTTTTTGTCTTCCGTCTTTAAATTCTCTGTTGATTTATCTTGCCAATATCTCCGTATAGCTGATCGAGCTTTTCCTGTAGCAGATGAAGAAAGCCAATGTAAAGATGGAGAAGCATTTTTTGAAGTTTCTATTTTTACAAGGTCACCATTCTTTAAAATGGTTTGAAGCGTTGAATGTCTTCCATTAACTGTACAGCCTATGGCGCTATTACCTACTTTAGTGTGAACTGCATACGCAAAATCTATTGGCGTAGCTTTTTGTGGTAATTTTATAACTGCTCCCTTAGGTGTAAAACAAAAAACATTTTCTTGGAACATTTGTAATTTAGTAAATTCGTAATAATGTTCAGGACTTGTACCTGCTTCAATAATTTCAACAAGATCTCTTAACCAATCATATTCTTTCCAAGATAATTCAGAAAATTTTTCAGATGATTTATATTTCCAGTGAGAAGCGATACCTCTTTGTGCGAATTCATTCATTTCGTGTGTTCTGATTTGAATTTCAATTCTATTTTTTTTAGGACCAATTACAGCGGTATGAATTGACTTGTAATTATTAATTTTAGGGGTTGAAATATAATCTTTAAATTTACCTGGTATTGTAGGAAATCTACTATGAAAAATTCCTAAAGTTTTATAACAATCCTCAATTTTATCTACTATTACTCTAAAACCAATTATATCTGTAAGTTGTTCTAAAGAAATCTTTTTATTTTGAATTTTTCTCCAAATTGAAAATGGGGTCTTTTCTCTTCCTGTAATTGTGGCCGTGATGCCATTATCTTTTAAAATATCAATTAACTCTAAAGAAATTGTTTTAAATGTATCATCAGTATTATTTTTTATGAAATGCAATCTTTCAAGAATTAAATCTCTAGCTGGTTTATTTAAAACAGAAAAAGATAAATCTTCCAATTCATCACGAATTCTGTTCATGCCCATCCTATCAGCTAAGGGAGCATATATTTCCATTGTTTCTTTTGCTTTTCTTACAATCTTTTTTTTGTCTTTTACGAACTGAATTGTTCGCATATTATGCAATCTATCAGCTAATTTAACCAACAAAACACGAATATCTTTTGAGGTAGCTAAAATTAATTTTCTAAAATTTTCAGCTTTTGAGTCACCAGAGGCTTTATTCTCTAAAGCTGAAATTTTTGTAACACCTTCTACTAAGTTAGCGACCTCTTCGCCAAATTCTTTTTTTACTGTATCATATGTAACATTAGTATCCTCAATTGTATCATGTAGTAACCCGGTTGTTATAGTTGCGCTGTCTAATTTTAAATCAGTTAAAATTTTAGCAACTGCAACTGGGTGTATTATATATGGAACTCCCTCATCTCTTTTTTGGTTTTGATGTGCCTCTAAAGCAAAATTATAAGCTTTATTTAGAGAGTCAGAATTTAAAAATCTATTGTATGACTTAATTTGATCAATTAATTCATTATTGTTAATCATATGTTAATATTAACATTTTTCTGCAATCTTGTAATCTCAATCCTGGATTTTTGACTAAGTTTATCTATTAAAAATTGCGCATTTTTCTTTAAAATTGGGTGAAACCAATCTGGAGTTATCTGTAAAATTGGAAATAAAACAAAATTTCTTAAATGACATTTTGGATGTGGTAAGATTAATTTATCTGTTTTTTTTATTTCACCCTTAAAATCAATAATATCAATATCAATTGTTCTCGGATCATTCTTTTGAGTTCTGATTCTTCCAAGCTTTTTTTCAATCAATTTAATTTCTTTTAATAGACTCAAATAATTATCTTGATAATCAACTATTAATCCAACATTTAAAAACTTAGGAAGGTTTTTATTTGGATAAGAAGGAGTCTCATAAAAATTTGAGATTTTTATAATCTTAATTTTTGAATTTAACAAAAGATTTGTAGCAATAGAAATATTATCAAACCTTGATCCATATTTAGAATTTAAATTTGATCCAATATTTAAATGTATCATTTATTATTCTTGCTAAATAATCTCGCTTTCTCTCTTTTCCAATCTCTTGCTTTTTTTACTTGTCTTTTGTCATATAATTTTTTTCCTTTTGCTACTGCGATTTCTACTTTTATCTTACCTTTTAAAAAATATAATTTTGTTGGTATTAAAGTAAGACCTTCCTGATTAATTCTCCCAATAAGTTTATTTATTTCTTTTCTGTTTAATAATAACTTTCTGTCAGCTTTTGGATTGTGGTTATTATAAGAAGACTCTCGATATAAAGGGATGTGGGAATTAATTAAAAATAGCTCACCGTTATTGTCGACCGCATAAGAGTCAGCTATACTTCCCTTTCCGTCTCTCAGTGATTTAACTTCAGATCCTTTTAGTACTATTCCTGCTTCTAATAATTCTTTAAAAAAATAATTAAAACTTGCTTTTCTATTTAAACAAATAATTTTTTGTCCAGGTACTGACTTTTTTTTCATTAAAGTAACTTAGCTACTTTAAGCGCATCTGATATTTTTTTTTTTGTTTCTTCTCTTATTTCAACTAATGGTAACCTTACGTTCGGTTTACACATTCCAAGAAGTGAGGCTGCATATTTTACTGGTGACGGATTACTTTCTATAAATAAAGAGGAGTGCAATGGTTGAAGCACCTTATCTATCTCCGATGCTTTTGTAATATCATTAACGCAAAATTTTTGAAAATCTGAAGCAAGTTTAGCTGCTATATTTGCGGTCACGCCAATAGCACCCACGCCGCCACGTTTATTAAATTCTAGCGCATTATCATCATTTCCTGTTAGTTGTATAAAATCTTTCCCCATAGCTTTTAATTGCTGATCAACTCTACTAAGATCTCCGGTAGCATCTTTAACACCTTTAATGTTTTTAAGTTCATAAAGTTTAGCCATTGTGTTTACATTCATGTCGATTACAGATCTTGAGGGAATGTTATAAATTATAATTGGTATTCCTACGTTATCATTTATTTTTTTATAATGTTGATACAGACCTTCTTGAGTTGGTTTGTTATAATAAGGAGTTACCACTAATAAAGCATCTGATCCTGCTTTTTCAGCAAACTTTGATAATTCAATAGCTTCATCTGTTGAGTTTGAACCTGTTCCTGCAATTACTGGAATTTTACCTTTACATTCTTTTACGGCTATTTCGATTATTTTTTTGTGCTCATTATGAGATAATGTAGGTGACTCACCTGTAGTCCCACCAGGCACAACACCATTAGTACCATTTTCTAAGTGATAATTAATGAGTTTAATATAAACTTCTTCACTTAGATTTTCACCATCAAATGGTGTAATTAAAGCTACAATTGATCCTTTAAGCATAAAACAAAATAAGATATTAAGACTTAACTTATGACCAATAAATTAATTAGTCTAGTAATAATAATATTAATTTTATTGATTGGTAGTAGTTATTCAGATGATCAGTTTATTTTTCCTAAAGAAAAACCCCCTATATTTAAAAAAATTAACAAAAATGAAGGACAAAATTTTTCAAATAATTTACCTAAAAAAAAACCAATAAGTGACAACAAAAAAGATCAAAAAAAAGAAGTAGTTCAAAAAAAATTAAAAGATATTAAAGTAGAAGATAAAGTTAAAAAAATTGATGAAATCAAACAAGAAATTTCCTTTATTTTTCCACAAAAAAAACCATCTGTTTACAAATCAAAAGCTGAAACTGTAGAAAAATCCTCAATTTTGAGTCAAAAAGATTTTGATAGAGCAAAAGAAACTATACAATTTATTAAAGATAAAAAATGGAATAGCGCTTTAAAAACTGCTGCAAAAGTAAAAGATAAAGAATTTAGAAATTTAATTAATTGGATGCACCTTAAAACAACAAAAAACGGGGCTTCATTTAATGAATATAAAAAATTTATAGAACAAAATGGAGATTATCCAAGAATTAATAGAATACGGTATTTAGCCGAAGAAAAAATCTATTTAAGAAACAACTCACCTACTTCAGTTATAAGTTGGTTTGAAAAATATCCTCCCCTTGGTGGGTTGGGCAAAATAAAATTAGCAGAAGCTTATCTTGAACAAGGTAAAACTGAAAAAGTTAAAGAACTAATAAAAGATGGTTGGATTACAGCTGCAATTAGAAAAAATGATTTAGGTTATTACAGAGCAAAATTTAAAAAATTTATTGACTCAGATGATCATATAAAAAGAGCTGATTACTTAGCTTGGGAAAGGAAATACTGGGACCTTAAGCGAATGTTAAAATATCTGCCTAAAGATCAAAGAGCTCTTTACAATGCAAGACAAATTTTAATGAGTAATTCATACGGAGTAGATAATGCTATTTCTAAAGTTCCTCAATATCTCAAAGAAGATCCAGGCCTTGAATTCGATAGACTTAGATGGAGAAATCGCAGAGGAAGATTGGATGGTTCTTTAGAAATTTTATATCGTAATTCACTTAAAACAGAAAAACAAATGGTTAGACCTGATAAATGGTGGGATCAAAGAGAAAGTGTTGTAAGAAGTTTAATATATAAAAAAAGATATAAAACAGCTTATAAAATTTCAAGTGAACATGCGCTATCTGCCGGACCATCATTTGCAGAAGCAGAATGGTTATCAGGTTGGATAGCACTTACTTTTTTAAATTCACCTGAATATGCTATTAATCATTTTCAAAATTTTTATAATAATGTTGGATATCCAATTAGTTTAGCTAGAGGTGCATATTGGTTAGGTACATCATATGAAATGCTTCAAGAAAAAGAATTATCTATTCAATTTTATTCTGAGGCGGCGAAATTCCCCATGACATATTACGGTCAACTTGCATTTAATAAGATAAATCCTGGTGGAGATTTTGAGCTAAAAGACCAAAGTTTTTTTGATAAAGATTTTGAAAAAGAATTTAAGAAAAATAAATTAATCAGACATATTATTTTACTAAAAGAATTAAATGCAACACAACTAGGTAAAGATATATTCAAACACTTAGCCAATTTGAATATTGATAAAGGTAGTGAAGTTCTGGCGGCAGACCTAGCTACCAGTGTGGAAAGATATGATTTTGCTATTCAAATTTCAAAAAAAGCTTCCTATGAAAAAAGATTTTTCAATAAATATAATTATCCGATCATTGAAACACCTGAAAAAGTAAATAATAAAAAAATGCCTAAACAAGAAATAGTTTTAGCAATTATAAGACAAGAAAGTGAATTTGATAAAAGTGCTAATAGTTGGGCTGGTGCTAGAGGAATGATGCAATTAATGAAAAGTACTGCCAAGATAGTAGCTAAACAAGCAAAGCTACCTTATAGTATTAGCGGATTAACTCGTGACCCGGAATATAATATCAAACTTGGTTCTTATTACTTTAATGGATTACTTGAAGACTATAATGGCGTATTTCCATTTGCAATTGCTGCATATAATGCTGGACCTAATCGAGTAAAGGCATGGAGAAGAAATAATGGAGATCCTTCTAAAGGGCAAGTATCTTACATTAATTGGATTGAACAAATAAGATTTGAAGAAACTAGAAATTACGTTCAAAGAGTCCTGGAAAATATAAATGTCTATAAATATATTTTAAGCAAAGAACCAGTAACAATTGATAGTTATTTTAATTAATTGTGGCGGAAGAGGAGAGATTCGAACTCTCGGTACGATGTTACTCGTACGGTTAGTTAGCAACCAACTGGTTTAAACCGCTCACCCACTCTTCCGTATAAAGCCTTAAATAGAAGAAATATAAAATAAACTTCCTGATCATACTCTTACCATTAGATGACTAAAGTTTCCATTAATATTGATTATAATGAAATAACTATATTTTTATAAATATTTTATATACAGTTAATTTCAATAAATTGTATGAAAAAAAAAACCGCGATGATACTAGGTGTGACAGGACAGGATGGTTCTCATTTATCAGATTTATTGTTAAAAAAGGGATATTTAGTATACGGAGTTAAAAGAAGATCTTCTTCATTTAACACGCAGAGGATTGATCATATCTATAATAGTAAATATTTTAATACAAAATTTTTTCCATTTTATGCAGATCTTACAGACTCTAGTAGTCTTTTAAAAATAATACAATCTACTAAACCCCATGAAATATATAATTTGTCAGCTCAATCTCATGTTCATACAAGTTTTGAAACACCGGAGTATACTGCTAATACAGATGCGATAGGTTCATTAAGAGTTTTGGAAGCTATTAAGATTCTAAAATTAATTGATAAAACAAAATATTATCAAGCATCAACATCTGAGATTTTTGGTAACACTCAAATACCTCAAAGAGAGACAACACCGTTTAGGCCAACGAGTCCATATGCAATATCAAAATTATATGCTTATTGGACTACAATTAATTATCGAGAGTCTTATGGTATGTTCGCTGTGAATGGTATTTTGTTTAATCATGAGGGCCCAAGACGGGGAGAAACTTTTGTAACTAGAAAAATTACGAGGGCAGTAGCTAAGATTAACAAAGAAAAAAGAGGGATTATTTATCTTGGAAATTTAAATGCTAAAAGGGATTGGGGTTATGCTGTTGATTATGTTGAAAGTATGTGGAAAATGATGCAACAAAAAAAACCAGATGATTTTGTGATATCTACTGGTGAGAGTCACACAGTTAGAGAGTTCGTTGAAGAAGCTTTTAAAAATATTGGAATTAAGATTTTATGGAAAGGTAAAGGATTAAATGAAATTGGTATTAATAAAGACAACGGAAAAGTCCATGTAAAAATTGACCCAGGTTATTTTAGACCTACTGACATTAGTGAGCTAAGGGGGGATTACTCTAAGGCAAAAAAAATTTTAGGATGGAAACCTAAAGTAAAATTTAAAGATCTTGTTAAACTTATGGTACAAAGTGATATAAAAAAAAATAAATGAATTTTTCATATAAACTAAATATAATAAAAAGAGTTGCTAAATCTATACTTCTTAATCAGAAACCTAATTACGCTATTATTTATATTGATGGTAGATGTAATATGAAATGCGGTTTCTGTATTCATGCTGCAGTTGATGCAAGAAAAACGCCTATATTAAGTCCTGATAAATGGGCTAATTTTTTTAGGAACGC
>CACODU010000024.1 GCA_902626045.1 uncultured Pelagibacteraceae bacterium
TCTAAATCTAGAGAATATTTTAAGGCCATAGATAAGCTTAAAATTGTAGCGATTGGATTTGCA
Organism: uncultured Pelagibacteraceae bacterium; assembly: GCA_902626045.1. Classification (GTDB taxonomy): domain Bacteria; phylum Pseudomonadota; class Alphaproteobacteria; order Pelagibacterales; family Pelagibacteraceae; genus Pelagilacustribacter. The sequence goes on from CACODU010000024.1 coordinate 64, forward strand.
ATATTTTTTCCAGCAATATCTGGTGCAGAACCATGTACAGGTTCGTACATTGATCTGATTTTACCATTTTTATCTTTAGCGCCTAGTGAAGCTGAGGGAAGTAAACCTAAGGAACCTGTTAACATAGCAGCTTCATCTGAAAGAATGTCTCCAAACAAGTTATCAGTAACGATTACGTCAAATTGTTTTGGATCTCGCAGCAATTGCATTGCACAGTTATCTGCTAACATGTGACTAAGTTCAACTTTTTTATATTCTTTATCTCTAAGTGTCTGAACTTCTTCTCTCCATAAAACTCCTGCTTCCATTACATTTGATTTTTCACAAGATGTTACTCTATTTTTTCTTTTTTTTGCTAAATCGAAAGCAACTCTTGCTACTCTTTGAATCTCGCTAGTAGTATAAGTATGAGTATTTACTCCTTTTCTCTCATTATTTTTGATTGGCTCTATTCCCCTGGGTTCTCCAAAATAAATTCCACCTGTTAACTCCCGCACGATCATTATATCCAAACCAGATATTATTTCTGGTTTTAATGAAGATGCTTCGACTAATTGTTTGAAACATATTGCTGGACGCAAATTTGCAAATAATTTTAGCTCTTTTCTAAGTTTCAAGAGAGCTCTTTCTGGTCTCTTAGAGAATTCTAAGTTGTCATACTTAGGTCCTCCAACAGCACCTAGTATTACTGCCTCACTCTCAAGTGCTTTATAAAAAACTTCATCTGTAATTGGTTTCTTATGTTTTTCGTAAGATGCTCCACCAACTAATCCCTCTTCAATTTTAAAATCCAGTGACTTTTTCTTATTAAACCACTCTACAATTTTTCTAGCCTCTCTTACTACCTCCGGACCAATGCCGTCTCCAGGAAGAAGTAAAAGTTTTCTATCTTTTACTTTAATCATTTTTTAAAAGCCAAGGCTTATCTTTTATAAGTTTTTTTTCAAAATTATCTATCTGAGTGATCTTTTCCATCGATAAGGCAATGTCGTCTAAACCTTCTATTAAACATTTCTTTTTAAAAGCATCTACCTGAAACTTTATAACTTTATTTCCATATTTAATTTCTTGCTTTTCTAAATTTATTTCAATTTCCTCTTTTCTCTTTGAGTATTCAGCAAGTTCTAATACCACTTTATCATCAATTTTAATTGGTAAAATTCCATTTTTAAAACAATTGTTATAGAAAATATCTGCGAAACTAGAACTAATAACACTTTTAATACCAAAATCTGATAAAGCCCAAGGAGCATGCTCTCTTGAAGACCCGCATCCAAAATTTTTTCCAGCAAGTAAAATTTTTGATCTGTTATAAGGCTCTTTATTTAAAATAAAATCATTGATGATTTTTCCATTTTCATCATATCTCATCTCATAGAATAAGCTTTTACCCAAACCTGTTCTTTTTATAGTTTTTAAAAACTGTTTTGGAATTATCATATCAGTATCAATGTTCTGAAGTGACAAATAAGATGGTATCGATTTTAAATTAGAAAATTTTTCCATTTTATATTTCTCTAACATCTGTTAAATGGCCATTGATCGCAGCAGCGATTGCCATACCTGGGCTAACTAAATGAGTTCTTCCTCCTCGTCCTTGCCTGCCCTCAAAATTTCTATTTGATGTTGAAGCACATCTCTCTCTTGGTTTTAATTGATCCGGGTTCATTCCCAAGCACATTGAGCAACCAGGCTCTCTCCATTCAAATCCAGCTTCTTTAAAAATTTTATCTAGTCCCTCTTTTTCGGCTTGCTCCTTCACTAATCCTGATCCAGGAACAACCATAGCGCTTACATTATTTGCAATTTTTTTACCTTTTAAAAGTTCTGCAGCAACTCTTAAATCTTCAATTCTTCCGTTTGTGCAGCTTCCAATAAATATTTTATCTATTTTAATTTCTGAAATTTTAGTATTAGCTTTAAGTCCCATATACTCTAGAGATCTTTTCATAGCCATTTTTCTATCTTCATTTTTTTCTTTTTCAGGATCCGGTACAACGCCAGTCACAGGCGATACATCCTGGGGAGAAGTTCCCCAAGTTACTAGTGGCTCAATATCTTTACCATCAATATTTATTTCTTTATCAAATTTACATTCTTTATCTGAGTATAATGTTTTCCAAAATTTAATTGCTTTTATCCAGTTTTCTCCTTTGGGTGACATAGATTTGTTTTTTAAGTAGTCAAATGTTTTTTCATCTGGTGCTATTAATCCTGCTCTAGCTCCAGCTTCTATTGTCATATTACATACTGTCATTCTTTCTTCCATGCTCAAGTTACGTATAACGTTACCAGCAAATTCTACTACATGCCCAGTACCACCAGCTGTACCTATTGTTCCAATAATTTTAAGAATTACGTCTTTAGCTGTAACTCCTTTGGGTAATTCTCCATTTACATTAATTCTAAAATTCTTCGATTTTTTCTGAATTAAAGTCTGGGTAGCAAGTACATGCTCAACCTCTGATGTTCCGATTCCAAATGCTAAAGCTCCAAACGCTCCATGAGTAGCTGTATGACTGTCTCCGCATACTATCACTGTACCAGGTTGGGTGAATCCTTGCTCAGGACCTATAATATGAACAATACCTTGACGTTTGTCATTCACATCAAAAAGTTTTACACCAAACTCTTTGCAATTACTTCTTAAAGTTTCTACCTGAATTCTTGACTCTTCGTCATCTATCCCTTTAGTTCTATCAGTAGTTGGAACATTGTGATCAGGAACAGCTAGAGTTAATTCTGGTCTTCTAACTTTTCTTTTTTGCAATCTTAAGCCTTCAAAAGCTTGGGGACTTGTTACTTCGTGAACTAAATGGCGATCCACATAAATGAGCGTAGTGCCATCATTCTGTTCGTGAACAAGATGGTTTTCCCATATCTTATCGTATAGAGTTTTTGACATTTAATTTTATTTTTTTTCGCTAGTTTGCTTTTCAGCTTTAGCTTCGACTTTTTTGTCTTCTTTTTTAAGCTCTTCAGTTTTAGACTTTTCCTCAACTTGCTTGACTGAAATAGCTTTTGGCTCTTCTGGTTTAACAGATACATCAACACCAATTTTCTTTTTAATTTTTTCTGCAATTCTAGCAGATTTACCCATTCTATCTCTTAAATAATAAAGTTTAGCTCTTCTAACTTTTCCTGATCGAATTACTTTAATAGAGTCTACATTAGGGCTATATAAAGCGAAGGTTCTCTCAACTCCTTCACCAAAAGAAATTTTTCTTACTGTGAAAGAAGAATTTATGTCTCTATTCTTCTTTGCAATACAAACACCTTCGAAATATTGAATTCGTTCCCTTTTACCCTCCACAATTTTTACACCGACTTTAATGGTATCGCCTGGAGAAAATTCAGTAATTTTCTTATTAGCTGTTATCTTTTGAATTGCTGCTTTATTTATATCTTCAATGTTTTTCATTTTTTTTATTTAAGTATTTTTTCCAAAGATCAGGCCTTTGGCGTTGTGTTATAGCCTCAGATTGAGCTAAACGCCACCCCTTTATTTTAGCATGATCACCGGAAAATAGGATTTCTGGTACTTTTTTACCCTCCCAATCTCTTGGTTTAGTGTATTGAGGATACTCCAAAAGATTATTCTCAAAACTTTCATCTTTAGCAGAATTAGCATTACCCAGGACACCCGGAAGAAGTCTTACTAATGCATCTACAAATACAAATGATGCGCTTTCACCGCCTGATAAAATAAAATCTCCAATACTGTATTCTTCGATATTACGAGTCTCTAAAAGTCTTTGATCAACACCTTCAAAATGACCACATAAAATATTAATTTTTTTTAACTTACTTAAGGATTTCACTTCTTTTTGATCTAGTCTTTTACCTTTAGGAGATAGATAAATGATCTTCTCTTTGCCTTTTATGTTTTTATCTAAAGCAGATGCTACAACATCTGGTTTTAACAACATACCACTTCCACCACCAAAAGGTGTATCATCAACTGTCCGATTATCATCAAAAGCATAGTCTCTAATATCTATAATTTTGAGACTCCATTTTTGTTTTTCCTTAGCTTTCTTATATATACCCACATCTAAAAGCCCAGGAAATAAATCTGGATACAAAGTAAATATTTGTACTTCGAGCATTTTTTAAAACCTTATTTTTTATCTTTCGGTTCTTCCTTTTTAGCCTCTGCTTTAGGTTGTTCCTTTTTAGGCTCTTCTTTTTTAGGTTCTTCCTTTTTAGCCTCTGCTTTAGGTTGTTCCTTTTTAGCTTCTGTTTTAGAATCTTCTTTTTTACCTTCTTCTTTAGGTGCTTCTTTGCTTTCTTCAGCACTTTTCTTTCTATCCTTTTTAGGAATAGCTTTTTGAGGATTATTCCCTGGCTTCGGCATTGGCATTATTTGAAGTTCACCTAAAAGTCTAGAAACTCTTAGAGTCGGCTGAGCACCTTTACTCATCCAATATTTAACTCTCTCGGCCTCTATTTTTATTCTTTCCTTTTTATCTTTTGGAAGCAATGGATTGTAAGAACCAATTTTTTCAATAAATTTACCGTCTCGAGGATATCTGCCATCAGCGATAACTATTTTGTATATCGGTCTTTTCCTTACTCCTCCCATTGATAGTCTTATTCTTAACATGTTTTACCTTTCATTTTATTTTATTGAGCATTTCATCCGGAATCATTCCAGATGGAATTTTTTTTCCTTGTGACATCTTTTTCATCATATCGGACATCATTTTAAATTGTTTAAGCAACTTATTTATTTTGGAAACATCCACTCCAGCGCCTTGAGAAATTCTTTTTCTTCTTGAGCCGCTAATTATTTTTGGATTTTCTTTTTCATTTTTTGTCATAGATAAAATTATAGCCTCGTTTTCAATGAGCATTTTTTCATCTATGTTAGCTTGATCCATTTTAGCTTTCATTTTATTTACACCAGGTAACATAGACATAACTCCTTCCATGCCTCCCATTTTTTTCATTTGTCTCAATTGTGAAAGATATGAGTTCATTGTAAAAATACCTTGTTTAAGTTCTTCCTCAGTTTCTTTAATCTTTTCTTCACTTAAATCTTGTGCTGCTTTCTCGACAAGTGTAACCACATCACCCATACCAAGAATTCTATTAGCCAGCCTGTCAGGATGAAACATTTCAAAGTCAGAAACTTTTTCTCCAACTCCAATATATTTAATAGGTTTGCCGGTTACGTGTTTCATGCTCAGCGCAGCACCACCTCGCGCATCACCATCAACCCTGGTCAAGATAATTGATGAAAGATTGACTGCCGTATCAAATTCTTTTGCAACGTTTACAGCTATTTGACCAGTTAAAGAATCTGCAACAAGAATAGTTTCAGCTGGTTTTGTTAATTCTTTAATTTGTTTAATCTCAGACATCATTGGTAAATCTATTTCCGTTCGGCCAGCTGTATCAAAAATTATAACATCTGAACCACTTAGATTTGCAGCGTTAAGTGCTCTATTAGTAATATCAATCGGCTGTTGTTTTTCAATAATCGGTAAATTTTGTATATTATTTTTTTCTGCCAATAATTTTAATTGTTCTTGTGCAGCAGGTCTGTAAACGTCTAAACTCACAAGCATAACTTTTTTTTTATGATTTTTTTCGATTAACTTAGCCAATTTAGCAGCTGATGTTGTTTTTCCTGATCCTTGTAAACCAACTAATAATATAGAAACTGGTGGAACTGCTTTTAAATTAATCTCCTCACTCTTTGAACCAAGTATGTTTACTAATTCATCATAAACAATCTTTACTATCATTTGACCGGGTGAGGTTGATCTAATGATTTCCTGGCCAATAGCTTTAGGTTTTATATTTTTAACAAAATCTTTGACAACTGGCAGCGCTACGTCAGCTTCTAATAAAGCTAAGCGTATTTCTTTAAGACCAGAGTCCACTTGAACCTCCGTTAAAGAAGGAGCGCTTTTTAGTTTAGAAAAAATATTTTCTAGTTTATTTGTTAAGTTTTCAAACATTTTAATAACGTCCAACACCTATCGCACTAGTGGGCGAACCTTCGCTGACTAGTGTCGACACTCTTGTTTTCAAGAGCACCGCAAAAACTTAAGTATTTGCGGAAAGTTCGAGGAAACTACAATTTGGGGTTTTAAATGTCAATGAATAATTATACTAATCTACTAATATGCCTTTGATTAATGCTTTCAGAATGGATGGTTTAGGTAATAAATTTATTATCATAGATAGAAGAAAAAAATCTGTAAATGTAACCACAGAAAAAATAATTCATTTGGGAAATCTAAGGTCTTTTCATCGTGATATTGAATTTGATCAAATTATATTTATTGAAAAAGAAATTAATAATACTTTTCCAATAACCATTTTTAATTCAGATGGAGGTGAGGTAAGTGCGTGTGGAAATGGAAGTAGGTGCGTTGCTTACTTGTTAAGCAAAGATTTAGATAATAAAGAAATTAAATTAAGAACAAATAATAGATTGCTTAATGCAAAAATTATTGGTGAGTCAGATGTTCAGCTAGAGATGGGAAAACCTTTATTTGAATGGACTAAAATTCCATTAAAAGAAAAATTAGATCACAAAAATATTACTTTAGATATTGATGGTAAAAAATTCACTGATGGATTTAGCCTCAACGTGGGAAATCCTCATATAATTTTTTTTGTCAAAGATTGTTTTGAATATAATCTAAAAAAAATAGGACCAAAAATAGAAAATCATGAATTATTTCCTGAGAGAACCAATGTTACTTTTGCTCAAATAGATGATGAAAATAATATTAAAGTAAATGTTTGGGAGCGAGGTGCAGGTTTAACAAAAGCATGTGGAACTGCTGCTTGTGCTACTGCTGTTGCAGCATTTATTAAGAAGTTAACTAAAAGTGATGTCAATATTAAATTTGAAGAAGGAAATTTAAATATAAAAATAGATGCAGATCTTAATATATTTATGAGAGGTCCGGTTTCAGAAATAAAACATACTAAACTTGAAATCTAAATGGGTTTATTTGATAAATTTAAAATAGGATTAGGTAAGAGTTCGGATGGTCTCTCTACCGGCTTTAAAAATATATTTTCCAAAAAAAAAATAGATGAAAATGTTCTAACAGAATTTGAAGAATTAATTATTACATCTGATGCTGGGGTAGAGGTTGCAAAAGAACTGAGAAAAGATTTTGAAAACTTTAAAGTTGATAAAAAATTAGACGATCATAAAGAAATTTTAAAACTGATAGCGGATAAATTAGCGATTAATCTTCAAAAGTACGAAAAAGATTTAAGCTTAATGGGAAATGCAAAATCTTCTGTAATTGTTGTATCTGGTGTAAACGGAGTTGGAAAAACTACTAGTATTGGAAAACTTGGAAAATTTTTTAAAGACAATAATAGATCTGTCGTATTTGGGGC
>CACODU010000025.1 GCA_902626045.1 uncultured Pelagibacteraceae bacterium
AAAAAAACTAATTTGCTAATTTTTGATACTCATAAAATTAATTTTTTATTAAATTATTTTAAAAAAATTGAATATGAAACTATGTCAGTTAGATATGAAGAAATTAATTTTTTAATATTATTTAAAACAATTTTAAATTATAGATTTGATTTAAGATTTATGCAAAATTATATTTTAAATTTTGTAAAATTTGTAAATCCTAAAATTATTGTCTCATTCATCGATAATAATATGTTTTATTATCAATTAAAAAATTATTTTCCAAATTTAAAAACTGTTGTGATTCAAAACGGTTTAAGTACTCAGCCTTTTTTCGACAAAATTAAAAATAAAAGGAACCTCAAAATTGATTTTGCATTTTGTTGGGGCGAAAATACATCAAAAAAGTTTAAAAAAAAATTTAATTCTAAAACTTTTAAAATTGGATCAATAAAAAATAATTTAGTAAAATCACGAAAAAATATTAAAAAAAATAATAAAAGGATATATTTAATATCTGCATTTGGATCAAGGTATGTCAATAATTTAGATGATCCTATTATAAAAAAAAGTATTGAAAAAAAAACTAAAGTTATCAGATTGATTCATAATATTTGTTCTCAAAAAAAATTCAATTTATATGTACTAAAGAAAACTAATTCTCTCGATGAAGAACTTTACCTTAAAAAAATTTTTAAGGAGAAAAAATATTTTATTGAAAAAAAATTTGATCTTTTTAGTAATTATCGAGTCTGTGATCGTAACAAATTCTTTATATCTTTTGACTCTGCAATGGGATTTGAAGCTCTATCTAGAGGAGCACGTGTACTCTTTCTAAATATTAATGATTTTTTTAGTATCAATTATAAAAAATTTGATATTTTATGGGGTTCAAAATTGCCCAAAAATGGTGATTTTTGGATAAGTTTAAAAAAAAATGATTTAATTAATGAAAAAATTTTATTTCTACTAGATGCAAAAGAAAAACAATGGAAAAAAGAAGTTTTAAAATTCAAACAATTCATTGATTGTCATGATGAAAATAATATTAAATTTAAAAAATTTTTCAAAAAAATTATGAGAAGCTGTCATGCTATTTAAAAATAAAATAAATTGTGTAATCGTAGGCTTAGGGAAAATGGGGTTAGTTTATTATAATGTCGCAAGAAAGCTTAATCTTAACTTAGTCGGTGTTTGTGATTTAAATGACTCTAGAAAAAAAAATCTAAAAAAAAGGGACCAAAAGTTTTTTACAAAAAGTTTTGATAAAGTTTTAAGAAATAAAATAGATTTATTGATCATTTCATCAACCGCAGATTATCATGCAAAATATGCAAAGAAAGCTATTTTGCAAGGAGTTAAAAATATTTTAGTAGAAAAACCAGTAGTCACATCACTTAAAGATGGCTATGAATTAATAAGATTACAAAAAAAATATAAAACTCGTATATGTGTTAATCATAACGAATTTTTAAAAACACATGTAAATACAATTAAAAAATTTATTAAGCTTAAAAAGTATATTGGAAAAATTACCTCAATCGTCTTCACTGGTGGTAATATGGGTTATTCAATGAATGGAGTACACGTATTTGATTTAATACAAATTTTAACTAGAAGCAAAATATCTAAAGTTTTAAATTTTTTTGATTTAAAAAAAACTAAAAATCCGAGAGGAAGAATGTTCAATGATTTCTCTGGAAGGTTAATTGGGGAGACTAAAAATAAAATTAATTTTTTTATAGACATTTCACATAATCAAGGACACGGTAGAAATATTAAAATTTTATTTGAATACGGAATTATAGATTATGATTATTTAATTGAAAAATTAAGTTACAGCATTAGAAAGAAAAAATTTATAAATTTACCAAAAACAAGATACTCCACTCCAGGTGAATCTGGTAGTTTTAAACTTAAATCGAATACTATTGAAAAAGTCACATTATTACATTTAAAAAATTTTCTTACCAATAAGAGTTATGTAAACTTAAAAAGCGGTTTTGAAAATGTAAAAATATTAATAGCAGCTAGTATTAATAAAAATATAAAACTCACAAATTTAAATCGTATAAAAAGTAAAAAGAAATTTCCTTGGGCATGAAAAAAAAAATTTGTTTTATTGGTGCTGGAAAAACTATGGAAAAACATCTTGAGGTTTTTTCACGATTTAAAAATTTAGAGCTTGTCGGAATTTGTAATAGGACTAAACGAAAAGCTCATCAGATAAAAAACAAATTTAAAATTAATAGAGTTTTTAATAATATTGACGAAATGTATTCATTGACAAAACCAAATTATGTAGTCGTAGTAGTTTCTCCAGATGCAAATTTTAGAATAATTAGAGATTGTTTAAAATATCCATGGATAATTTTTACAGAAAAACCTTTAGGTTTAAATTATGTGCAAGCAAAAAATTTAATTAAATTTTCTCTAAAGAAAAAAAGGAAACTATTTATTGCTTTAAATAGAAGAAATTTTATATCAACAAAAGAATTGGTTAAAATATTAGATAAAAAGAAAAACATAAAAAGAGATGTGGAAATATTAGATCAACAATCTCCTAGTAAGAAATATTTTAAAAAAAAAGTTTTAAATAATTGGCAATTTGCTAATTCAATTCATTTGATTGACTATATAAGTTTAATTTGTAGGGGAAAAATTTCTTCATATAAAAAAAAAGTAATCGAGTTAAATTCAAAACAAAAAGTTCTAGAATGCGTAATTAAATTTTCATCTGGAGATACTTGCAAATATCGCGCTTTATGGTTTTTACCAGGAAAATGGCAAGTCAAAGTAAGATTAGATAAATTTATTTATACCCTGAGACCTTTAGAGAGAATAAAAATATCAGAATTGAATAAATCAAATTTTTCTAATTTAAAATTAAATTACTCTTTAGATAATAAGTTTAAACCTGGTTTTTACTCACAAGCTAAGAATTTAATAAGTGACCATAAAAAAAACAATTTGGTAGATAATTTTAAATATTCAAAAACTAATAATTTAATAAAGTTTATTTACGGCTAGTTATGAAAAAGAGAGAATTGAGTTTTATCGCAATAATTTTTATCTCATTAGTAATTTTTTTAGATTTTATATTTATGAAAATTTTGGGAAATAAGTTTTCATATAAATCAATCTGCTACGATGAAATAACAATTTATAACTATTGCAAAAATAGCGTTCAAATAAATTATTTTGATGAAAAAGAGATGGATAAAAAATTAATTAAGACTTATATAGATGAAAATCGAATTCCATACATCAAAGGGGGAGATAAAATTTTACCCTCAAAAGCTAATATCCTAATAATTGGAGACTCATTTATACAAGCTGATGAAATTGAAACAAGTAAAAGAATAACTGAGCAATTTAATAGAAGTAATTTAAGTGCAATTAGTTTAGGGTTTTCATCGTGGAGTCCTTTTCAATACAATAGGTTGTTAAAAAAAAATATTTATAAAAAAAATGCAATTTTTTTAATATTTTTAATGACTAATGATTTTTTGCCTAATTATAAATATTCAACAATTAATTTTAGTGAAAAAGAAACTGAATATCAAAAATTTTTTATTGATAAAGAAAAATTTGAAAAAACTTTATTTTATAAAATCAAACAATTTTTAAAAGAAAATAGTTTTATTTTTAGTTCTATAAGTAAAATTAAAAAAAACCTTTTTTATCAAGAGACAACAAGTAGGAATTACTTAAAAATAACAGATAATTTTAATATAGACAATTTAAGTGATTGTTCGTTAATAAATAAATATAAAAACAAAACATCTAATTTAATTTTAGATTATATTTACTTTTCGAAATCTGAAAAATGCTGGAGTCAAAAGCATAAAAAAAGTGTAGATCATGCTGTAAATTTAATTAATGGTATAAATAATTTAATATTACCAACACAAAAGGTTTATTTTTTTTTGATTCCCCCGGGTTGGTCGATAAGAGATGAAAATTTAGAAGGAAAAACTTTAGGAAATTACAAAATTGATAAAAATGTTACAATAACACACACAGGCCTTAGTAATTATTTAGAAAAAAAATTAATAAATTTTTATGATCTTGAGCCAGTGCTTATTAAGCTTAAAGAAAAATATCCAGAGTCGAATTCTTTATATTTTTCACGTGACGGTCATTGGACAGAGCTTACCCACTCATCAATATTTAAATTGATAAAGGAAATTTTATGAGAAAAAAATTCAAATATATAAACATGATGAAGTGGGCGAAGGATATTTTTCCTTATAACAGAAGCCTATCAGGTGATGGGGTAAGAAAAACTATAAAATATATTCAAAAGAATGTTAATAAAAAATTTAAATCAAAAAAATTTAAATCTAATTCGAAATACTTCGACTGGATTGCACCATCAGAATGGAAAGTTACAGAAGCATTTATTAGAGAAGAAAATGGAAAAAAAATATGTGATATTAATGATAATAATTTACATTTGCTTGGCTATTCTTCAAAATTTAGTAAAACAATTTCTTACCATCAATTAAAAAGAAATTTATATTTTTTAAAAAATAAACCGAACGCGATTCCATATCTTACATCATATTACAAAAAAAAATGGGGATTTTGCATTTCATACAATAAGTTCAAAAAATTAAACAAAAACATTAAATATAAAGTTAAAATAAATAGTAAACATTTTAAGGGTTTTCTAGATTACGCAGAATTTTTTATTAAAGGGAAATCTAAAAAAGAAATATTAATTGTCTCGTATATATGCCACCCATCAATGGCTAACAATGAGCTTTCTGGACCACTTATTATTATGGCTTTATCTAAGATTTTGAAATCTCAAAAATATTCTGTAAGATTAATCTTAATTCCAGAAACAATCGGTGCAATTGCTTATATTAAACAAAACTTTAATCATTTGAAAAAAAATTTAATTGCAGGGTTTAATCTTTCCTGTGTAGGAGATAAAGGTAAATTCACTCTAATTAATTCAAAAGAGAGCAATACTTATGCTGATAAAGTTGCAACGAGAGTTTTGGAAAAAACTAAAAAATTTAAAAAATATTCTTTTTTAAAGAGAGGTAGCAACGAAAGACAATTCGGGTGTCAGAACTTAAGTTTACCGTTTGTGACTATTTGTAGAACTCGATTTGGTGACTTTAAAGAATACCATACTTCAAATGATAATTTAGATTTCATAAGTGAAAAGAATTTAAAAGAAACTCTCAAACAAACAAAATTAATTATAGATGATATACAAAAAAATAAAATTTACGTAAAAAAATTATATTGTGAACCTTTTTTTTCTAAGTACAAATTAATAAGAAGCACTAGAATAAGGGCAAATAACTTTGAGAAAGAATTATTTGATTTGGCGGCTTATGTAGACAAAAATTATGATGAAACCGAATTATCAAAATTATTGAGGAAATCAAAAGAAAATGTTGTAAAAAAACTTCAAATTCTTGATAAAAAAAACATTATTGAGGAATTTTATTAAACTTATGCATTTTATCACGTCAAATTTCAATTTAATAGAAACCAATAGCGCATGGTCGAAATTGAAAAAAAATGATGTAAAAATAGACACTGATTTTGATAATTTTTTCTTAAATTTATCAAATAAAAAAA
>CACODU010000026.1 GCA_902626045.1 uncultured Pelagibacteraceae bacterium
TCGCGTCTTCTCTAGGTCCTTTGGCTATTTATTTTGGTTGGAAAAAAAAACAAAAAGAAAAATTTGCTGAAATAGCATCAGGTTCCTTAAGTTCAAGTTTTATTCATGGTGAACCTATTACTGCATTGGCTAGCATATCTGTCTTGGCCTTTAAATTTTCAAAAGTTAAAAATATTGTTAAAAATAATGTTATATTTGCGATAATTTTAATTATTAATAAAGGAACTTCATATGCTATCAATGAGGTCTCCTTTGGTCAGATTCACTAATAGATGAAAAGTCTTTTGCGAACTTTTTTCTTAATTTAACTGTCTCTTTATCATCCCATTTTTCTACGGTTGATATAAAGTTCTCGTTACCAATATCTGTATTAAGTAATTGTTCATCAAATTTAATCTGCACGGGCAATGAAAAGTTTACAACTTGGCCTGAAATAACGCCCTGACCATTAGCTAGAGCCGGAAGTTGTTTAGTATCCTCAGCATCAAATGTTTCAGATGTATCTCGAACAAACTTTTGGTCTTTTTGGTTTTTAATTCTAAAGCTTATATGACTATTACATTGTGACACAATAGTTTCATCTAAACGAGCTGGTCTTTGACTTACTATCATTAAGCCTGTCCCAAATTTTCTACCTTCAGTGATTAACTTTCTAATAGTTTCAACAGATGGAAGGTTATCTTTATTTTCTGTTCTTGAAGGAATGAAGTTATGAGCTTCTTCAATAATTGTTAAGAATGGTGGAATTTCTTCCTCTACTTCTTGTCTGTGTTTGAATAAAGACTCAGACAGAATTGAAACAATCGCACTTGCTGGAAGTGTTTCGTATCCTTTTAAATAAAGAATACTTAACTGACCTTTAGATATTATTTTTTCTGGTTCAGTACCAGCATCTGGCAATTGTTCGAATTTAAGGTTAACCATTTTTTTTCTGTGACGGAAGTTTGTTTGCTCCATGCTTATTAATTTTTTAACAACCTGGCCAAGGCTTCTATTTACTACAAACATCGTTGCAGCTTTGATGTGCCCCATACCTGATGATGCACCCTTAGTTTTAGAGTTTCTATCTTTGATATAATCTCTTGATTGAGCAATAAGTTTATTAATATATTTTATTAGGCTGCTTTCTTCGTACTTAACTTTATTAATTAAAGAATTAAGATAATCATTTTGTGGCTCTGTTAGAGGCTTACCTAATTTTTCAATTAAAGTATAAATAATTTCCTTATCTTCTGATTTAATAGATAAGTTCGGATAAAAAAGTTTAACTTTATTATCTGGAAACATTTGTTTATTTTTTTGAACAAAACCTAAATAATCACCATGAATATCATATATCAACATTGGAAACATTTTCTGCATAAGTTCTGATATTATTCTTCTAACCATTACAGTTTTTCCAGACCCCGACATACCTGTGATAAGAACATGTCTTGAAACTAGATTGTCTGCATCAATTTTGATTTCTACAGACTCCCTTGCAAGCAACGAGCCAATAAAAATTGGATGCTTTGAATTTAAATCTGAGATTAAAAGCTTTTCAACATCATTACTGTGAGGATAATTAACACTTGCAGCTGGTTTGACAGGGTAAACAAGGGGAAGTAACTTTAATTTATCTTCATTATTTTTTGTATATCCTAAAATAGATACTTTACAGATTAATTCGTCTCTTGTTGTAGGTAATATAGTATCCCTGATATCAATATCTTCATTAGCTAATTCTTGTGCTGCCTGACGAGGGAACCATTCATTTGAACAATCGATACTCATTATTTTCCCCCACACCGTTACTGAAATAATTTTACCATTGCCGTCAGGTACATTAGTTTCAGTTGCAACAATATCACCTTTTTTAGCTTGGTAATTTTTTAAGCTAAAGAAAAATTCGTTAATATTAGTTTCGCCTAATACAGTTCCTATAGTTTGCCATTTTAATTTTTTCCTCATCGGGAAATTCTCCTTTTAGTTGGTCTGTTCATCCAAGCCCGATTTTTTTTCGATAAAATCTTTAATGCTAAAGAGACAGTGTTTTTATCTTTATTGTTGATTGCTTGTTTTAATAAGTGAGTAGTAAAATAATTTCTTGACGCTTTACTCATCCAGTTAGAAATTTTTACAAATCTGTCTACAACGTTTAATCCTACTGGATAACCATAGTTAGGAAGTAGTTTTGAGACAGCTAAGATATAACTGAAGTCACTTATTAAATTTGATGGATAATTTAAAGTTTCAATTCTTATTGGAGCTTGATTATCTGTAACTTTAACGTAACCCATAAATATCTTTGGATATTGTTCAATTAAATCATCCCACATTGATCTTTGAATGATCTTGTTACCATAAAATTGTTTCTGAATTTCTATAGGTTTTAAAGCTTGATTTTTCTTTAGAATAATTTCGAATAGGTTAGCATCAGTAATTCTGTATTTGATTATAGTATCAATTGTTTCTCTATAATCTTTTTCTGAGATAATCCCTTTGCTTTTGAAGCTGTATAAAAGATTTTTAGTATAAGCTGCAGATACTGCTGTTTCTACAACACCATAAATAGGAAATGGACTTTTTTTTATGAATTTAACACACTCAAGATAAACATTAATAAAGTGTCTGTCTTCAGGTGACATTTTTTTCTTTTTATAAAATGGGATGATGTATTCAGCAGCTAGCTTGGTAAAAGGGGGAAAACCTTGCTGAGTAAATGGAGTTAAGATTGCTTGAATAGGGCCATGTAAAAAACAAAGATCAATATTTCTCTCAGATTGTATGTGATTAACTAAAGCACTAGCTTCAAAAATAATTCTAGCTGCATCCTTTTTTTTATTAAGCATCAAATCTTCGAAATTGTCGTCATCGATAAAATCATAAAGTTCATTATCGGGGTCATATAAATCAACCAAACAATTCTTTTGTTGAGTAAAAAATTCTTCCTTGGCAGCTTTATTAACAATATAACTACCAGCTCTTATCGTTAATGGTGCAGAGCTTAAAAAAGAAGTTTTGTCTAATCCACCATCGACAAAAGCTACCGTTTTATCTTTGTGTGCTGGCCAGAACTTACCAGGTTCATAATTTAAATTAATGATTAAGTTTTCATGTTTTAAAATTTTAACAATTGTTTCGGAAACTTTTAAAATCACTTTAAGAAAATTAGCTTGAACCACAGGTGAGCCATGCACAGCTTTATCCATATAATTAATAAAAAGATTATTTGCGTTATGCATTTAATTTATCTCCTTTGATATAGGTTTATTGAAATATAAAATTTTATTACCTCTAAGATTAATCTTAAAAGAAATATTTCTATTAAATCTTCTATAAAATCTTTTGTTAAGATCTCTCATAAAATTTCTACATGCAAATTTATTTCTAAAATTTCTGCTAAAAACTTTTCTATATTTTCGAGATGAGCTGGTGTTGAAAGAAGACTGGGAATTAGAGGAGTTATGAGAAAGGAGTGATTTGATATTCCCAACCTTTAGAGCCGTTACCGGTACTCTAACCCAGCTCTTACTCGAGCCATTGAACCTCCTATAGTTAGTGTTAAAAAAGTTTAGTTGCATATAATCTATATACCCGCGCTATTTTTATTTTCTAATTTTTCTTTGCAAAAAGCTAAAAATTGTTTTTCAAGTTTTTTTTCTATTAAAGAAACCATTTGAAAAGAAATATTTAAAATTTTTGATAATTTATTTAAAGCTACTTGTTCTTCACAATTAATTCTTGCTTTAAAAATCACTACTTCTTTCTTATTGCAATTTTTTAAAAAAATTGATGTTTGTTTTTTTAAAAATGCTTTTTGTTGATTTAAATATGTATTTTGAAAAATTTTATCTGGAGCATTACCTTGGTAACCAGAACCTCCTATTTCATTTTTTTGGTCGTCAAATCTATAATACTCTTCACCCTTATCATTTACTTTCCAGTCATGCTCACCTCCAAGCTGTATAGCTTCAAGCTGTTGGATTTTTTTTATTCCATCGTTTCCTGTTAAATTAAAATGATTTGCCAGATGTTGTACTTCCGCATAAGTTAAAAACCCTGCTCTCCCACTACATCTTTTTACAGCTTTAATAGCTGAATGGATCCTCTCATGCAGATCTGACCCATTAGTGTGATTTAGCTTATTTAAGTAATCAATTACTCTTTTTCGAATAAATATGATTGCATATTGAGAAAAGTTAATAGTTCTGTCTTCCTCAAAATATTTGATGGAAGCAACTTGTAAAGCCAGAAGAGCCTCAGAAACAAGATCCTCATCTAATCTAGCCTTATAATTTAAAGCTTTATAGATGATAGATGAAGCACGTTGTTTTTTGTTAAGTTTAGCTAAACTATCTACAAAGCTTAAATTATGGATTTTAATCGCAGCTATTTCGTTGCTTACAAGAGACTTCGCTGTAGTCGTTAGATCAACGACCGCGAAAATTGAGTTTTTTGGAGCAAGCTTGTTTAAATTTGGCATCCATTGCTTGCTGCCTATATATCTATATACCCGCTAAATTTTTACTTTCAAGTAGAACACTAAAGTTTTTTATATAGTTGTAACTATTACACAAAAAAATGGCAAAATTAGGCCAAAATGAAAATTTTTTTTCAATTTTCAGTTGAAAAGTTAATATTATTAAACCCTTGGTGGTTTGTAATGTTCATGATCACAAATACCTAAAATCATTGATTTTTCCTCATCATTAATACACATCTTGAGATAGTAACTAGCTTCATTTCTAAGATTATTATCACTTTTTGGATCTAAAA
>CACODU010000027.1 GCA_902626045.1 uncultured Pelagibacteraceae bacterium
CTGCCATACTTAACCAGCTAAGCTTCCTCCGTGAATTAATCTAGTAACTTTTTTTGCCAAACCGGTTTCTGAATTAGTTTCAACAATAATTCCAGATAGAGTTGCCTCGCCTTCAGAAGGAAAATGATTTGTCGCATCTTTATCCTTAAAAAATCTTTTTATAGAATTTTCCTTATTCATACCTATAACAGAATTATAATCCCCACACATACCTATATCAGTTTGATAGGCTGTTCCTCCGTCTAATATTCTAGTGTCAGCGGTAGGAATATGAGTGTGAGTTCCTACCACACAGGTAGCTAAGCCATCGAAAAAATGACCTGCAGCATTTTTTTCACTCGTGATTTCACCATGAAAATCAACAACTAGATAATCTACGTCTTTTTTTAATCTCATCTTGTTACAAATCTCCTTTGCTTTTTGAAAAACATCTTCTGTTTTTCTCATAAAAACATTTCCCATTAGATTAATTACACCAATTTTACATTTTTTATTTTTTGACCAGTAAATTTCAAAACCTCTGCCTGGAGATCCTTCTGCAAGATTTGCAGGTCTCAATAGTCTTTTTTCTTTCTCAATGAAATCTGTCGTATTTTTTTTATCCCAAATATGATTTCCAGAAGTGATTACATCTACTCCAATTTTAAAAAATTCCTCTGTTATTTCTCGAGTAATTCCCTTACCATCATCTGAAGCATTCTCTCCATTTACGATTACAAAATCAATTTTATTACTTGTGATTAGATCGGGTAATTTATTAGTTAAAGCTTCTCTACCAGATGCTCCCATAATATCACCTAAAATTAATAAGTTCATTAAAAAATTCCTTTTTCTGTCAAAATAAAATCTAACTTTACATCATTATGATTTATCGGAAGCTTATGATGTTTTTGAAAAGAAAAAGCAATACCGACTGTCAAAATATCTTTATTTTGCTTTAAATATTTATTTAAATATCGATCATAAAATCCTTTTCCATATCCTAGTCTGAATTTTTCTTTATCAAAAGCTAGTGTTGGAATTAAAATTAAGTCAGGAACTTTAGACATAGTTTTAACAGGTTCTAGCATGCCGAATTTATTTACGGATAAAACTTCATTTTTTTTCCACATAAAAAACTTCATTAAATTATTTTTTTCTATTATAGGAAGTAAAATATCTTGAGCTAAAAAATACTTTAATTCTAAAATTTTTAGAATATTTAATTCAAAATTTGATGGATAATATAAAGCTATTTTAATATTTTTTTTTTTTATTTTAAATTGAATTAATTTAATTAAGGGTAAAAAAAAATTTTTATCTATATCGTAATATTTCTTTTTTCTTAGATTAAAATACTTTTTTCTTAGTTTACTTTTTAGCTGCATCTACTGTATTTTAGACAGCGACTCTGTATTTAAAATTATTTTTTCTAATGACTGAGAAGTTTTGTCAAGCATTGACTCATATAACGAGTTATTTTTTTCAATGGTTTTCTTAAAGCTATCTAATTCTTCATGTAGCTTTTTAATCTCAATATCTTTTCCTTCTTTATACTGTATTGCTAATGATTTTATTTCCTTAAATTTATTTGAAATTTCATCTAATTTTTTTTTCTGGTTGTTTACTTTCAGTTTTAAATCAAAGTAGTCGTCAATTAATTGAATAGTAGTGATTAATAAAAGCTTGTTTTCACCAATATTTCCAAGCTTGTCTTTTAACTCTGTGTATTTTTTATCTAAAAACTTGGTTAATTTTTTTAATGACTCTTCTTGGCCATCATCACAAGAAAGTAGATAATCTTTGTTATTAAATTTAATATTTACATTTGCCATTTGTCTATCTCGCTTACCAAACTCTCAGTTTCTTGACTTAATTCCTCTATTTCTTGGTTAAACGTGTCCTCTATCTTTGATCTTTTGCTGACTTCTAACTGCAGCTTTTTTATTTTTTCTTTTAAGTATTTATGTTCCCTCATTAACTCTTCATTTTTTTTTTCTATTTCTTTTTTTTTCTCAGCTAATTCATTTTTTTCATTTTTAATTTTTTCTAATTCGAAAGATGGCTGTGAATAACTTAGTGATAATGAATTTAATTTATCAATAAGTTGGTTTAAATTTTGTTCTTTCTTTTCTAAACTACTCATAATGAATTATACCATAATATTGATATAGTTTGTTTAAGTCTATATACGTAATTAAAAGTGACTGTAAAATTTAATCAATTATCAAACGCAATTAGATTTTTATCAATTGATGCAGTGCAAAAGGCAAACTCAGGCCATCCTGGTATGCCTATGGGCATGGCTGACGTTGCAACTGTCTTATTCAAATACCACCTGAGGTTTAATCCTAGAAATCCTGATTGGATTAATAGAGATAGATTTATTTTGTCTGCAGGTCATGGGTCAATGTTACTTTACTCTCTTCTATATTTAAGTGGTTACAAAAGTATTTCTATTGAAGATATAAAAAATTTTAGACAATTAAATTCTATTTGCGCAGGACATCCAGAGTATAAAAAAAGCACAGGGATAGAAACTACTACTGGACCCTTAGGTCAAGGATTAGCTAATGCAGTAGGTATGGCAATAGCTGAAGAAATTTTTAGAAAAAAATTTGGCTCTACAATTATAAATAACAAAACATATGTAATTGCTAGTGATGGAGACTTGATGGAAGGTATAAGCCATGAAGCAATGAGTTTGGCTGGGCATCTAAAATTAAAAAATCTTATAGTATTTTTTGATAATAATAAAATTTCAATTGATGGTTCTACTTTACTAAGTGTTTCAGATAATTATAAAAAAAGATTTGAGTCTTATGGATGGAACTTTCTAGAGGTAAATGGTCATAATGAAAAACAAATATCAAAAGCTATTTCAAAAGCATCAAAGTCAAAAAAACCTACAATTATATCTTGTAAAACAATAATAGGTTTTGGATCACCTAATAAATCTGGCAAAGCTTCATCTCACGGTTCTCCTTTGGGAGATGAGGAAATATCTTTAGTTAGAAAAAAACTTAAGTGGAATAATAAACCTTTTGAGATTCCTCAAGAAATCTTAAATGAATGGAGGGAAATAGGTAATAAAGGTGAACAATTGGAAAATAGTTGGGCAGAAATAATAAATAAAAAAAATTCAAAAATTAAAAATGAATTTGAAAAAACTATAGAAGAATTTAATATAAATAATTTAGAAAATTTAATTCAAAAAGAAAAAGATAAATATTTTGAGACAAAGCCAAGTTTAGCAACTCGACAGTGTTCTATGGCGGCTATTGAGAAAATTTCAGCCATACTTCCTCAGTTAATTGGTGGATCAGCAGATTTGAGTGGGTCTAATAACACAAAGACAAATAATTCTAAAATTATTAACTCTAAAAATTTTGATGGAAATTATATTCATTATGGAGTGAGAGAACATGGTATGGCGGCAATTATGAATGGCTTAGCTCTTTATGGAGGCATAATACCTTACGGAGGAACATTTTTGATATTCTCAGATTACTGTAAACCCTCTCTTAGACTATCTGCTTTAATGGGCCTTAAAGTAATTTATATTTTTTCACACGACTCTATAGGTCTTGGTGAAGACGGCCCTACTCATCAACCTATTGAACAACTAGCAGGTTTGAGAGCTATTCCAAATTTAAATGTCTTTAGACCAGCAGATATTAATGAGACGTTCGAATGTTGGGAAATTGCTTTAAAAAGTAAAAACAATCCCAGTGCCATTGCTTTATCCAGACAAAAAGTTCCATACATTAATCCTAAAAATTCAAAAGAAAATAAATGTGAAAAAGGAGCCTACGTAGTAAATTTAACTTCGCATGAAAATAATTTAACAATCGTTGCTTCGGGCACTGAGGTAGAACTTGCTTTGAAAGTACAAGAAAAACTCAAAGAAAATAATATCCACTCAAAGGTCGTTTCGATGCCATGTATGGAACTTTTTGATAAACAAACTGAAAATTATCGTAAAGATATTATTGAGGAGAATTCATTAATTATAACAATAGAAGCAGGGAGTGTAATGTCATGGCAAAAGTATATTAAAAATAAGGGAGCTAATTTAGGTATAGATGAATTTGGTAAGAGTGCTCCTTATAAAGAAGTCTACAAACATTTTAAATTATCAGAGGAAGATATAACGAATTTTATTCAAAAAAAATTAAGAGAATAATAAAGTTAATGGGTGAAATAAATTTCTTTCCTGATAATTTAGAAATTAAAGATAAAAAAATAATCCTTAGATTAGATTTAAATGTTCCAATCAAAGATAAAGTTATAAGAGATGATACAAGAATAACGTTGTGTCTTCCTTTTATTAATAAATTAATTAAAAAAAAAGCAAAAATTATTATTATTAGCCATTTAGGTCGTCCAAAAGGAATTATCACCCCAGAATTATCTTTGATACCTATCTATAAATATCTAAAAGATTTGCTTAAAACTAATGTTTATTTTTTTAAAGGAGCTTTTGATGAAGAAACTAATGAAAAATTTTCCCACTTGAAAGGAGGTGAGGTAATATTAATAGAAAACATAAGATTTTTTAAGGAAGAAACTGAAGATGACCAAATTTTCTCAAAAAAATTAGGTGCACTTGGTGATATTTATATTAATGATGCATTTTCATGCTCTCAT
>CACODU010000028.1 GCA_902626045.1 uncultured Pelagibacteraceae bacterium
ACTAGCTAGGTCTGAGGGTTTATTTTTTGCATGAAATTCATATTTTGAATTTATATAATAATTAAAAAAAGTTTTAGATAATTTAAAATTTAAACCTTTGTAGAATTTTTGTTCAAAATAAATTATAAAAAATAAAGCTATATTTTTAACAAAAAAAATAGCAACCACGAATAAAAATGAAAATATTACAATTTCGTTTAAAGTATAAGACGATAAAAATAATTTCAAATTTTCAAAAGGGATTGTCGCAATAAAATTTTCAAAATTTACAACCAAATTTGCTAATAAAGGAATTGATCCAATACTGCAAAGTTCTAAAATTGCAACAATACAATTTAAGAAAAAAATTAAAACTATCTTACGTAGATCATTTTTATCTAAAATTAATTTTAGATTTTTAATCATAATGACCCTTTAATTTATTTTTTTGTTGATAATCTAAATTGCTCTTCGTAATAAGGTATAGTTTTTTTAAGTCCTTCTTCTAAAGACCATTTTAATTCATAATCTAAATGTTTTTTTAAAGGCTCAGGATTTAAAGTGATTTCAATTTTATGTTCACCTGGTCTCATTTTAACAAAGTTTTTGTTTAGTTTTCTATTCCACACTTTTTCTAAGGCCTCTATTATGTCAATTACAGAATTATTTGTTCCTCTTCCAACATGAATAACTTCGGTATGCATGTTTTCTTTTTTATTTAAGGCTCTTTCAAAGCTTTCTACAACGTCATCTACATAAATGTATTCTGATTTTTGTGTTCCATCACCGTAGATAGTTATTTCATCGTTTTTTAGAGTATCCATTATAAAGCTAGGAATTATTTTTTGATAATTAAATGGAGCGTTAAGTTTTGCATCAAGCCAACGCTCTCTTGGCCCATAAATATTGCCGAGTTTTAAACAAGTGACGTTTAAATCGTATTCTTTATTAAAAAGCTGAGCAATTCTCTCCACGGCTTGCTTGGTAATTTTATAAGGATTTAACCAAGTTACATCAGGAGTTGTTGGTAATAAAACTTTCTTATAATTATATTTTTTAGCCAATTTAAGAATCTTTGTGGTGCCCAAAATATTAGTTCTCACTACATCTTCAATGTCATATGTCGTGATAGTTTCTGACGTACCTAAAATCGCTGCTAAATGTATTAAATGATCATTTTCTTTAATTATTTTTTCAAATTCCTCAAAATTATTAAAATTTAATTTTTTAAAAGTAACGCTTTTATTTTTTGCTTTTAAATCTTTTATCTCTATCGACTCCCAAAGATCTACAACACAAACATTGTTACCTTTTTTAGCTAAATTTTCTACAATATGACTTCCAATAAAACCGCATCCGCCTGTTATTATTATATTTTTTTTTATTTCCATAGTATTATTTCTTTTTTTGATTTTTAACTTCATTTTTAAGTTCATCGTATTCTTTCATTTTTCTCTGCATAAACTTAAGAGCCAGTTTTGTTTTATGGCTTACTCCTTTAGGCGTTAACATATAAATGTAATTTATTTTGTTTTTATTATTTCTAAAATTTTTTATTTTAATTAAACCTTTATACTTAAGCGCTTTAAGACAATAGTTCAGTTTTCCTAGACTAAAACCAAGCTCATCTGAGAGCTCCCTCTGAGAAGAGGCGCCTTTGTTGATTTTTATCAATAAATCAAGGTTTTCTTGATCATTATTTATTTTATCCATATTATTTTATAGCGTTCAACTATTGAACAGTCAAGCTAATTGTTATACTGTTCAATAATTGAACAATATAAGAATTTTATGGTCAAAAAAACATTTATAATAGCTGAGGTTGGTTTAGCTCATGAAGGTTCACTAGGAATTGCAAAAAGCTTTGTAGATAAAATAAGTGAAGCTAAAGCCGATGCGGTAAAATTTCAGATTCACGATCATAAATCTGAGTCATCTATATACGAAAAATTTAGAAAAAAATTCAGCTTTCAAGATAAAAATAGAGCTGAGTATTGGAAGAGAACTCAATTTAGCGAGAAAGAATGGCATCATTTAATCAAATATACGAAAAGTAAAAAATTAAAATTTATTATATCTCCTTTTTCAATAGAAAGTTTTGAGAAATTAAAAAAATTTAATGTGGACGCGTGGAAAATTGCCTCTGGTGAGTTTACAAATCTTCCATTAATAAAACATATTCAAAATAATTCGAAAAGACCAATCATTTTAAGCACAGGATTAACTTATGAAAAAGAAATTGAAATGATATTAGCAAGGCTAAAAAAAATTAAAAAAAAAATAACACTTTTACAATGCACTTCAATATATCCTACGCCAATTGAAAAGGTTGGCCATAACCTATTAGATCATTTAAGAAAAAAATTTAAAATACCAGTTGGTATTTCTGATCATAGCGGGAATAAAAGTTCAATATTAGCCGGAATAGCTTATGGTGCAGACATGATAGAAACTCATTTAACCTTTGATAGAAAATTTTTTGGTCCTGACACATCTTCTTCAATTACATTTGATGAATTAAACGAAATTACAAAATTTAATAGAGAATTTTATGAAATAAAGAAAGGAAAGGTAAGAAAAGATAAACTAACTTCGCAGCAAAAAACTATGAGGAAGTTTTTTTGTAAATCAATAATGGTCAAAAATGATTTAAAGAAGAATCAAAAAATTTCAATTAAAGACTTAAAATTTGTTAAGCCAATGCTCGGAATAAGTGCGTTAGATGCAGAGAAAATTTTTAAAAAAAAACTGACTAAAAATTTAAAAAAAGGAACTTTTATAAAATGGAGTGATTTAAAATGAAAAAAATATCTGTGGTAATAATTAACAGATCCAACTATGCAAGACTAAAGCCATTACTTATTGAAATTAAGAAAAGTAAAAAAATAAAATTATCAATTATTACTGGTTCGTCCTCTATTTTAAGTAAATATGGTGATGCAAGTGATCAGATAAAAAGGGACGGTTTTAAGATTGATTACGAATTTTATTCACATTTAGCGGGAGAAAATATTCACAGTATGACAAAATCTACCGGTTTAATAATTTTAGAATTATCGACAATTCTCTCAAAAATTAATCCAAATTTAATTTTAATAAGTGCTGACAGATTTGAAACATTAGCTACCGGTATTACTGCTAGCTACATGAACATACCGATATGTCATGTAATGGGTGGTGAATTGACCGGATCTATTGATGAGAAAGTTCGTCATTCTCTAACTAAGTTAGCAGATTTTCATTTTCCTAACACAAATAGATCCAAGAAAATTATTGTTCAAATGGGAGAAAACCCCAAAAATGTTTTTAACGTTGGTTGCCCTTCAATAGATTTAATTAAAAGTATTAATTTTAAAAAAGAGGTAGATTTAAATAAATACTCATACGGGAGAGGCTACAGAGTAAATTTAAAAAAAAAATATCTTACAGTATTAATTCATCCTGATACAAAAAAATATCAAGAGAACAAAAGATTAGTTCTTGAAACCTGCAAAGCTTTAAAACCTATAAAACATCCAATAATATGGCTTTGGCCTAATATTGATGCTGGAGCTGATTTAATAGCAAAAAGCGTAGGAGAATATGCAGATAAAAACAAGCATATGAAATTTAATTTTTATAAACACTTTGAACCAGAGGATTATTTAAAAATAATTAACGGATCTGCATGTTTAATTGGTAATTCATCAAGCGGAATTAGAGAGTCCTCATATCTTGGTGTCCCAGTTGTTAATATTGGAGATAGACAAATTCATAGAGAACGAGCAAAAAATGTAATTGATGTAAAAGAAGATTATTTAAAAATAAGAAATGCAATAAATAAACAAATTTCAAAAAAGAGGTATAAAAAAAGTTTTCTTTACGGTGATGGGAATTCTTGTAAGAAAATGGTTAAAATTTTAGAAAAAATTATCCCAACTTCAGATAAAAAATTCTTTATTCGAAATTAAATGAACAAAGTAGTCTGTATCATACCTGCAAGATCAGGATCAAAAGGAATAAAAAACAAAAATATTAAAAACTTTAAAAAAAAACCTCTAATTTTTTACACTATTGATTTTGCAAAGAAATTAAATTTTGTTGATAAAATTATTTTCAGCACTGATAGTAGAAAATATTTAAACATTGCAAATCAATTTTATAATTTTGGACAAAAATTAAGACCAAAAAAATTTGCAAATGACAAATCAAAAGCAATCGAATATGTCAATCATGAATTAAAAAAATTAAAAAATATTAATAATTATAAATATTTATTATTACTACAACCTACATCTCCTTTCCGAAAAAGAAGTGATTTCAAAAAAGCATTTGAAATGATTAAATCTAATAAATGCGATACGGTTATAACTTCTAAATTAGTAAAGGAGCACCCTTTGCTTATGCATACATATAATAATCGTGTAACATTTTACACAAAAAATTATAAAAAGGCTTTTTCAGGCAGACAAGGTTTTCCAAAAATTTATTTGAGACAGGGTGCGATGTATTTGACAAAAATTTCAGCTTTTAAAAAGTTT
>CACODU010000029.1 GCA_902626045.1 uncultured Pelagibacteraceae bacterium
CCAGCTTCTTTGTAGTACTTAATTGCACCTGGATGTAATGGAGCCGATAAACCATCAGCTATCATATTTTTCTTTTCCAGAGGTCCAAAAGCAGGATGTTGAGCTCTGAAATCATCAAAGTTTTCCATTACCGCTTTTGTTACTAAGTATACAAGTTCTTCAGAAACATCTGCGCTTGTAACAACTGTAGCTTTTACACCAAACGTTGTAGCGTCTTTTTTCTGATTAGAATAAGTTCCTTTTGGAATTACAGCTTTTGCATAGTAGTCAGCTCCATCAATTAAGCCTTGAACTGGCGCACCAGTTAAATTGATTGGGCTAGCTTTAGCTTTACAAGTTGCTGCTTGTTCCATAGCTCCATTTGGAAATCCAACTGAATATCCGAATGCATCTATTTTGCCGTCACAAAGAGCTTTAACTTGCTCGGAAGAAGTAAGTTCAGTAGTCGCTTTAAACATACTCATGTCTGCTCCCATTGCTTTCATCAATTCTTCCATAGTTCCTCTTTGACCTGAACCAGGGTTACCAATGTTTACTGTTTTTCCTTTTAGGCCTTTGAAATTTTTAATTCCAGATTTTTTACTTGCCCAGATTTGGAAAGGTTCATTATGAACAGAAAATACAGCTCTTAAATTACTAAACTGTTTTCCTTCCCATTTGCTTGAACCGTTGTAAGCATGATACTGCCAGTCTGACTGAGCAACACCAAATTGAAACTCACCATCTTTGATTTGTCCAATGTTGTAGTTAGAACCACCTGTTGAAGGTGCGGTACATCTATAAGCTTTAGCTGTACCTTTTTTTCTACCATGATCAGCACTTATTGCTGACTTGTGTAACATTTTACAAATAGCGTTACCTGTTTGGAAATATACTCCAGTAGGTCCGCCTGTTCCTATTGTAAAGAACTCTGCTGATTTTGCGATCGAAGTAATAGGGCTTGAAAAAGCAAACATTACTAGTACCGCTGAAATCAATGACGTCATTTTTTTCATGTGTACTCCTCTTGTTATAATGATTAATTTAACTATGTTATTGAATGGAGGTCAAAGAGAATCTTATAAATTTTTGGCCCAATTTGATAATTTATTTATGCCTTCAACTACATTTGGGGCATACTTTTTAATCATCTCATCATCTATCATCTTGCAATTAGTTACATTTTTAAAAAACTCTACTCCATCAAAATCGGTATAACTTAATCTTGTTAACATTTTTTTTGGTTTAAAACCAAAATCTGAACCTGGTAGCATTGCTACACCTGTTTCATTTAAAATAGCCTCACATAGTTTTGATGATGTTTTGTATTTTTTATTTTTAAACTCCGGCATTAAATAAAATGCTCCTTGTGGTGGTGCTATTAATATCTTATTTGATTTTAGATTGTTATAAACATAGTTTCCTACAGATTTTAATATCGCTCTAACTTTAAGTTTATACATGTCGTGTTCATGGGTGTATGCTTCTACGGATGCGTATTGTGTAGGCGTATTAACGGTTGAATAAGACTCACTTGCAAGAGACTTTAAACTTTTCAAAAATTCAGATAATTTTTTAGGCACTGCTAAAAATCCTAATCTCCAACCTCCAGCTCCACACCATTTACTTAATCCTCCAGTTATAAAAGTGAGCTCAGGATAAAATTTTGATATGGACTCATATTCATTTGAAAATGTAAGATCAGTATAAATTTCGTCTGACAAAACCATAATTTTGTATTTTTTTGCCACATTTGCTAACTCTTCTAAATTTTTACAAACGGCACCAGATGGATTGTTTGGAGAATTAAGAATTAGAATTAAATTTTTATTTTTTCCAATCGATTTAATTTTTTTTTCAAGTTCTTTACCAGTCGGAAACCAATTATTTTCTCTAATAGTTTCCAACCAATGCACCTTATTTGAACCTATTTCTGCTTGAGGTTCGTACGATACCCAACCAGGAGCTGGAATAATAATTTCTCCGTTAAATGCTATATGTATTAATAACATCGCCTCTTTAGAGCCAGGCGTAATTAATATATTTTCTTTTGGATAATGATTTCCTGTTCTTTTAGATAAATATTTTGAAATATTTTCTCTTAATTCAGGTAAACCTTGAATGGGTAGGTATTCTTTTCTGTGGGCATTTCTTTTTAATGCCTCTACAATTTTTTCTGGAACAGGGAATGGTGATTGACCAAAGCCAAATTGATAAACTTTTTTTCCTTTAGAAATAAGCTCTTTGGATTTTTCGTTAATAACTAGAGTAGAAGATTCTTTAAGTTTAAGAATTTTCTTTTTAACTTTAGAAGACATTTTAACTTTAAATTACCTATACGGGGATTGCCTATAAGAAGTCAAATCAATTATAAAATTGGAACATTTGACAAAACGATTCGGTCATGTTTTAATCTTACTTTGTTCTCAACTTTGATCTACATATAGTATAAAAAAAATTATCAAACACAAATATGAATTTTAACTCCTCAAAAATCATTGCTTTATTAGGACCCACTAATACTGGAAAAACTTATGTGGCTATTGAAAAAATGTTGGAATTTGATTCTGGAATTTTTGGTTTACCTTTAAGACTTTTAGCTAGAGAAGTATATGACAAATGTGTAAGTAAAGTTGGAATAGAAAAAGTAGCACTTATCACTGGTGAAGAAAAAATTAATCCTAGCACAGCTTGCTATTTTATTTGCACTGTAGAGTCTATGCCCAAAAATAAAGAAGTGGATTTTGTTGCTATCGATGAAATTCAAATGTGTGCTGATAGAGAAAGAGGTCATATTTTTACTGAAAGACTGCTGGAGTTTCGCGGAACAAAATTAACTATGTTTCTAGGTTCACAAGTAATGAAAAATATTATTGAAGAACTTGTTGATAATGTAGAATTTGAAAAAAAAGAAAGATACTCAAAACTTAGTTATTCGGGAATAAAAAAAATTTCTAGACTTGATAGAAAAGTAGCCATAATTGCTTTTTCAATTGAAGAAGTTTACGCAATAGCTGAATTAGTTAGACGTCAGAAAGGAGGAGCAGCAATTATTATGGGTTCTTTGAGTCCTAAAACGAGAAACTCTCAGGTTGGTTTGTACCAATCTGGTGACGTTGATTATTTAATTGCAACAGATGCTATTGGCATGGGATTAAATATGGACATAAATGAAATATTTTTTTCAAATTTAAAAAAATTTGATGGAAAAAAAACTAGACGACTTAATTTAATTGAGATGTCTCAAATAGCTGGACGTGCTGGTAGATATAAAAATGATGGTGGATTTGGAACAACAGGTGAGTGTGAAACTTTGAATTCAGATGAGATTGAGAAAATTGAAAAGCATTACTTGCCTGAAACAAAAACAATTTATTGGAGAAATTCACAATTAAATTTCGAGAGTCCTGAAAGACTAATTTCTTCTCTAGAACTCAAACCAACACAAAAAAACCTTTTGAAAACAAATGACTCATTAGATGAAAGTGTTTTAAGATTTTTCCTAAAAAAAGGTGCAAATAACATTATCTATCATAAAAATTTAGAGCTACTTTGGGAATGTTGTCAAATACCAGACTTTGAAAAAAAAGCATATGGTCAACATATCAATGTAATTGATAAAGTTTTTCAATTTTTGTCTACTAGAAAAAAAAGGATACCTAGTATATTTATGAAAGAACAATTAAAGGGTCTGGAAAAAGATCATGGAAATGTAGACTTATTATCTCATAGACTCTCTAACGTTAGAACATGGTCTTATGTAGCTAACAAAAAAAATTGGGTAGATAATTCTGATTACTGGGTACAACTTACGAAAAGTATAGAAGATAAATTATCAGATAAATTACATGAGGAATTAACCAAAAGTTTTATTGATAAGAAGATAAGTATTTTATCAAGAAGCTTAAAACAAGATCTAGTTTTAAGTACTGAAATTAATGATCAAAATAAAATACATATTGATGGCCAACTCATTGGTGAGCTTAAAGGATTAAAATTTTTAATAGAAATTACCTCTAAGACTTTAGACACTGACATAAAATCAATCAAAAAAGCAGCGAGAAAAGGTATTGAAAAAGAGCTAAAAAAAAGAGTTGAAGAAATAGTCTCAAAAGCTGAAATTGAAATTAATCAAGATAATAAAATTTTATGGAAAAATAACCCAATAGGGGTATTAAGAAAAGGTAATAATTATTTAAATCCTGAAATTTCAATAATTGCTGATGATAGCTTAAGTGAAGAGTCCAAATTTAAGTTGATTGTTTTTTTAAATAAATGGTTAACAAATTATATTTACGAATTACTTGGTGACTTAATTAAATTAACAAAACATGAAATTAACAATCAATATTTAAGGGGTTTAATTTTCCGACTTTATGAAAATAATGGCGTAGTTAAAAGAAGTGAAGTTGATAAAATTGTAAAATCTATTCCATCAGTCGAAAGAAAAAAATTATGGGGCA
>CACODU010000030.1 GCA_902626045.1 uncultured Pelagibacteraceae bacterium
GCATAACCTGCGGCTAACAGGAGTGGAATAATAATTGATTGAGTAAGAAAGTTTGTTACCTGATGATGAGGAATAAAAATCAATAATAACCAAAAAGGTATTACCCCCCAGTTGGCAGCTAAATAAATATTTTCATAAGTTAAAAAAGTTAATAAATCATTTATCATAAAAAATAATATAGTATATTAGACAAATGAATCCCACAGCTAATAAAAGTGATTTTGAAGATTTAACTACAAATCTTAGAGACCTAGCTTATTCATACTTAGAAAAATACAGTCCTTCAAAACAACAATTAAAAGTTTATCTGTTAAAAAAATATTTAACAAAAATAAAGGGCACTAAATCAAGAAAGGAAGTTACATCAATCATAGATGAAATCATTTCAAATCTTGAGAAAAATAAAATTTTGAACGACGAAATGTATTCGGACTCTAAAGCAAGAATGTTTTTAAGAAGAGGTTATTCATTGAATAAAATTAATCAATCATTAAGAAATAAAGGAATAGATAATAAATTTATTAAACAGAGTATTGATAAAATTAAAGATAATGTAATAGAACCAGATTTTGTCTCTGCTTTAAAGTTATGTAAAAGGAGAAGAATTGGCCCTCTAAGACCTGAAGATAATAGAGAATTATTTTATAAAAAAGATATGGGTATTTTAGCGAGAGGTGGCTTTTCGTTTGAATTATCCAAAAGAGTCTTAGATTTAGAAAAAACTGAATTTAATAAGTTAATTAAGATTATCTGATTTTCTTTTTTTCTCTTCTTCAACTAAAATATCCAGCTTTCTTTTAAGAGCGTTCCTCACTAAAATAAAAAATAAAACACCAAAAAAAGTTACAGATAAAATAATAATTGTTATAGTTTTAATCATTTAAATTTTCTGATCTTTTTATCAACAGACTTGGATTTCTATAATCTTCTTTACCGTATAAAAATGGCTTTTCGTCTAGAGTTTTAATAATAGCACCAGCATTTTGAGCAACTGCATGCCCGGCTGCGTAATCCCATTCATTAGCTCTCTCTCTAGCTGCATAAATATCGTATTCCCCAGTTGCTATTACACAAAATTTATAAGAACTCGCCATTTTAATTATTGATGTAACATTAAATTCTTTTAATTTATTTAAAATAATATCGGACGGCTTTATTACACTTGATAACGCTACTATCTTTCCTTTTGGCTGTTGTTTTTTACAACTAATTTTTTGTGTTCTTCCGTTTTCAATCATAAAACTTTCTCCAGAGCCATAAGTATAAAAAAGTCTATTTTTTTTTGGAACACCTACCAAACCAATTACTGGTACTGTATTAATTACTAAAGCAGCATTTAAAGTGTATTCATCTTTACCAGTTATATATTCTTTCGTCCCATCAATAGGATCTATTAACCAAAATATCTTAGCTTTATTTTTTTTATCTAAATTTACGGTTTCCTCTGAAACTACTGGTATACCTGGAGTAAGATCTTTAATTTTATCAGTGATCAATTCGTTAACTTCGAGATCTCCGTTACTCACTGGGGATTTATCTTTTTTAATTTCAATTTTTAAACCTTTTTTATAAAGTTCGATTGATACTCTCCCAGCATCGTTGAAAGTATTAATTAAACTTTCACAAACAGTTTTTAATTCATTTGACTTCATTGTTTACTTTTTCAAGGTTGATATTTTCTATATTCATTACCCTTTTACCGTAATTTTCGAAATTTACTGTAACCTTATTACCAATTATTGATTGTACTTGACCTACTCCCCAATTTTTATTTGCAGGATTTATTACATAATCCCCTGGTTCGAAATCAATAAGCATCATGGAAAATTACTCTTTTTTAGATTATACACTTTAATAATGAATTCACTAGGAATTAATAAGCCGAAAAAAGAGACTAAGGTGGTAGTTGCTATGTCTGGTGGAGTAGATTCATCTGTTGTAGCTGCTCTAATGAAACAAGAAGGATACGATGTAACTGGTATAACATTAAAGTTATATGATGACAGCAAAAAATCAAAAGAAGGTAGACAATGTTGTGCTGGTCAGGATATTTTAGATGCGAAAAGAGTATCTGACAATATAAATATTAATCATAAAATTTTATTTTACCAAAAAAAATTTAAATCAGAAGTTATAGACTCTTTTATAGATAGCTACGCTGCAGGTGAAACACCAATACCATGCGTACAATGTAATCAGACAGTAAAATTTAGAGATTTATTTAAATATGCAAAAGAATTAAAAGCTGATGCGCTTATTACAGGTCATTACGTTTCAAGATTTCAGGTTAATGGACATGCTAATATGTATAGAGCTAAAGATCAAAATAGAGATCAAAGTTATTTTTTATTTAGCACTACTCAAGAACAGTTAGATTATTTAAGATTTCCTTTGGGCGAAATTGACAAGTCAGAAACAAGAGCTATTGCAGAAAAACTAAAATTAAATGTTGCAACAAAACCTGATAGTCAAGATATTTGTTTTGTTCCCAACGGAGATTATGCTTCTGTGATAAAAAAATTTAGACCAGAGTCTTTTAAACCTGGAAAAATTTTTAATATTGAAGGCAAACAAATAGGGGAGCATGATGGAATAATTAATTATACAATTGGTCAAAGAAAAGGCATTAAGATTGCAAGCAGCAATCCATTGTACGTTGTTAATATTGATGCTGATAAAAATGCTATAATTGTTGGGAGCAAAGAATGTCTCGAAGTTAAAGAGATTAAATTGAGAGATTTAAATATTCTTGGATCTAAAAAAGAATTTAATGAAATTATTAGTATTAAAGTAAGATCTACAGGAAGGTTATTAAAAGCAAAAATTAAAATTTTTAACAACTCTGCTGACATTGAAATTTTAGATAAAGAAACAGGAATTTCTCCAGGGCAAGCTTGTGTATTTTATTCTAAAGACAAAATTGGGGATAAAGTTCTTGGTGGTGGGTGGATTCATAAGACTATAAATAAAAATTTATCCACGAAGTTCACAGCATAGATTTTTGCTCGTTAAAAGTGATAACAAATTTATTTAAATTATGGTTTAATGAGATCAATTAAGAGGCAACTCTTAACTGGCCAATTAAGGAAAAACCGAGAGGTTCAAGCTTAAAGGGCAGAAAGGTGGACCTAGTAGCGCTAGAATAGTTCATCGGGACGGCTTGGCGGTAGCGCCTAAAACGACGAGCCAAAACTACTAAATTTCTGGGCGAAAGCCTAGAAATTTATGTGGTTCTCTTCCAAAGAAATCTTGTAAACACATAAAACAATATTACACCAATAAAATAGTTCCACTCTAAAGCATGTTTAAAGTGCGTGTTGTCTTTATTTAAAAGTATAGGTAAACTTAAAATTGCTACTGTTGCTAATACCGTAACCAAAATAGCTTTTAAAATTAAAACTTTTTTATTTATAAGCCCTAGGAGCTTTTCTTTCATCTTGATAAAATGATAAACAAGTATTCCTTGGGCTATGATTTCAAAAATAATAAATAATAACAAAATAACTCTTCGCATTAATTTATAAATTTGAATATCAAATTTAATTCCAAGAAAAATAGAATGAATTGCCAAAAATACTGCTGAAAGTACACCAAAAGTTTTAAATTTGTAATTTACATTAGTTGCATTAAATTTGTTTACTAAATCATTATTATTTGACCAGTAATAAAAAAGTATTATTGCCGTAAAAATCATAGCTGGTTTAAAAATCAAATACTGAGGAAAGGTTCGGGAAGCTCTACTTATTGACAAACTTCCATCTATGTAGGGTATTGAAAATCCCGATCTACCAATTTGGTCTACTGTAAAAAAAGTATTTTCTAAAAACTCAGGATTTTGTGAAATGAATAGACAAAGATTTATTGCTATAAATGGAACAAAAAATACCCATAAACTCAATTTTCTTATTTGAGCTATTTCATTCATAAATATTTTTCTGATTATTTTTTTTTATTTCTTTTTCTTGCTCTTCTTTTTTTTGAGCCAATTTTTCTTCTTCCTCGGTGCTTTTTTGGATAACCCATATTTTTGCCTCCTTTTAGTATCTTAATTAGACAATTAATATATAAAGATCAATTATAATCATGATATGAAAAAATCTATAAAAACATTCTTAAAACATCCCACCAAAGATAGCTCAAATAGATCAGCAAACCCTGCTGTAATTAGAGCCTCCACAATTCTCTTCAATTCTATGCAGGAACTTTATCAGCATGAGAAAAAAATTAAAAAAAATCAAAAAATTAGTCACTATAGTTATGGACGGTATGGAAGCTCCACAACTATAGAGTTGGAAAGTATGTTAAAAGAATTAGAGCAGGCATTTCACGTATTTTTGACAGGAACTGGGTT
>CACODU010000031.1 GCA_902626045.1 uncultured Pelagibacteraceae bacterium
ACTTGCTATAGTTCTTAAAAAAATCTATCTAAATGCAGATATAGATTACCCAGATTTTTCTTTAAAAGTCGCAAAAAAAAATCAATACAGATCTGTAAAATTTTGTAACAATGTTTTAATTGGCAGTAAAGTAAAGTTAGGTAAAGGTACTGTAATTGGATCAAACTCTATTATTGAACAAAATGTTAGAATTGGAAAAAATTGTATAATTGGTTCAAATGTCATTATCAAAAATACTTTAATTGGAGACAATGTAGTGCTTCAAGATAATTGTAAAATTGGTCAGAAGGGTTTTGGATTTATTCCTTTAAAAAACAAAAATTTAAAATTCTCACATATTGGTCGTGTTATAATTGAAAATAATGTTGAAATAGCTTCTGGTTGCACCATAGATAGAGGATCAGTCGATGATACAATTATTGGTGAAAATACTTATTTAGATAATCAGGTACATATAGCCCACAACGTAAAAATCGGATCTAATTGCATGATAGCTGGGCAAGTTGGATTTGCTGGTAGTTCATCAATTGGAAACAACGTATCTATTGGAGGTCAAGCTGGTATTTCAGGACATTTAAAAATTGGCAACAATGTAAAAATTGGTGGCGGAAGTGGAATAGTAAAGGATATAGAAGACAATCAAACTGTGATGGGTTATCCTGCTCTTCCATTGAAAGATTTTATAAAAAAAAATAAAAATAGAAATGAGTAAAACTGAAATTGATAAAAAGGAAATAGAGTCTTTATTACCTCATAGAAAGCCTATGCTGTTAATAGATAAATTAACTAATATTGTTCACCTAAAATCAGCAACAGCAATCATGTATGTAAAAAAAGATGAATTTTATGTTCAAGGTCATTTCCCAGGACAGCCAGTTATGCCAGGTGTACTGATTGTTGAAGCATTTGGGCAGGCTGCTGCAGCTTTAACAGCTTATGGAATAGATCCAAAAGAATATGCTAATAAATTAGTTTATTTAATGGGAGTAGACAAAGCCAGGTTTAGAAACCCAGTTATCCCAGATTGTGAGCTACATTTAGAAATTGAAGCTGTTAGATCTCATGGCAAAGTTTGGAAATATAAAGGTACAGCAAAAGTAGATGGAAAAAGAATGGCAGATGCTGAATGGTCGGCAACAATAGTTGATAGAAAAGAATGATACATAACTCGAGCATAATTGATAAAAAAGCTAAAGTTGGCAATAATGTAAAAATTGGCCCCTTTTGCTACGTTGGATCAAATGTAGAATTATCAGATGGTGTAGAGTTAATCTCAAATGTTCATATTGAGGGAAATACTAAGATAGGAAAAAACACAAAAATTTTTCCATTTGCGAGTATTGGTACTCAGCCTCAAGACCTTAAATTTAATAATGAGAAAAACAGTTTAGTAATTGGAGAAAAAAATATAATTCGTGAATATGTAACTATCAATCCTGGCACCACAGGCGGTGGTACTAAAACAACAATTGGAGATAATTGTTTATTTATGATTTCATCACATATAGCACATGATTGTAAAATTGGTAATAACGTAATAATTGCTAACAATGTTCCTTTAGGAGGACATGTTACTATTGAAGACTCGGTAGTTATAGGAGGAAATTCAGCAGTGCAACAATTTACAAGAATAGGACGTCTTGCAATGATTGGTGGAATGACAGGAGTTTTAAAAGATGTAACCCCTTTTGGTTTATCAATTGGAAATCGAAATTACTTACAAGGCATCAACCTCATTGGTTTACGAAGAAAAAAATATGATAATAAAAAGATAATGGGTTTAGATAAAGCTTATAAAGAGATTTTTTCTTCAAAAAATTTACATGAAAATTTAAGTAAAATTAACGGTGAGTTTAAAGATAATGAATTAGTATCAGAGGTAATTAAATTCATTGAAAAAGATAAAAAAAGACCTATTTGCTTACCACAGAATTAAATTATGATCGGTCTTATTTTTGGAGAAACAGATTTCCCAAAATACATTTACAAAAAATTTAAAGGCAAAAAGAAATATCTTATAATTGACTTAACTAAAAAAAAAATATTTAAAAAAGATAAAAATTCTTATTCAGTATCAATAGGTCAATTTGGAAAAATTATTTCGATTTTAAAAAAAAATAATTGTAAAAAAGTACTTTTTGCTGGAAAAGTAAAAAAACCAGATTTTACAAAAATTAAACTAGATTTAAAAGGAGTATATTATATTTCAAGAATAATAAAAAAGGCTAAGGTAGGTGATGCTGCAATTTTAAAAGAAATAATTAATATTTTGAAAAATGAAAAAATAAAAACTATTAGTTCAACAATGTTTACACCAGAATTAAATTTAATGAGGGGTAATTATTCCAAGCATAGACCTGACAAAAAAGACAAAGAAGATATCAAGAACGCGTTAAGAGAATTAAGGAAATCTAATCAATATAGCCATATACAAGGTGCGATTTGTAGAGAAAATCTTATTGTTCTTGAAAATCAAGATGGAACACAAAAAATGCTTAAAAAGGTTAAAAAAATTAAAAAAGTCAACAAAGGCGTTCTAGTAAAATTTCCTAAAAAAAAACAAGATTTAAGAGTTGATTTACCAACCATCGGCTTAAATACATTGAAAAAATGTAAAATTGCTGGCCTG
This sequence comes from uncultured Pelagibacteraceae bacterium, assembly GCA_902626045.1. Taxonomy (GTDB): domain Bacteria; phylum Pseudomonadota; class Alphaproteobacteria; order Pelagibacterales; family Pelagibacteraceae; genus Pelagilacustribacter. The sequence goes on from CACODU010000031.1 coordinate 2,630, forward strand.
AAAGGTATAGTTTTAAAACATAAACAAAATATTTTTTTAAACAAAAAAAAATCTATAAATTTTGCTAATAAAAATAAACTATTTATATTAGTAAAATGAAAAAAATAATTTTAATAATATTCTTTTTATCTATTCAAATTTTTAATGTTTTATCAGATGATCTAAATTTTAAAGAGGCTATAAATGGTTTAAATAGTCCATGGAGCTTTTCTTTCATTAATGAAAATAAAATACTGGTTACTGAAAAACCAGGTAATATAATACTGATAGACTTAAGTACTAAAAAAACTAAAAAGATTAAACATAATTTACAAATTTTAGAACATGGGCAAGGAGGTTTGCTTGAGGTACTTTATTATAATGACCTTGTTTTTGTTTCGTATTCTGAAAATTTAAAAAAAGGTAATTCAAGCACATCAGTTGCTTCAGCAAAATTTAATGAAAATTTTTTAGATTTTAAAAATATTTTTAGAGCTGTTCCACCAATTAATTCAGGTTATCATTTTGGATCAAGATTAGTAATTAAAGATAACCTTCTTTATGTTACAGTTGGTGAGAGAGGAAAGGGAATGATTGCTCAAGATCCAACAAAGCACCCAGGTAGTATTATTAGAATTCATCTGGATGGTAAAATTCCTAAAGATAATCCAAAATTTAAAGGAAAAAGCAACTGGAAACCTGAAATATATCAAATAGGAGTTAGGAACCCCCAAGGTATGGCTCTATCTCCCTATGATGACAAAATCTACCTCACAAATCACGGTGCTAAAGGAGGAGACTGGTTTGGAGAAGCTAAATACGGAGAGAATTATGGGTGGAAAATTTTAGGATGGGGCGGAACTAATTATACAGGAACCCCAATTGGCCCCAAATGGAAGCCAGGTTTTACTAAAGCTATAAAATATTGGGTTCCATCAATAGCAGCAAGTTCAATGATAATTTATAAAGGCACTGAATTTAAAGAGTGGAACGGTGATGCCTTGATAACTTCACTTCGGGATCAATCCTTAAGAAAAATAAAATTTAAAAGCAACAAGTTTCTAAACGAAAAAATCATATTTAAAGGAACTATTGGAAGGATAAGGGATATTGAAATTCAAGAGAATACAGGAAAAATTTTTCTTTTAACCGATTCAGGATCAATTTGGAGACTTCAAAAATGAAAAAAATATTTATTTTAACAGGTGAAGAATCAGGTGATAAACTTGCTTCAAAAGTTATAGCCAATTTAAATAAATTGCATCAAAATATTGAATACTTGTCAGTTGGTGGAGAAAATTTAAAAAAATTAGGAATAAGATCTATTTATGATCTAAAAGAAATTACATACTTAGGCTTTACAAGTGTAATTTTAAATATTTTTAAAATTAAAAAAAAAATTGATGAAACTGTTAAGGCTATAGAAGAATTTAATCCTGATATATTATTTACCGTTGATAGTCCGGATTTTACCTTAAGAGTAGCTGAAAGGGTTAAAGTAAAAAATCCTAAAATTAAAACTATTCATTATGTGGCTCCACAAGTTTGGGTTTGGAGAGAGAATAGAGTTAAAAAAATTAAAAAATTTATTGATCATATTCTACTTTTATTTAATTTCGAAAAAAAATACTTTGAAAAAGAAAATATGAGTCATGAATTTGTTGGTCACCCCTTACTTGATGCAACAGTTGA
>CACODU010000032.1 GCA_902626045.1 uncultured Pelagibacteraceae bacterium
TCATCAACAAATATATTTTCACCGTCTTTTACATACTCGAGGTCTTTAATTAAATTTTGTTTAGACCATTTCTGTATCATTTCTTTAATGTTTTGATCTATATTATAAAGAAACTCAAAACCTGTATTTAATATTTTTTTATTTGATAAAGAAAATCCTAAATTCGGTACCTCATCATTAGTTTCTTTTAAAGTTATTTTTGGATTATATTTTTTACATATCTCAGCAACTTCTTTTACAGTTAGAGTTTCTTTAGTTAAATTAAATGTTTCACATGCGATCTCTTCTTTTTCTTCAATAAATTTGAAGCACCTGGCAACATCTATTAATGGAACTAAACTTTTAATTTGTCTTCCTCCAGCAAATAATTTTAATGTTCCATCTTGGGATGCTATTTTTGAAAATAAGTTCGGCATTATATCCATTCTCATTGAATCTGTTGAATAGCCATAAACAGAACCCAGCCTTAAAATAACATAGTTTTTTCCAGATTTCTTCAGCTGCTTTTCGTTAACAGCTTTAGATGACGAATAAGACAAAACTGGTTGAGTATTTTCATCCTCCTTAATATTATTTTTTATTTCATTTATGCCCTCGTAAACTACGTGAGTAGATGGAAAAATTATTTTACACTTATTGCTAATTGCATCTAAAATATTTTGAGTTCCTATTTCACCGACTTCTTTTATTAACAGATCTTTTTCGGATGAAGTTTCGTTCTTAGTTCGTGGAACATCTGTGATACCAGCTAAATGATGTACAATATCAGCATCTTTTAAATGTTTATTTATTAAATTTTTATCTAAAATATCTCCCTGTATAAACTGAATATTCCAGTTACGAATTTGATTAACTCTTTCAGAAATAAACCTATTATCGATAACAACAATTTTATGGTGCCAACTAACACCTGAATACAACTTACATAGCTCAGTTCCTATATATCCGAGGCCCCCTGTTATTATGATTTTTTTTTTCATAAGTTTGATGAGTTATTTACATATAATAACTTTTAATATAACTCAATTATAATGAAAATTATTGATTGTTTTATGTATTATGATGAGGATTTAGTATTAGATATTCGTCTAAATACTTTAAATAAATATGTTTCATTTTTTGTAATATGTGAAGCAAATTTCAATCACAATGGAACAAAAAGGGATTTTAAATTTAATATTAAAAATCACCTTAAATTTAAAGAAAAAATAATTTATATTCCTCTCACCGAACAGCCTTCCAATTTAAAAAAAATTAATAAGAATGAAAATGAGCTATTAAAAAATTCTAAAATTCTTGATAATGCGTTATTAAGAGAAAATTTTCAAAGAAATTATCTGTATAAAGAAATAAACAAATTTAATGATAATGATTTAATAATAATAAGTGATTTAGATGAGATTCCTAATTTAGAAAATTTTTCATACGAAGCAAAAATAACTTTTTTTGAACAAAAAATGTTTTTTTATAAACTAAACTTAGTTCAAAAAAATTTTATTTGGTATGGATCAAGAGCATGCAAAAAAAAGGATCTAAGAAGTCCTCAGTGGCTAAGAAATATTAAGTCAAGAAAATATCCTTTATGGAAGATAAATGTTTTATTCTCAAAAATAAAACACAACAATGTAAATTTTATCAAAAATGGAGGATGGCATTTCAGTAATATTAAATTAGCTAAAGATATAGATTATAAAATGAAAAATTATTTACATCACTTAGAGTATGAGGAAAGTGGATTAAAGATAGAAGATGTCGAAAAAATTATTTCTGAAAAGAGAGTTATTTACGATCTTGGAGCAGATAAAAGAAGTAAGAAGTGGAATTCTTCAACCAATTTAATTACTGAAGATGAAAAATTTTTACCAGAGTACATCAAAGATAATAAGAAAAAATTTTTTAATTGGCTAGATTAAGACTAAAAGTTAATGAGTGCTCAATTCTTTTTTTAACTTTTCTTTTTTTGATATCTGGTCCACTTCAACCCACTCAACTCTTTTAAAAGTTTTTGTTAAAGCAACTTTAAGAACTTCATCAACGTTTTTAACAGGTATAATTTCCATAGAGCTTAAAACCGTTTTAGGTACTTCTATTAAATCTTTTTTATTTTCTATCGGAATTAAAACTTTCTTAATGCCAGCTCTGTGAGCCGCTAGTAATTTTTCTTTTAATCCACCGATAGGCAATACAAGACCTCTAAGTGTTATCTCTCCAGTCATAGCTACATTTTTATCCACTGGTATTTCTGTAATTGCAGAAATAATAGATGTTACCATACCTACACCTGCGGAAGGACCATCTTTAGGTGTAGCTCCCTCGGGTACATGAATATGAAAATCTTTTTTATCAAAAATTGGAGGAATGATACCATAATCTAAACTTTTTGATCTAATAAAAGATTTTGCTGCTTTAACTGACTCTTGCATCACATCACCAAGTTTTCCTGTTATTTGCATTTTACCTTTACCTGGCATCACCGCTGACTCGATTTTTAAAATTTCACCACCGACCTCTGTCCAAGCAAGACCTGTAACGACACCTATTCTGTTTTCCTCTTCGATTTCACCATAATTAAACTTTTGAACTCCTAGAAGATCTTTCAAATCTTTATCATTAATTGGATTATTAATTTTTTCATTATTATCTATTTTTTTCACTAACTTTCTTGCTATTTTTGAAATTTCTCTCTCTAGATTTCTTACTCCTGACTCTCTGGTATAATGTCTAATAATTTTTCTATTTATATTTTCATCTATAGTCCATTCCTCTTTTTTAAGGCCATTATTTTTACTTTGGTTAGGGATAAGATATTTTTGAGAAATATTTACTTTTTCATCTTCCGTATAACCAGACAATCTAATTACTTCCATTCTATCTAATAAAGGTGGAAGGATATTAAGAGTGTTTGCCGTTGTTACAAACATCACATCTGATAAATCATAATCTACCTCTAAATAATGATCATTAAATTCTTTATTCTGCTCTGGATCTAATGCCTCCAATAACGCTGAAGATGGATCGCCTCTATAATCATTACCAACTTTATCTATTTCATCTAATAAAAAAAGCGGATTTTTAGTTCCAGCTTTTTTCATCATTTGAATTATTTTACCAGGCAATGAACCAATATATGTTCTTCTGTGACCTCTTATTTCTGCCTCATCTCTAATTCCACCTAATGAAATTCTAATAAATTTTCTGTTAGTAGCTTTTGCAATAGATTTTCCTAGTGAAGTTTTGCCGACTCCGGGAGGTCCTACTAGGCACAAAATGGGGCCTTTCATTTTTTGTATTCTTTTTTGAACTGCTAAAAATTCAATAATTCTCTCCTTAACTTTTTCTAAGCCATAATGATCTTCGTCTAAAATTTTTTGAGCGTTATTTAAATCAGTATTTATTTTAGATTTGTTTGACCATGGAAGTTCTGTCATCCAATCTAAATAATTCCTTACAACTGTTGCTTCTGCAGACATTGGACTCATAGATTTAAGTTTTTTTAGTTCTGATAAACATTTTTCTTTTGCTAGTTTGGGCATTTTTGCGTCGGATATAGCTTTTGATAATGAAGTTAACTCGTCTTTTCCCTCATCAATTTCGCCTAATTCTTTTTGAATGGCCTTTAACTGCTCATTTAAATAATATTCTCTTTGAGTTTTTTCCATCTGATTTTTTACTCTTCCACGAATTTTTTTTTCAACTGATAAAACTCCAGTTTCTTTTTCTATAATTTGGTGAATTTTCTCTAATCTAATTTTTAAATCTACAATTTCAAGTAATTCTTGTTTTTCAAATATTTGAATATTTAAATTTGAAGAAATATTATTAGCGATCTGAGAAGGGTCTTTTAAATTTTTTAATGAACTTGATGTTTCACTTAAATCTCTTTTGTTTAATACCTGCAACTTTTCAAATTTCTTGATTAAACCTAAAGCTAATGGTTCTAAATT
>CACODU010000033.1 GCA_902626045.1 uncultured Pelagibacteraceae bacterium
ATTGGTTTTCTTGGTTATTCTTTGAATGCAATAGGATTTGATTTTAATTTTACGCAACAACCCGGTGACGCATGGTTTACCACGATTCTTATGGACGTTTGGCACTGGACTTCACTTGTGGTGCTATTATCTTACGCTGGATTAAATTCAATTCAACCAGCTTACTATCAAGCTGCAGAAATTGATGGCGCAAGTCGTTGGGCTACTTTTAGATATATAGAACTTCCAAAAATGAAAAAAGTTTTAACCTTAGCTATTCTTTTAAGATTTATGGATAGCTTTATGATTTACACTGAACCTTTCGTATTAACTGGGGGCGGACCAGGAAATGCAACAGCATTTTTATCAATTGATTTAGTTAAGATGGCTTTAGGTCAATTTGATTTAGGCCCTGCAGCTGCAATGTCATTAATTTATTTCTTTATAGTTTTGTTGGTGTGTTGGGTATTTTATAGTTTAATGATGAAAAATGAGGTTAGATCATGAAGAAATATAAGTGGTTAGTACCAACACTTTATATAATCTTTTTAATGTTGCCAATTTATTGGTTAATCAACATGTCTTTTAAAACAACGACTGAGATTATAAACACTTATTCATTATGGCCACAAGAATTTACGACCGAGAACTATGTAAAGATTTTTACAGATAGCACTTGGTATATGGGTTACGTAAACTCAATTACTTATACAGTTTTTAATACACTTATATCAGTCGCAGCTGCTTTACCTGCTGCTTATGCTTTTTCTAGATATAAATTTTTAGGTGACAAACATTTATTTTTTTGGCTCTTAACAAACCGAATGGCACCGCCTGCCGTATTTGCATTACCATTCTTTCAATTTTATTCATCAGTTAATTTGTTTGATACTCATATAGCTGTAGCTCTTTCACACTGCTTATTTAATATTCCTTTAGCAGTCTGGATCTTGGAGGGTTTCATGTCAGCGGTTCCAAAAGAGTTAGATGAAACAGCCTACGTAGATGGTTATTCTTTTAATAGATTTTTCTTCAAAATATTTATTCCTACAATTGCTGCAGGCATAGGTATTACGATGTTCTTCTGCTTTATGTTTTCATGGGTTGAATTATTATTAGCTAAAACATTAACTGCTACAGCAGCTAAACCTATAGCAGCTACAATGACAAGAACTGCGAGTACCTCCGGATACGAACTAGGTCTGCTCGCAGCGGCGGGAAGTTTAACAATAATTCCTGGAGCTATAGTAATTTACTTTGTAAGAAATTATATTGCTAAAGGGTTTGCGATGGGAAGAGTATGATTTTTAATAAATTACATGCAGCTACTTGGGGAGATGTTGGGAAAGCTAAAGAAAAAGGTTTTTTTGATTTTGATTTATTTTCTTGGATGGCATGGACTTGGCAAACAGCATCATTTTTTATCTTTATAGCTCTTTGTATTACTGTAATGTTAATTTGGGAAAAATATTCACCGGGAGGTAATCCACGAAAAGGAATTTTAGGATTAGATACAACTAGGGGAGACAGACTTTTTGTATCCTTATTAGGAAGTGCTTTTATTCATTTGGCATGGTTAGGTTTAGTGGGTAGCATGTTGTGGATAGCAACGATTATTTGTGTTGCATATTTTGTGATTGTATTTAAATACGTATAAAAATGATCAAAGTCGGAATAAACGGATTTGGAAGAATAGGAAGATTAATTTTAAGAGCTCTTCTAGAAAATTATAAAGGCAAAATTCAAGTTGTTGGAATTAACGATCTTGGTTCAGTCGAAGCCAATGCACATTTAATAAAATTTGATAGTACTCATGGTACTTTAACTCAAGAGGTTAAAACTTCATCAGAGGGGTTTCAAATCGGTGATCAAAAAATTAAAGTTTTTGCTGAAAAAGATCCCGCTAAACTTCCATGGGGTAAAATTGGTGCTGATGTTGTTTTAGAGTGTACTGGTTTCTTTTTAGATAAAGATTCAGCTGGAAAACATATTGAAGCTGGTGCTAAAAAAGTAATTATTTCTGCTCCTGCTAAAGAGGTAGATTTTACAGTTGTTCAAGGAGTTAATAGCAAACAATTAACAAAAGAACATAATGTTATTTCAAATGGATCTTGCACAACAAACTGTCTAGCCCCAGTAGCGATGGTTTTAGAAAATGCGTTTGGAATTGAGTATGGCTACATGACTACAATTCATAGTTATACTGGTGATCAAAAATTATTAGACACTCTTCATAAAGACCTAAGGAGAGCCAGAGCTTCAGGAGACGCAATGATACCAACATCTACTGGTGCAGCAAAAGCAATGAGTCTTGTTTTACCAAGTTTAAAAGGAAAATTGGATGGTACTGCAATAAGAGTACCAACTCCTAACGTATCTTTAATTGATCTTACTTTTGTGCCAAACAAGGAAGTAACAGTTGAAAGTATTAATGATGCAATGAGTAAAGCTGCTAATGGCCCTCTTAAAGGTATTTTAGCAACAAACTCAGCTCCATTAGTTTCAAAAGATTTTAATCATAATCCGCACAGCTCAATCTTTGATTTAACTCAGACACAGGTTATTAAAGGGAAATTTAGTAGAGTACTTTCTTGGTACGATAATGAGTGGGGATTCTCTAACAGAATGTGTGATACAGCTATTCAAATTGCTAGCTTAATTTAACTTTTATTTTTTTCAGCTTCCTCAATTAATTTCAAAGTATCTTTTGGAATAATTGAACTATCAGTCTTAGGAGCATTTTTAATTGAAATTATTTTTTTTTCTTTTTTAATTTTTTGGAGATCATCAATAGCACTTAGAATTTCTTCAACACTATAATTATTTTCCATTACGTACCTACTTTATAAAGTCTTACCATATTAGTCATACCCGCTTTTCCAAAAGGCAAACCAGCTGTAATTACAACAAAATCATTTTTTTTAATAAATTTAAGCTTTTTTATTATTTCTTTTGAAATAGACATCATGTCTTTCCAACCGCTTGCATCACGGCTATTTATCGATTGAACGCCCCAAAGCAATGAAACTTGTCTTGAAACGTTTATATTGGGTGAAATTGTAACTATTTTTGCTGCAGGTCTCATCGCGGAAACTAATTTTGCAGATTTTCCAGAATTAGAAAAAACAATAATTGCTTTAACATCTGGATTATAAGCAATATCTTTTACTGAAAGTAAAATAGATTTGACAGGATCTTTATTGGAAATTATTGAATTTTTGAAATCTTCAATATGTTGTCTTTTATATTTTTCAGTTGAAAGGATAGTTTTAGTCATTGTTGAAACAGCTTGAGTTGGAAATTTACCTATTGCAGCTTCAGCAGATAACATTACCGTGTCTGCACCTTGAAAAATTGCTGTAGCTATATCATTAATTTCAGCTCTAGTTGCTGTATTATTTTCAATCATGCTTTCTAACATTTGAGTAGCTACAATTACAGATTTAGAAAATTGAGAACATTTTTTTATTAAACTTAACTGAACTTTTGGAACCTCACTATGACCGATATCAATAGCTAAATCACCACGGGCAATCATAACAGAGTCTGTAGCTTTTATTATTTTTATAATATTTTTTAATGCATGTTTATTTTCAATTTTTGAAATTATACCCATATCCTTTTTAATCAATTTTCTTGTTTCAAGTATTAATTTTTCATTTTGAAGATATGATAGGGCAATCCAATTACAACCAAGTTTAATAGCAGTTTTAATGTCTTTTTTATCTTTTATAGTCAATTTATTAAAAGCAATTTCAAAATTAGGAATATGAATACTTTTATTGCTCTTCATGATACAATTTTGGCTTTTACAAACTGTTGTAACAGCTAAACCTTTTTTACCGGAGACCACAAAGGTAAATTTTCCATCATCAA
>CACODU010000034.1 GCA_902626045.1 uncultured Pelagibacteraceae bacterium
ATAACACCTGGGTTGTATTTTTCTCAAGACCCCCAATTAAGCAGGTATTGGTTCTTTATCTTATTGTTAATTTACTTAATAATTTATTCTAGACTTTATCGTTTTACAAAAAATTAATTTGATATATAAAACAGCAATTAAGTTAAGGGCAAGTGGCGGAATTGGTATACGCGCTGGTCTTAGAAACCAGTGCCGCAAGGCTTAAGAGTTCGAGTCTCTTCTTGCCCACCAAAATTATGAAAGTAGAAGTAAAATCAAAAAAAGGACTTAGAACAATTTTATCTGTAATAGTGGATAAAAAAAACATACAGACAAAAATAGATGAAAGACTTAAAGAGCTGCAAAAAGAAGTAGCTTTAAAAGGTTTCAGACCAGGAAAAGTTCCTCCAGAAGTAATTAAAAGTCAATTCGGTAAATCTATATATGGTGAGGTAGTAGATAAGATTTTAAGAGAAACTTCTACAAAAGCTATAGATGAAAAAAAATTGAAAGTTGCTGGTCAACCAAAAATTGACTTGAAACAGTTTGGAGAAGGTAAAGATTTAAACTATGAGCTTCAAATAGATTGTTTACCCAGCGTAACTTTAAAAAGCTTTGAAAAATTTAAAGCTACAAGTTTTAAAGTAAAAATTGAAGACAAAATTATTGAAGAAAAATTAAAAGAAATTTCAGACCAAAATAAAAAATTTGAAGATAAAAATGAAGGTGAAAAAGCAGTTAATGGAGATCAAGTTATTTTTGATTATTCAGCAACGGTTGATGGTAATAAATTTGATGGAAGTGAGGGGAAAGGTGTACAGCTTGAGTTGGGTAAGGATCTTTTTTTAAAAGGATTTGACGAACAACTAATTGGAGTGAAAAAAAATGATAAAAAAATATTAGATGCCACACTTCCAGCCAATCATCCAAAAAAAGAACTTGCTAACAAGAAAACTAAATTTGAGTGTAATATTTTAAGTGTAAAAAAACCTAAAGCCAGCAAGATAGATGACGATTTTGCTAAATCAATGGGAGCAAAGGATATCAAAGATTTGAAGACTTTGATTGAGAAACAAATCTCAAGTCAATATTCACAGGCTCTGAACTCGATTACTAAAAAAGAAATATTAGATCAAATAGAAAAAAACCATCAAGTGGATTTGCCCCAGAACTTAATCGATCAAGAAGTTTCAATCATGACCCAAAACCTGAAACCTGAGGATAAAGAAAAACATAAATCGAGTAACGAAAATTTAGCTAAATCTAGAATTAAACTTGGTTTATTGCTAAATGAATATGGGGAAAAAAATAACTTAAAAGTATCAGATGATGAAGTCAGAAATGAAATACAAAAACAAGTAAAGAGTATGCCAGGACAAGAAAAAATGGTTTTTGAATATTATCAAAAAAATCCAAGTGCTTCACAAAGTTTAAAAGGTTCTTTATATGAGGAAAAAATAATTGATTTAATAAAATCAAAAATAAATCTTACATCAAAAGAGATTAATACTAAAGAAGCTGAAAAAATAATTGCTGAATTTAATAAACCAAATATTAATATAGAGAAATCTAAAACCCTATCTTCTGCAAAAAATAAGTCCAAAGCAAAAAAAATTAGTAAAAAGTAACCAATAGTTGTATAAACCAACTATGAGTCGAAATTTTGAAGAAAAAATGAATAGCCTAATTCCTATGGTTGTTGAACAATCTAGCAAAGGAGAAAGAGCCTACGATATTTACTCTAGGCTATTAAAAGAGAGAATAGTTTTTTTAGTTGGCCCAGTAAATGATGCGGTGGCATCATTAGTCACTGCGCAACTATTGTTTTTGGAGTCAGAGAATCCTAAAAAAGAAATAAATTTTTACATTAACAGCCCAGGCGGCCTTGTAACTGCGGGTTTAGGAATTTATGATACGATGCAATACATAAATTCACCTGTGTCAACTTTATGTATCGGTCAAGCCTCATCTATGGGATCATTTCTTTTAGCTGCAGGAGAAAAAGGTAAAAGATACTCTCTTCCAAATTCAAGAATCATGGTTCATCAACCATCCGCTGGATTTCAAGGACAAGCTACGGATATTCAAATACACGCAAAAGAGATCTTATCTTTAAAAGAGAGGTTAAATAAAATTTACTCAAAACACACAGGCAAAACAGTTGATGAAATTTCACTAGCTTTAGAGAGAGATAATTTTATGACAGCCGATGACGCAAAAAAATTTGGCTTGATAGACTCTGTTGTGGAAAAGAGAAAATAAAACACAATATATAGCCTTTTTTACAACTTGAACTTGCTAAGTTTAAGCCTGGGTCTTATATTAAATTTATTGATTCGTTATGTCAGAAAAAAATAATAAAAATATTTTGTATTGTTCTTTCTGCGGTAAAAGCCAGCATGAAGTAAGAAAACTTATTGCAGGACCAACAGTGTTTATATGTGATGAGTGCGTCGAGCTTTGTATGGACATTATCAAAGAAGAAAATAAAAGCTCAATTGTAAAACATCAGGACGGGGTTCCATCTCCAAAAGAAATTTATAATGTTTTAGATGACTATGTGATAGGTCAAAAATTTGCTAAAGAAATTTTATCAGTAGCTGTTCACAATCACTACAAAAGATTAAATCATGAGACAAAAAATAATAAAGATATCGAACTTTCAAAATCAAACATTCTTTTAGTAGGACCAACAGGATGTGGGAAGACTTTACTTGCTCAAACATTAGCAAGAATATTAGATGTTCCTTTCACAATGGCTGATGCTACAACTCTTACAGAGGCTGGTTATGTTGGAGAGGATGTTGAGAATATTATTTTAAAACTATTACAAGCAGCAGATTATAATGTTGAAAAAGCTCAAAGGGGAATAGTTTATATAGACGAGGTTGATAAAATTAGTAGAAAATCTGAAAATCCATCAATAACTAGAGATGTTTCTGGTGAAGGTGTTCAACAAGCTTTATTAAAAATAATGGAAGGCACAGTTGCAAGTGTACCCCCGCAAGGAGGTAGAAAACATCCTCAACAAGAATTTTTACAAGTCGACACGACAAATATTTTATTTATTTGTGGTGGAGCTTTCGCAGGACTGGATAAACTTATTGACAGTAGAGGTAAAGGTAGTTCCATTGGATTTGGAGCAAAAGTTAAAGATTTCAAAGAGAAACCGTTATCAGAAACAATGAAAATGCTTGAGCCTGAAGATCTAATTAAATATGGTTTAATTCCGGAGTTTATTGGTAGAATGCCTATAATTGCTACCTTAGATGACCTTGATGAAAAATCTTTGGTAAAAATTTTAAAAGAACCAAAAAACTCCTTAATTAAGCAGTACCAAAGACTATTTGAATTTGAGGAAGTTCAATTAGAATTTCAAGAGGAAGCTGTTTTAGAAATCGCAAAAAAAGCTATTTCAAAAAAAACTGGTGCCAGGGGATTAAGGTCTATACTTGAAAATATTTTGCTTAAAACAATGTTTGAGCTACCCGACATGGAAAATGTTATAAAAGTTACAGTTGATAATGCTACAGTGAAGGGTATATCAGAACCCATTGTCACATATGGTAAAAAACCATCAACATCAGTAGCTTAATTTAAATTTGTTTCTTGAAATTAGTTGATTAATAGCCATATTATAACCTATGAAGGCGACTTATCTTAAACCACTTTTACCACTTAGAGACATTGTAATTTTTCCCTCAATGGTAGTTCCCCTTTTTGTAGGAAGAGAAAAATCTATTAAAGCTTTGCAAGAAGTAATGAAATCAGACAAGTCGATTGTATTAGTTACTCAAAAAAACTCAGAAGTTGATGATCCTTTAAGTAATGATTTATTTCAATATGGTTGCTTAAGCAAAGT
>CACODU010000035.1 GCA_902626045.1 uncultured Pelagibacteraceae bacterium
TTGAGCATCCAGTTGTTTCTGGAAAAGTTATAGGAAGTTTTAATAAAGATCTTATAGCTAAAAATGCAAATGCTTGTGACTCCACAAAATCACCATCAATTCCATAATCATCGATAGGTTGAATTAAAATATTTTTTAAAGTATTTTTTTTTATTTTTTTAATTAAAATATTATTTTTTCTACCACCCCCACAAACTATCACTTTCCAAAATTTATCACTAGAGTTTGATAAAAGTGAAAATAAAGATGATCCGATAACTCTTGCAGTAAAGTCTGTTAAAGTTGCGGCTCCATCTTCAAGTGAAAGCCCTCTTGCAAAAGAGACATCAAAATCGTTTGTATCAAAAGATACTTTATTTTTATTTGGTCTATTAGAGAATAACTCTTGAGCCTGTTCTAAAATAATATCATTTCTTTTTCCTGAAGACGCTAAAACTCCATCTTTATCGTATTTATATTTAGAATTTTTTCTAACCCAAGAGTCGATCAAGCAATTTCCCGGACCAATATCTCTGCTTGTAAAACCAGAAGTATCTGTGGCGCCTCCAATAATTGTAATATTTGATATTCCTCCAATGTTAAGTATACACGTCGGTAAATCTATTTTATGTTTAGTTACAATTAATTTATGAAATATAGGCGTCAGCGGAGCGCCTTCCCCACCATTTTGAATATCGTTATGTCTAAAATTAAAGATTATATTTTTTTTAACTAACTGTGATAAAAGTTTGGCATCACCAAGTTGGTAAGACATTTTTTCTTTAGAGTTGTGATAAATGGTTTGACCATGAAATCCTACAATATCTACCGGTTTGTCACTTTTAATTTCTTCTACTACTTTTGCATGAAATAACGTAATTTTTCTTTCTAAATCTTTTAGCTCTTTCTCTAAAGTTTTAAGATCGTGTAGGGAGTGAATCTTTTCTTTAAGTCTATGAATATTTTGATATATTTCACTGTCATATTCATAATATTTGTCTTTAATAACCTCGTATTTAGTCTCACCATTTGATTGAATAATTGAGGCGTCAACTCCGTCGCCTGATGTTCCACTCATTAACCCGAGAGATGTGTATTGTTCGCTCATAATTATATTTATTTATAATAAATTTTGTATAATAGTGTTTTACACAAATTGTACTATGAAAAGTAATTTTTTATTAGAGATGCAGACACGAGGTTATCTTAATCAATGCACTGATTTAGATAAACTAGGTGAAATTTGTAAAAAAACATCAATTTCTGGATACATTGGTTTCGATTGTACTGCAAGCAGCTTACATGTTGGTAGTTTGCTTCAAATAATGATCTTAAAACTTATGCAAAAGCATGGTCATCGGCCAATTATTCTTTTAGGTGGAGGGACGACATTAATAGGTGATCCTTCAGGAAAAGACACAACTAGGAAAATATTAGACGAAGATAAAATTAAAGAAAATATTAAAAGTATTAAAAAGGTTTTTAATAAAGTTTTAGATACGACAAATAAAAAAACTGCTCCGGTATATGTAAACAACGCTGAATGGTTGAGTAAATTAAATTATATTCAATTTTTAAGAGACATTGGTAGTAACTTTACGATTAACAAAATGTTAACTTTTGATAGCGTAAAACTAAGACTGGATAGAGAACAATCCCTAAGTTACATGGAATTTAATTACATGATTTTACAAGCTTATGATTTTTATCAATTATACAAAAATAATAATTGTGTATTGCAAGTTGGGGGCTCAGACCAATGGGGGAATATTGTCAGCGGAGTAGATTTGATTAGGAGAAAATTGAGAAAAGAAGCTTTTGGTTTAACATCTCCTTTAATTACTCTAGCCTCTGGAACAAAAATGGGTAAAACTGAAAAGGGAGCAATTTGGTTAAATAAAGACTTGTTATCTTCATACGATTATTGGCAATTTTGGAGAAATACAGATGATCGGGACGTAAAAAGATTTTTAAATTTTTTTACAGAAATTAATACAGAGGATGTGAGCACGATTTGTAAAAAGGAAAAAAACATTAATAACCTTAAGATTTTATTAGCTAATGAAGCTACTAAAATTCTTCATGGTGAGGCTGCATCTAAAAAAGCAGAGCAAACAGCTAAAGATACTTTTGAAAAAGGGGGTTTAGGTGCAGATTTACCTGAAATTAAAATTAATTATAAAAAAATTGAGAAAGGAATAAATATTTTAGATTTAATCGTTGAGAATAAAATTTTACATTCAAAAGGAGAAGCAAGAAGAGCAATTGCAAATAAAGGGTTTAAAATTGACGGTGTAGTACTTGAAGATGAAAAAAAAATTCTACAAGTTAAAGATTTTAAAAAAAATTTTCTGAAACTTTCATATGGTAAGAAAAACCATTATTTAGTAAAAATTATTTAGCAATCTTATTTCTGTCTACTATCTTTTGAATAAATCTTGGGGTTAAAGTTCTGATTGGATTAATTGTGGTTTTTATTTTACCCTTAGGACCTTTCATTTTAAAACTAATACCAAATAAACCCTCGCCAACTTCTTTCGGTATAACAATGTTTCCAATGACTGGGATTTTGGAAATCATTTTATTTAATGTTTTAGCCGGAACTAAGCTTCCTTTTAAACTCGTTATACCATTTTCATCTTGATAACCTTCCATTAAAACTGAAATACTAGGTCCTAAAGCTAAAATTTCATTAAGTTTCAGAAAATTTTTATTTTTTTCCATATCTATTTCCAAAACATCAAAAGATAAACCATCTCCTTCTGCCAGATCAGCTAAGCCTTGTAAATCTGCTAAGGAAAGCAATTGAATAACGCCCGGAGCATTAACTACCTTAAAGTTTTCAATTTTAAGTTTTGAAGTAGTTTTGGTGCCGTCAATAATAGTATTGAAAAGTAATTTCCCTCCTGAAAGACCATTAAAAAAACTATATTCAGTTAGTAAAGGTCTTGTCAAATCTGAGTAAATTTCTAAGTATTTTTTTTCACTATTTTTATCTTTCTTCATTGAAATATCTAAGTAATTGTTTCCTCCAAAATCTCCCTTTGACGAAATTCTAATAAATTTTCCTTTTTTAATTTCTCCAATTAACTTAAAATTTTGAATTTTTTCAGACATTGGTGCTTTCATTTCCTTAAAATCAATTTCAATTTCACCATTCAATTTTTGAAGTTTATTCTCATCATTCTGCTTGCCTAAAAATTTTATTAAATTTGATGCATCAAATTTACTACCCTTTATTCTAAT
>CACODU010000036.1 GCA_902626045.1 uncultured Pelagibacteraceae bacterium
CCTAATTGTCCTGAACCTATAATCCCTAAAGTGATGTCAGACATTTATTATTTAGGTTTTTTTTTAATAGATTGAGTTTGGAGCCTTCTCCATCTTTCCAAATTTGATTTTACTTTTGTATCAAAGTTACCAATTATTGATGCGGCTAGAATACCTGCATTAAAAGCACCATCGATTGCAAGGGATCCTACTGGGACACCTTTTGGCATTTGCGCCATAGACAGCAAGCTATCAAGACCTTTTATTTTTTTAGTCTCCATTGGCACACCGAGAACCGGTAAAGTGGTTAAAGAAGATACCATGCCTGCTAAATGTGCAGCTCCTCCTGCTCCTGCTACGATTACATTTTAGAAAAGAAAGTAAACTTAAAGAAAGAGATATCAGTTGTAATTACAAGGTATTTAAGTGGTGAAACTTATATTTATGAACCCATAGAAAATATTCATAAAGACCAAATTTTAAATCACTCAAAAATACCTGCCGATATTAATAAAGAAATTTTTGCTAAAGCACAAGGTAATGCGAAACTTATCTCAGAAAAATTAGATTATGTTGGTACGATGTGCGTTGAGTATTTCATTGACCAAGAAAATAATTTATTAGTTAATGAAATAGCCCCTAGAGTTCATAATTCAGGTCACTTAACAATAAACGCTTTCAACATCAGTCAATTTGAAAATCATGTAAGAGCAGTATGTGATTTGGGTTTAGAGAAAGTAGAAAAAATTTCTAATGCTGAGATGTTCAATGTTTTAGGAAAAGATATCGAAACTTTCAGATCAAAAAAATTTAATAAAGATGAATTCTTTTATGACTATGAAAAAAAATCAATTAAAGATAAAAGAAAAATGGGACACCTTACAGTTTTAAAAAAATAATTATTTAATCGTTATTCTATGCATAACTCTTCTGCAGTTTTTGATTTCACTAGCCATATGCAGAATGCTCAAATTATCCCACAGACATATATCACCTTCAGTCCACTCGTATGAAAATATGAACTCTTCCTTGTTTACGTGATCCACTAAATAATTCTTTAAATATTCAGCCTCATCTTTTTTTACATTTTTAATTTTCATTAAATGTCCTGGAGATACATATAAGGTTTTCTTTCCATCAACGGTAATAACTATTGGGTGTTCAGCTTCCATACTTTCTGAAGATTTGATGCCCATTTCTTTTTCTCGTTCAAGTCTTGTTACTGCTATAGGACCTGCCGATGAAAAAATTCCAGTAGCATTTTTAATTTTTTGTTTGATATCATCTGGTAATTTATCGTAAGCATTAAAGCCTGATGAGAATATAGTATTACCTTGGCCAATTGGTATTTTCTTACCCATTAACATTGTATATCTTGGTCTATCATTAGATAAATAACTCGTGTCTTGGTGAAGCCAGCTAGAGCCAAAGCTTAAATTTTTATCATCAGGCTTTCTCTCGATTACATTTATAAATGGAAATTTTTCATCAAGGCCTTTAAGTCTTGGATATACTACAGGTTGACCTATAGTTTTTGCAAAATTTTGATAAGTTTCAGGATCAAGATTTTGTTCTTTAATAAATATTACACCAAATTGGTTTAAAATCTTTTTGATTTCTGTTGCTTGATCTTGATCTAGAGATTTTAAATTAATGTCGTTGATATAAGCTCCAACATTATTTTTTCCTGGTGAGATAGATAAATTCATTTAATTCAAAGGTTTAATTAAAGCAGGATCGTTATTTACTGGGTTATTAATATCTTTTGATATCTCATGAAACTTTAGTTCTGGTGGTTTAATCGAGTTTAAAATTTCCATGGCATCTTTTCTAACATTTAAATAATTGTTTATTTGACTTTGATTAATAATTAAAGGCTCTCTATGATGAATTCTACTTATTTTTTCAGTAGCTTCTCTTGTAATTAGGCAAAATTGATTATTTTGATATATAGCTGCAAAAAACATTAGTTCATCATTTTCCTTTGTAAAATAAAAAGGAGTTTTAGTTTTGTCTTCTCTTTTCCACTCGTAATATCCATCTGCAGGTACAATACATCTTGAAGTTTGAATAAGATTTTTAAATGTAACTTTTTCCATTAAAGTTTCTTTCCTAGCATTGATAAGAGGAGAAAATTTATCAAGTTTTTTTGACCAAGCAGGGACCAATCCCCATTCACATAACTCAAGTGCCTTTCCATTCGTGTAGGATTTTATAATTGGGAGTTTTTGAGTAGGATGAGCATTATAGTTATCGACGTCTTCAACTTTAATGTTCGTTTTAACAATATCAACTATTTTAGTAACAGGCTTTCTTATAGTAAATCTCCCACACATTATTTTTTTTTCTTTTCTCTTTTAATTCTTCTTTTTTCTTTTAAAGTCAATTTAGCTTTTTTCATCACACTAGAGTCTTTAAAACTTTTTCCACTATATCTTTTCGACATTAGGCTTCAACGATCTCATATTCTTGTTCTCCTAGATGATCAACTTTAAGATGAAGTTTATCGCCCACTTGTAGAAATTTTTGTGGTTTTTGCTCCATACCCGTTCCAGCAGGAGTGCCAGTCGATATAATAGTACCAGGTTTTAAAGTTAAATATTTACTAATATGTGAAATTAGATATTTCACTTTAAATATCATATTTTTAGTATTTCCGTTTTGCCTGATTTCACCATTAACACTTAATGATAAATTAATATCGTTGACATCTTTTATATGTTCTTTTGTTATCAAAACTCCACCAGCGGGAGCACACCAGGATTTTCCCAATGTCCAATGTCCATTACCTATTACTTTTTGAACATAACGATCAGAAATATCATTCAATATAAAATAGCCAAAAACACAATCTAGAGCTTCATCTTCTAAAACGTTTGATGCTTCTTTTCCGATCACAACAGCAAGCTCAACCTCGTAATCTAATTTTTCTTGTGTTTTATTTTTTTTAATTGGATCAAAGGGTCCCTGAAGACAATCAGGGCTTTTGTTAAATACTATTGGATAATCTGGAAGTTTAGATCCTGTTTGCTC
>CACODU010000037.1 GCA_902626045.1 uncultured Pelagibacteraceae bacterium
ACGATTTATGAAAAAAGAGTGAGATCTGCTGATCTTCCTTTTTTTTCAGATTTAATGTCATCATTAAATAAAGCTAGCTTTAAATGCCCCGCTCCTATTTCCAATAATAATAATGAAACTATTACAAATTTTGAGGGAAAAAAACTTATGATTGTCTCGTTTCTTGAAGGAAGGGCAAAACAAAATCTTTCACCTGCCAACTGTAAAACAATTGGGTCTGAAGTAGCTAAGATGCATGAGCTTACAAAGAGTCTTAAACTGAGTCGACAAAACGATCTCTCGGTCAATTCATGGAGAAAATTGTTTAATTCAGTTAAAGATAAATGTGAAAATATACATAAAGATCTTCCAAAATTAATTGTGGAAAATCTTAACGATGTTGAAAAAAATTGGCCAAAAGGTTTACCAAAAGGAATTATTCATGCTGACTTATTTCATGATAATATTTTTTTTATTCAAGATAAATTTAGCGGTATAATTGACTTTTATTTCTCATGTGAAGATTTTTTTGCTTTTGAAATAGCTATTTGCTTTAACGCTTTATGTTTTGACGGTCTAAAAAGTAATTTAAGTTTTAACGTTACTAAAGCAAAGAATTTTATAGATGGATATACATCTGTAAAAAAATTGTCCCACGACGAATTGAATAATATTAAGGTTTTATCTCAAGGCGCTGCTTTAAGATTCTTGCTAACTCGAGTATTCGATGCATTAAATAAAGTAGAAGGAGCAATAGTTAAAGTTAAAGATCCAATGGAGTATTTAAAAAGATTAGAATTTCACAAGAATGCAAAAAATCATGAGGATTATTTCTTTTAATGAAATTAAAAATTTATACTGACGGTGCTTGCTCTGGAAATCCCGGGAAAGGCGGTTGGGCAGCAATCATATTAGACGATTCCAATCAATCAAGCATTTCTGGAAGTGAAAGTAATACAACTAATAACAGGATGGAATTAATGGCTCCAATTATGGCATTAAAAAAAATAAGAAAGAAATCAGAGATTACAATTTTTACTGACTCGAAATATGTGAAAGATGGAATAACTGATTGGATTAAAAAGTGGAAAGTTAATAATTGGAAAAGTTCAAACAAGAAGCCAGTTAAAAATAAAGATCTTTGGATTAAATTGGATAGAGTTTGTTTAAAACATAAAATTACTTGGAAATGGGTTAAGGCGCACGCTGGCAACAAATATAATAATCTTGTTGATGAATTGGCAGTTTCGAAAACTAAATAGATTTTAAAAAGCTTTCAGCTGAAGATAATTCACAAGTAGCTGTTTCTTTTTCTTCCTCTACTTTTTTAACTTCACAATTTTCCACCAACATAGTGTAGCGATTAGATCTAATTCCTAATCCTTTTTCGGATTTATCTACCTCTGCTCCAATGGCTTTTGTAAATTTAAGAAAAGGGTCGCCAGCCATGAAGATTTTACTCCCGACATTTTGATTTTCACCCCAGGCCTTCATCACATTGGGATCATTCACTGCAACACATACAATTTTAGAAATTCCCTTTTTATTAGCTAGTTCGTAATTTTTAATATACCCAGGAAGATGAAGAGCTGAGCAAGTTTTTGTAAAAGCTCCTGGCATACCTAAAATGATAGTCTTACCTTTGCAAAGATCCAATATATCAATTTTTTTTACATCATTATTTTGATCAAGATAAAATAATTCCGAGTTAGGTAGTTTATCTCCTATTTTTATTCTCATTGTATTTTGCCCAAAATATAATTTTTTACTTCTGAATTTGAATTCCCAATAATATCAAATGTTTCCTTTTTATCTATATTCATTTTTAGATGTTCAGGTGAGTCTAAATTTTTACCTATAGCTTTTTTTATTGTATCGTTAAACTTGTAAGGATGAGCTGTACCAAGAACAACTATATCTCCTAAATTTTTAAAACTTTTTGCTGCACCTACGCCAGTAGCAGTATGGGGATCAATTATAAATTTATACTCTTTATATATTTCATCGATTATAGATACTGTCTCTTCATCTGTAACTTTTACTGCTTCGAAATCTTTTTTTATTTTATCAATTTCTTTTTTTTCTAAATTAAATAAACTTTTTGATGACAAATCATTCATTAATGACTCTACCTTACTATCGCTTTCATCTAATATATAATAAAGCAGCCTTTCAAAATTACTAGCAACTTGGATATCCATGCTTGGTGTGATGGTTGCTTTCACTGTATCAGGTTTGTATTCACCTGTATTAATAACTCTTTGTAAAATATCATTTTTATTTGTAGCAACTATAAGTTTATTAATTGGTAGACCCATTTTTTTTGCTACATATCCAGCATAGATATCTCCAAAATTACCAGTTGGTACTGAAAAGGTAATATTATTTTTTTTTAATTTAAAGAATGAATAAAAATAATAAACAATTTGACAAACAATTCTTACCCAGTTGATAGAATTTACGCCAGACATGTTTATTTTTGATCTAAAACTATCTTCATTAAAGAGCTCTTTTACAATTTTTTGACAATCATCAAATGAACCTTCAATAGCAATATTATAGATATTAGCACCACCAATTGTTGTCATTATTTTTCTTTGAGTATTTGAAATTTTATTATGCGGATGCAGAACAAAAAGATTTATATTTTTTCTATTACTTAATGCTGCAATAGCTGCTGAACCAGTATCTCCTGATGTAGCTACTACGACATTTACAGTTTTATCTTTAGCGACTTCTAAATAGTCATACAAATTACCAATTACCTGCATTGCAATATCTTTAAAAGCTAAAGTGGGCCCTTGATAAAGCTCAAGAAGATTGATCTCTCCAATTTTTTTTAAATTTACAACTTCTTTATCTTTAAACTTACTATAAGATTTTTGTATCAGCGAGCTTAGTTCTTCCTTTTTAATTTCACCTGAACAGAAGTTAAAGATAATTTCTGTAGCAAGTTCGTTATAATTTAGTTGACTTAAGTTATTTA
>CACODU010000038.1 GCA_902626045.1 uncultured Pelagibacteraceae bacterium
CTATCACCTAGAAAAATTTTTGCGCTCGGAAAATTAAATAATAAAAATGATAATAAGATTATAATCTGAGAGATTATTAAAATCGAAAATTCTAAGTTACCATTATTAATATTAATGTAAGCTAATATAATATTTATTATGATTAAATTAATTGTTAATAAACCATTAAAACCATCTATCAAATTAGCACCATTAATTACAAATAAAAAGCAAAGAAGTACAAATATTGAAGAAAATAAAGGGTTCGACATTAAGGAAGTCAAAAATGGAATATCTACATTTAAAATCTTTATGGGCAATGTATATATGCAAGCAAAAAGAAGAAGTATCATAATTATTAATCTGTTAAATGGTTTTATATTAATTCTTAGGTCATCTAAAAAACCAATTGAAAAAACTGAGAAACTTATAAAAATATAATTATATAAAACCTCTGAATACAATAAGTGATAAATATAGAAAAAAATACTTAATGAAATAATTGCAGCTATGCCCCCACTTCTAGTTGTAGGAGTTTCATGAAAAGCTTGGGGTTTTAAAAAATCTTTATCTAGTAAAACACCACCTTTTATTTTATGCGAGTAATTACTTACAAGCAAAAAAATGAAAAAACTTATTAAAGCAAATATTGATAAAAAACTTGCTTCGATTGACTCTGTGCCCATTTATTTGTTTATCCTTTATTATTTTTTTTAAATATATAAATTCCAATAAGTATTACAACTAATGATGCTATTACTTTCCAAGTAATTACCTCATCCATTAAAAAATAACCAAAAAAAATTCCGAAAATAGGTATCAAATATGCTACCTGAGTTTGAAAAACTAAACCGTTAACTGTTAATATTCTAAATCTGATTAACCATGCTAAACCTGTTGCAATTACACCTAAATATAATAATGAAAGTGTTGAGGCAAAAGTTGGAGAGGAATCCCAGGGTGTTTCAATGATTAATGAAAAAGGCAAAAGAAAAATTACTGACCATATGGTTGTAGACGTAGTTACATTTTCATTTTTCTTTTTTTTTAATTTTAAAGTTAATAAACCTCCAATACAATAAAATGTTGATCCTAAAATAGTTATAAGAGCGTAAATATAATTTTGACTATTAATAATTACTTTATCAAAAAACAATAAAACAATTCCACTGAAACCAATTAAAACACCTAAAGATTTTAGATAGGATAATTTTTCATCTTTAGTAAAAAAATGTGCAAGAATTGATCCACTCAAAGGCGTTGTACTCATTAATATTGCTGCAAGATAGCTATTTATTTTGGCAGTACCAATTGCAATTAAAACAAAAGGTATTGCAATATTGCAAAGACCGATCAAAGCATACCAATTCCAATTTTTACTAAAAGCTTCAATCTTAATCCCGCTTATTTTACAAAGAATTAATAATGGTATACTTGCAAAGATTACTCTTACCAAAGCAAGTGTGATTGGGTCGTAAGAGTATGTGGCTATCTTAATATTAAAGAAAGAAGATCCCCAAATTAAAGCTAGTAATATTAATAAAGATAAATCTAGTGTATTTGCCTCTCTCATTTTATTTCTGAAGTGTGGATATGTGATAAATGCATAGCTGATATATTTATTTAATTATACTATAAAAAACACTCTTATATATGTTCGCTACGATTATACAAAATTTAAAAGGAGCAAAATGAGTTCAAAAGATGTTTTAAAGCTAATAAAAGATAAGCAAGTAGAATTTGTGGATTTAAGATTTACCGATCCAAAGGGAAAACTTCAACATCTGACTATGGACTCGACTGTTGTTGACGAAGATATGTTAAACAATGGAGTGTTTTTCGATGGATCTTCAATAGCTGGTTGGAAAGCTATAAACGAGTCAGACATGATTTTAAAACCTGACTTAGAAAGACCAATAATTGATCCATTTAACTCTCACACTACGGTTAATATATTTTGCGATATTTTAGATGCAGTAAAAAAAGATCCTTATGGTAGAGATCCAAGAGGAACTGCAAAAAAAGCTGAAGCATATTTAAAAAAATCAGGGATCGGAGATAAGTCATATTTTGGACCTGAACCAGAATTTTTTGTTTTTGATGACGTAAGATTTAAGAATGATATGAACGAAACTAGTTTTAGCATAGATAGTTCTGAAGGTCCTTATAATACAGGAAAAAAATATGAAAATGGTAATATGGGTCACAGACCAGGAATTAAAGGAGGTTACTTTCCTGTTCCACCAGTCGACAGTGCTCAAGATATGCGGGGTGAATATTTAAAAGCTTTAAAAGACATGGGTGTAAAAGTTGAAAAACACCATCATGAAGTAGCGCCAAGTCAACATGAGTTAGGTATGTATTTTGGTACTTTAACTAATATGGCAGATAATGTTCAGCTTTATAAATATGCTGTTCAAATGGTTACTCACTCATTTGGAAAAACAGCTACATTTATGCCTAAGCCAGTTAAAGGCGACAACGGTTCTGGTATGCACTGTCACCAATCAATTTGGAAAGGCAGCACGCCAGTATTTATGGGAAAAGAATACGCGGGCTTATCTAAAGAAGCTTTGTACTATATAGGTGGTATCTTAAAACACGCTAAAGCTATTAACGCTTTTTCAAACGCTACAACAAATAGTTATAAAAGGTTAATTCCAGGTTTTGAGGCACCAGTAATTCTAGCATATTCAGCTAGAAATAGATCTGCTTCATGTAGAATACCAGTTATAATGAATCCAAAAGCAGCTAGAATGGAAATAAGATTTCCAGACGCGGCTGGTAACCCTTACTTAACTTTTGCATCAATGTTAATGGCAGGTATTGATGGTATTAAAAACAAAATAGATCCAGGTAAAGCTTTTGATCAAGATTTATACTCTCTTTCAGAAGATGAAGTCAAAAAACTACCAACTGTTTGCGGTTCATT
>CACODU010000039.1 GCA_902626045.1 uncultured Pelagibacteraceae bacterium
TTCGAGAACAAATTTTAAAAGATTTTCCTCCAAAAGAACTTAGAGTAATTATTGATCAAGGAAAAAAAGATATTAAATCTGGAATTATAATTAGTATTTCTACATTTGAAGATAAGGTTGGTTTGGCTGTGGGTGTATCTCAAGATTTGACTTCAAGATTTGATGCCGTCAATCTTGTAAAAGCTGCATCAGTAATTCTTGGAGGAAAAGGAGGAGGAGGCAGAAAGGATTTTGCTCAAGCGGGGGGTGTAGATAAAAATAAAATTGAAGAAGCCTTTAAAGAAATATCAAAAAAAATTAGTTAAGTTTTTTTTTAAGGTTACCGTCTATTGTTTCTAAAAATTGATTAGTAGTTAAATATTTTGATGACTTATCAATTAAAATCGCAAGATCTTTGGTCATAAATCCACTTTCAACTGTTTCCACACAAACTTTTTCTATTAAAGATGCAAATTTAATCAATTCATCATTTTGATCTAATTTTCCTCTGTGAGCCAAACCTCTTGTCCACGCAAATATCGATGCAATTGGATTTGTAGAAGTTTCTTTTCCTTGTTGATGCATTCTGTAGTGTCTTGTTACCGTTCCGTGAGCGGCTTCAGACTCAACTGTTTTTCCATCAGGTGTCATCAATACGCTAGTCATCAAGCCTAAAGAACCGAACCCCTGAGCGACCGTATCAGATTGCACGTCACCATCATAATTTTTACACGCCCAAACATAACCACCATTCCATTTCATTGCACATGCAACCATGTCATCAATTAATCTATGTTCATATGTTATTTTTGCTTTATTAAATTTATTTTTAAACTCTTTATCAAAAACTTCTTGAAATAAATCTTTGAAACGACCATCGTATGCTTTTAAAATTGTATTTTTAGTGGAAAGGTACACTGGCCATTTTCTACCAAGACCATAATTCATACATGCACGTGCAAAATTTTTAATAGAATCATCCAAGTTATACATTGTTAGAGCTGTTCCAGATCCAGGAAAATCAAAAACTTTAAATTCTTTTTTACTTTTTCCATCTTTAGAGGTCCATTTGACCTCAAGGTTACCTTCTCCTGGTATCAAAAAGTCTGTTGCTCTATATTGGTCTCCAAATGCATGTCTACCGATTACAATTGGTTTTGTCCATCCTGGCACTAATTTAGGAACATTATTACAAATGATTGGTTCTCTAAATACTGTGCCACCTAGTATGTTTCGAATAGTTCCATTAGGAGATCTCCACATTTTTTTAAGCTTAAATTCTTCAACTCTAGACTCATCGGGAGTAATAGTCGCACATTTAACACCAACTCCATACTGTTTGATAGCATTTGCTGCATTTGTTGTGATTTGATCATCAGTCTTATCCCTACTTTCCATCCCAAGATCATAGTACTTAAGGTCTATTTCTAAGTAGGGTTTGATCAATTTATCCTTGATAAAAGACCAGATAATTCTTGTCATTTCATCTCCATCTAACTCAACTACTGGATTTTTAACTTTAATTTTTGCCATAAAATATAGATTGATTAACTGTGATTTTTATACATATTAAGAAAAAATTATCAAACTATAAATTATGTTTAACACTATATTTCCTAAAATTCATAAAGAAGGATACAAATTTTTGGCTATATCTATTTTAGTCACTTTTATAATTTTATTTTTTTCAAAATTTATAGGTTTTTTATTCATTTTAATAACCGTATGGATTTATTACTTTTTTAGAGATCCTGACAGGTATTCAATTAACGATGAAAGATATTTGGTAAGTCCAGCAGATGGTTTAATTACGGATATTTCTGAAAAATCTGGTCCAGAAGAACTTAGATTAGAAAACACCTCATTTACAAGAATAAGTGTCTTTATGAACGTGTTTAACTGTCATGTTAATAGAGTGCCTTCATCAGGGAAAGTAGAAGAAATATATTATAAGCCAGGAAAATTTTTAAATGCTTCTTTAGATAAAGCTAGCGAGGAAAACGAAAGAAACTATTATAAAATTAGATTAAATAATAACGAGGAAATTATAATCGTTCAGATTGCTGGTCTAATAGCAAGAAGAATAGTTTGTGAAGTAGAACAAGGGCAAAATTTAAAACAAGGTGAAAGAATAGGAATGATTAGATTTGGAAGTAGAGTTGATATTTATTTTAAAAATAAAAAAGTTTTAGCAAAACTTGGTCAAAATGTTGTAGCAGGAGAAAGCCTTTTAGCTTCAGAGTAATGGAAGAAAATAAAAAATTTAAATTAGTTTCATCAAAAAAAACAAGATACTTGTTACCTAACATTTTAACAATTGCAGGAGTTTGTTTAGGAATAAGCTCAATAAAATTTGCAATTGATGGTAATTTTAGTTTAGCAGTTAAGCTAATTTTATTAGCAGCAATATTAGACGCATTAGACGGAAGAATCGCAAGATTAATTAAAGGAACTTCAGAATTTGGAAAAGAGTTGGACTCTTTAACAGATTTTGTAAGTTTTGGTATAGCACCGGTATTTATTTTATATTTTTGGGAATTAAATAACTATGGAAAGCTAGGCTGGGCTATAACATTAATTTACTCAGTTTGTTGTGTTTTGAGATTAGCTAGATTTAATTTAACGAAAATAAACGACTCAGAAAATTGGAAGAGTAATTTTTTCGAAGGCGTACCTTCACCTGCAGGCGGGTTGTTAATTTTGATGCCATTAATCTATGAGTTAACAAATTTAAATTTTGGGTTCAGCGTTAAACAATTCACACCTTATTTAACTTTATTGATTGCAATTTTATTAGTGAGTAAAATTCCAACTTTAGCTTTAAA
>CACODU010000040.1 GCA_902626045.1 uncultured Pelagibacteraceae bacterium
AAGTTTTTACACAATAGGAGAAAAGATGAAAACATTTTATGAAAAAGACGCGGATGTAAATTTAATTAAAAATAAAAAAATTGCAATATTTGGTTATGGAAGCCAAGGACACGCTCATGCACTTAATTTAAAAGACAGCGGTGTTAAAGAAGTTGTTGTTGCTTTAAGAGAAGGGTCTTCAAGTATAAAAAAAGCTGAGAGTGAAGGTTTGAAAGTTATGTCACTATCAGACGCCGCAGCTTGGGCAGATGTAGTAATGATGTTAACTCCAGATGAACTTCAATCAGAAATTTACAAAAATCACATTGAACAGAGAATGAAGGAGGGCACAAGTTTAGCTTTTGCTCACGGTTTAAATATTCATTTTGATTTAATTAATGCAAGAAAAGATTTAGATGTTTTTATGGTTGCACCTAAAGGTCCGGGTCACACAGTAAGAAGTGAATACCAAAAAGGTGGTGGAGTTCCATGTTTAATGGCAGTTCATAAAGATAGTTCAGGAAAAGCGAGAGACTTAGCTTTATCATACGCATCTGCTATTGGAGGCGGCAAATCTGGAATTATAGAAACTACTTTCAAAGATGAATGCGAAACAGATTTATTTGGTGAGCAAACAGTTCTTTGTGGAGGTTTAGTTGAATTAATTAAAAATGGTTTACTTTCTTAATGGTTTTGAAACTTTAACTGAAGCTGGTTACCCACCAGAAATGGCTTACTTTGAAACTCTTCACGAGGTAAAATTAATCGTTGATCTAATCTATGAAGGTGGGATTGCTAATATGAATTATTCTATTTCAAACACTGCAGAATATGGAGAGTATGTGTCAGGTAAGAGAATTGTTGATAGTAAGACGAAAGAGAAAATGAAAGAAGTGCTTAAAGATATTCAATCTGGCAAGTTTACTAAGCAATGGATGGATGAACATAAATCAGGTCAAAAAAACTTCCTCAAAATGAGGGAAGATTTAGCTAAACACCCTATTGAAAAAGTCGGTAAAGAGCTTCGTGCTATGATGCCTTGGATTGGTAAAAACAAATTGGTCGATAAAGAGAAGAATTAGCCTAATCTGACTCATTAAAAGCTTGTATTGAATAGATAATAATTTGCAAATTCTATCTTTGATTGTATTATGAGAAACTTTTGAATTACAAAAGTTTTTAGTATGAGAGATAAAAATAGAATTATAATTTTTGACACTACTATGCGTGATGGAGAACAGTCTCCAGGCGCATCGATGAGTTTAGAAGAAAAATTACAAATCTCAAGAGTGTTCGATGAATTAGGTGTTGATGTCATCGAAGCAGGTTTTCCGATAGCTTCTCCAGGAGACTATGAAGCGGTAACAGAAATCAGCAAAACTTTAAAAAAATCTATTCCTGCAGGGTTAGCTCGTGCAACAATAAAAGACATTGATGCATGTCATGAAGCTTTAAAGCATGCAAAAAATTTTAGAATTCATACTTTCATTTCTACTAGTCCGCTTCATATGAAGCATAAATTAAATAAATCTCCCGAAGAAGTTTTAGGATCAATTAAAGAAAGTGTAACTTATGCAAGAAAATTTACTGATGATGTTGAATGGTCTTGTGAAGATGGAACAAGAACAGATATGGATTACATGTGTAAGACAGTTGAACTTGCTATTAAGTGTGGAGCAAAAACTATAAATATTCCTGATACTGTTGGTTATACAGTTCCCTCAGAATTTAAAAAAATTATTGAGACTTTAATAAATAAAGTACCAAATATTGATAAAGCAATCCTTTCTACGCATTGCCATAATGATTTAGGTTTAGCAGTTGCAAATTCATTAGCCGGAGTTATGGCTGGAGCTAGACAGATTGAATGTACAATTAATGGAATAGGTGAGAGAGCTGGTAACGCTGCTCTTGAAGAAGTTGTAATGGCAATGAGAACAAGACATGATTTAATGCCTTATACAACAAATATTAATACAAAATTGCTAAGCAAAGCATCTAAAGTCGTTTCAAACGCTACAGGTTTTCCAGTGCAATTTAATAAAGCGATAGTTGGAAAAAATGCTTTTGCTCATGAGTCGGGTATTCACCAAGATGGAATGTTAAAGAATAGAAATACTTATGAAATTATGACTCCAGAGAGCGTAGGAGTTAAAAAAACTTCATTGGTGATGGGAAAACATTCTGGACGACACGCGTTCAGAGACAAACTATCTGACATGGGCTACGTTGATATTACAGATGATGTTATCGATACAGCTTTCGGAAAATTTAAAATCTTAGCAGATAAAAAAAAACATGTTTATGATGAAGATATCGCGGCCATAATTGATGATAGTTTAGTCACTGAGGATAATGTAATTAAATTAAAATCTTTAAAAGTATTTGCTGGGACTGGAGAACCGCAAAAAGCAGAGATGACATTAGAGGTTTATGGTGAAGTAAAAAGCGCTTCTGAAACAGGAGATGGTCCAGTGGATGCAATATTTAAATGTATAAAAAAACTTTATTCTCATGATGTAAAACTTTTATTATACAATGTTCATGCAGTTACTGAAGGCACCGATGCACAGGCAACAGTGAGTGTTAGAATTGAGGAACAAGGCAAATCAACAGTAGGTCAAGCAGCAGATACTGACACATTAGTCGCTTCTGCAAATGCATACTTAAATGCATTAAATAAATTAATTATTAAACGAACAAAAACTGCACCAGATCAAACGATTAGTGCTCAAAAATAAAAGGGGAAAATATGTTTAAAGGTTTATCAGGATTATCTTCATTATGGTCAC
>CACODU010000041.1 GCA_902626045.1 uncultured Pelagibacteraceae bacterium
CGACTAAAGCAGACGATTTGAGATCAAGTTTAAAAAGATTAAATAAAGTTGAGCTATCAAAATCATCAAAAGAAATATTAGAAGCAATTTTATTCTCATTTTCATACCCTCCTCAAGGAATGTCAGAAAAAGAATTTGTAGATTTAAAAATTAATTGGTTGATTGATAACGATAGAGTAGATCTGATAGAAAGCTTTTTAAAACAGAATGAGCAATTTAGCAGCAAGAGTAAAGCTGTAGAATACTTGGTTAATAAAAATATTGCCAGTGCAAATATAAAAGAGGGATGTGAAAAAATTAAATTCATTGACGCCAAAATAAAAGATGCATACCTTGAAAAATTTAGGATCTATTGTTTAGTATTCAATGAAAAAAAATCAGAAGCGCAACTTTTGCTTGATCTTTTACGTGAGCAAAAACAATCAAGTAAATTTTATGATGATAAGATTAATTATCTCTTAGGTGTAACAGATAAAACAAATAAAAAAATAAATGAAGAAAATTTATTAAACTTTTATTTATCAAGTGTTACAGTTACTGATTTTGAATATGAACCAACCAATAAAACTAAAAAAGAAATTTGGACATATTTGAACGCAGCTAACCTAATAAAGTTTGAGGATGCTTCAGATAAAAAAAAATTAAAAGAATTAGAAATAGCAGCAAACAATAACCAATTAGACAAAAGTAAGATTTTTGAAATTTATAAACAAATTCCTTTTAATCTTAATACTTTAATTAATGCAAAAAATAATTATCAAACTTTAAATGATAGCGACGCTAGAGCTTTAATATATCAAAAGTATCTACTATCAGAATCAAACGAAGCAAGAATGGAATTTTTATTCTTATTGGAGACATTGTTTAAAAAAAATAATCTTATAAACATTTATTCAAAATTTTTAAGTGATAGAATCGAGGAAATTGGTGTTGAAAAATTACCAGAGAAATATAAAGAGATTGCGCTAGCTAAAATTGTTTCTGATGAGGAATTACGCCTAGGAAAAATAAAATACAACGACAAGGTGATACACCAATCAAAAGTTTTAAAATATTTTCTAGATGGAGAAGATAAAACGAAAATTCAGAAGGATATAGATAAAATTTTTAAAAAGGCTATTAAAAATTCTAAATATTTTATATCTGCAAAAGATTTGGCTTTAGCAGACGCTTTGATTAAGGATGGTTTTTCTTTACCATCTAATTTTAAATATAGTGAACTTATAGAAAAATTAGATGTACCAGACAATCTACTACAATTAGTTGATAACAATCAGAAAGCATTTTTGGCCTTAAAGATTGTAGAAATTATTGGTGAGGATGAGCCTTACCAACTGGACTCAGAAACTATATTTTTTGTAACAAATCTTCTAAATAAAATGGATTTAGTTACAATAAGAAACAAAGTTTTAAATTCCGCTCTACCATTAAGAACTTAATTAAAATATAATTAATAATGTCCAAAAGAAAAATTGTTACCGAGCCAGATCCTATTTTAAGGAAAAAAAGCCAAAGATTAGAAAAAGTGGACGATGAGCTTAGAAAGCTGTTGGACGAAATGCTGGAAACCATGTATTCAGCACCAGGTATTGGTTTAGCAGCAGTCCAGGTAGGTATTTTAAAACGTGCAATAGTAATTGATATTTCAAAGGATAAAGAAAAAAAAAATCCGTTTTTCTTAATTAATCCAGAGATAATCTCAAAATCTAAAAATACTTCAATTTATGAGGAAGGATGCTTATCTTTACCAGGTTATTTTGCAGAAATCCAAAGACCAGCAGAATGTTCAGTAAAATACATTGATTACAACGGTAACGAAAAAGAAATTCAAGCCAAAGGTCTGCTATCGACTTGCATACAGCATGAAGTAGATCATCTTAATGGTGTATTATTTATCGACTATTTGTCTAAATTAAAAAGAGACATGATTGTTAAAAAATTAATAAAACATAAAAAAGAACTTAATAAAATTATTCTATAAATATAATGGCACTAAAAATAATTTTTATGGGAACTCCAGAATTTTCCGTGCCTGCATTAAGATCATTAAATTTAAAACACGAAATTATATCAGTATATACTCAACCACCTAAAAAAAAATCTAGAGGTCAAAAAATAATCAAATCACCTATTCACATTGAGGCCGAAAAATTAAAACTCTCAGTGAGATTCCCAGAAAACTTAAATAATAATATTGATTATAAATTTATTAAAGACTCCAATGTAAATTTTGTAATTGTAGTTGCATATGGACAAATTATTCCAAAAAAATTTTTAGATATTAAAAACTTAATATTCTTAAATATTCACGCATCACTTCTTCCAAAGTGGAGAGGCGCTGCTCCAATACAAAGATCTATAATGGCAATGGATAAAAAAACAGGAATTTCTATAATGAAGATTGTGCCAAAACTTGATGCAGGGCCTTACATTTTGCAGAGAAGCACTAATATTAAAGATTTAGACAATCATCAGTCTTTAAGCAGAAAATTATCTGAGATCGGCTCAAAATCAATTTTAGACGCACTATTGTTATTTGAAAAGGGAAAACCTAGATTT
>CACODU010000042.1 GCA_902626045.1 uncultured Pelagibacteraceae bacterium
TCCATTTATTAAGATTAATTTTATCTTTAAAACAAATAGCTAAAAATCTTTTGTATCTATCTTTTGATGACGAAATGCATTTTATCTTTGAATTACTAATTTTATCTACCAGCTTTTTTTTTGCCATGACACCACATGAGTAATTTTTATTAAATTCAAAACCAATTATTGCAGAAATTTTTAAAAATGGTTTTTTACATTGTTGTTTGATTTCTGGAGCATCAATTCCTTCTAGTCTTATTTTTTTGTTATTAATATGCACAGTGTCACCATCAATTACTTTTGGCACTCCATAAATTTCTGTACTATTTAACGTTTGAGCTAAGAAAAACGTAAAGATTATTATTAAAGATGTTTTCGCCATTTTATAAAACTATTAATTAATAAAATTATAACTACTCCAGTAAAATTAGCTACTAAATCGTACAGTTCAAAAGCTCTATTAGGAACTATTAAGTGCAAAATTTCTAATGCGCAGGAAATAAATAAAATAAATCGATAATTAGTTAAAATATTTTTGGCTCTTAATCTAACTGTCATGGCTAATATAGTAATATATGAAAAAAAAATTAAATGGTTAACTGATGTGCCGATGGGAGAAGCTATTAAATTTGGTTGTTTGCCTAAGTTTCCATATAATAAATAACCTATTAAACTTCCAGGAAATAAATATAGAATTAATAAAACTAATAAGGAGAAATAGTAAAAATATTCTACTAATTTAAATATAGTATTTTTCATTAATGATTTAATATAGTACATAATAGCTATTTTAACTATTATGACTAAATTAATTCTCACAAGACATGGACAAAGTGTTTGGAATGCAGAGAATAGATTTACTGGTTGGGTAGATGTAGATCTTTCCGATAAAGGAGTCCTTGAAGCAGAAAAATCAGGTCAAATTATCAAAGATTTAAATATTAAAATAGATATCTCTTATACATCGTATTTAAAAAGGGCGATTAAAACTCTTACAACTATTCTTAAAAAAAACAGCCAGGAACTAAAATTCAATACTGCATGGCAACTTAATGAAAGACACTATGGATCTTTAACAGGTTTGAACAAAGAAGAAACAAAGAATAAAATCGGTGAAGAACAATTCAAAAAGTACAGAAGGTCCTGGGATATAGCTCCTCCTCCAATGGAGGAAACTAGTGAATATCTAAATTTGTTCAGTCCACTTAATGCTAGTATACCTGTGGGAATGACTCCTTTTACAGAGTCTTTAAAAAATACATATAACAGGGTAGTGCCTTTTTATGAAAATGAAATTAAGAAAAATCTTGCAAAGAATAAGAATATTTTAATTTCAGCCCATGGAAACTCTCTTAGAGCTTTATGTAAATATTTATTTAATATTTCGGATATAAAAATAAACGAATTGGAGATACCAACAGGTAATCCACTATTAATTGAATTTAATAATAATTTAAAAATTGAAAAATATTATTATTTAGACGAGTCCAGATCTAAAAATATAATTTTTAATCAATAATATTAAGACTTTGAATTTTTCTATACATATCAGAAGTGTTTAGGTGGTAAAATTTTTGATTACTTTCTAAGCCCAGTAAGTTTTTATCTTTTATTAATTTATTCCATACTTTATTCAGTGAAAAAACTTCTGATTTTTCATTCGTGAAAATACTTCTGTTAATAATTTGCAACCCAGTATAAATAAATTGATTTTCATTGTCCTTAGAAATTCTTTCATTATTTAAATTAAAATCTCCTTTAAAGGAAGGATCAATGGATAATTTCTTGTTTACTAAAAGTAACGTCGGTTTATTGTTCTTTAAATAAACAGCCTCTAGACTCTTTAACTCTGCTAGATAATGCTTACTCCAAACAGTATCTGGATTAATTACAAAAAAAGGATTGTCACCAAAATTTTGTGTTCCTTTAAGTACACCTCCGCCTGTGTCTAATAATAAATTTTCTTCATTAGAAATTGTAATCTTAACTTTAAATTTCTTTCTATTAATAAATGATTTAATCTGATCAGGAAGATAATGAACATTAATACTTATTTCTTGCACACCATGACTAATCAATAAATTTATCGCTCTTTCTAATAATGTATAATTATTTATTTCTAATAATGGTTTAGGAGTTTTTAGTGTCAAAGGCTGCATTCTTTTTCCTAACCCTGCTGCTAAAATCATTCCATATTTTATATTCATATTTTATTTAATTTTTTAAGTTTTTTAATAGACAAGTATTTATAAAATAATGATTTTAAATTTTTAAGTGCTGGGTTTTGTAATCTTTTTTCTATCAGACTCCATGTGTATGGTAAAAATTTAAGATAATGATTTTTGTTATCTCTTTTGTATAAACGCACGAATATTCCTAATATTTTTAAATTTCTTTGCACTGACAAAATATCAAAGTCATTTTTTAATTTTTGTATATGATCGTTTTTAAGTTTTGAATTCTTATGGTAAAAATCTAATAGTTTATTTTGTAATCGACTCGGTAATTTTATTCTTACGTCATCAATTAAGGATGCTATAT
>CACODU010000043.1 GCA_902626045.1 uncultured Pelagibacteraceae bacterium
ATTATTTTATTAAATTTATTTATCATTTTTTTTATTTTTATAACTAGTATATAAATGAAAATTCTCTCTTATGAATAACATAGAAAATTTAATTAAAAACCTTAACGAAGAACAAAAAGAAGCAGTTCTTAGCACAGAAGGTCCTAATTTAATTGTTGCAGGAGCAGGCTCTGGAAAAACGAGAGTTTTGACTACAAGACTTATTCATATAATTAATGAAAAAAAGGCTTGGCCTAACCAAATCTTGTGTGTCACTTTTACGAATAAAGCAGCAAAAGAAATGCAAAACAGGGTAATGCAATATGTAAAAGGAAGTTCTAATGCAGTGCCTTGGCTAGGAACGTTTCACTCGATCAGTGTAAAATTTTTGAGGAGGCATGCTGAAGCTTTAGGTTATAAAAGCAATTTTACAATTCTTGATACCGAAGATCAAAAAAAACTGATTAGAAATATTGTTAAAGGTGAAGATTTGGATGCAAAAAAATTTTCTCCTCAACTAATAATGTATCATATAGATCAATGGAAGAATAAAGGTTTGATGCCAAATGATGTAAAAATAGTTATCTTTCATCATGCTACATACTTTCCTAAATCAGGTTTAAAATAGTTCGGACCCTTCATTACTTTTCCCTTTTCATTGTAGATCGGTTTACCATCAGAGCCTAGTTTACTCATATTAGAATTTTGCACTTCTTGGAAACATTTATCTAAATCAATTCCAAAAGCATGCCCAGCTCCATATGTGACGTAAAGAATATCAGTCAGAGCATCAGCAACCTCTTTGATATCTTTGTTTTCCATCGCTTCCTTCAGTTCACTTAGTTCTTCCTTAATTAAATCGTATCTAAGAGAGATAATATTATCATCAGGAAAACTAGCTTTTTCTCTAACTTCTTGACCAAATGTTTTCATGAATTTTCTTACATTTTCAAAATTGCTCATTTCTAATCCTTTATGTTTTATAATTACTTAATAAGAGTGTATTATATCAAAGAATCAAATATGAAATATAGGATTGAGTTTGATAGTATAGGAAAAATAAAAGTTCCTGGTGATAAGTATTGGGGTGCCTCTACAGAAAGATCTAATAAGTATTTTAATATTGGAGATTTTTTAGTGAGACCACAAGTAATACACTCAATCGCAATCATAAAAAAAGCTGCTGCTATTGTTAACTCGAGGAATAAAGATTTAGATCCAAAGATATGTAAATATATAATTAAAGCTGCTGATGAAATTATTAAAGGAAAACGAGATGATCATTTCCCTCTAAAAGTGTGGCAAACAGGCTCCGGCACGCAGACCAATATGAATGTAAATGAGGTAATAGCCAATAGGGCTATTCAAATGATGGGTGGAAAGTTAGGATCTAAAAAACCAGTTCACCCTAATGATCATGTAAATAAATCACAATCAACAAATGATGTATTCCCCACTGCAATGCATATAGCAATAGCCTTAAATGCTAAAAAGAAACTTTTACCTTCTTTAAAATTATTAGAGAAAGAATTATCCAAAAAATCGAAAGAATTTAAAAATATTGTAAAAGTGGGAAGAACACATTTGCAGGATGCAACGCCATTAACTTTAGGACAAGAATTTTCTGGTTACCACTCACAATTAAAAAAATGTATAATAAGAATTGAGGCAGCGCTTAAAGAAATTCATTATTTAGCTCAGGGAGGTACCGCTGTTGGAACAGGTCTTAATACTAGGAAAGGTTTTGATAAAAAAATTATTAAGGAAATTAGTAAAATTACCAAAATACCTTTTAAACCGGCAACAAACAAATTTGCTGCTTTAGCTGCTCATGATGAAATTGTTAATTTTTCAGGAACACTTAACACTACAGCTGTTTGTCTGATGAAAATTGCTAACGATATAAGATTCTTAGGCTCAGGCCCAAGAGCTGGTTATGGAGAACTTATTCTTCCATCAAATGAACCTGGCTCATCTATTATGCCGGGGAAAATAAATCCTACTCAATCTGAGGCTGTTACAATGGTGTGTGTCAAAGTTATTGGAAATCACAACGGTATTGCAGTGGCAGGCTCACACGGACATTTTGAGTTAAATGTTTTCAAACCGTTAATTATTCATAATATCTTGCAGTCTATTGAAATTATGAGTGATTCTTCGAAAACTTTTGCTCTGTATTGCGTGAAAGGAATTAAAGCTGATAAAAAAAGGATAAAAAATTTATTAGACAATTCTTTAATGTTAGTAACTGCTTTGGCGCCTAAAATTGGTTATGACAAAGCTGCGCATATCGCCAAGACAGCTCATCTAAAAGGAACTACTTTGAAACAAGAAGTTATTAAAACAGGTTTAATTAAAGAAAAAGAGTACAATAAAAT
>CACODU010000044.1 GCA_902626045.1 uncultured Pelagibacteraceae bacterium
CTTGGGCTCGAGGTCATATGATGAATTGGATTAAGCTATATTCCAAAAATTTCTCTATTCTTTTAAAAAAAGCAATAAAAGTAACTAGCTAAAACTTGACGGTTGGCATTTCTAGGCTAGATTGTATGAATGCCAAAATTATTCAGTGGAGCAGAAATAGTATTTAAAGCATTAGAGGACCAAAAAGTCGAATATATTTTTGGTTATCCTGGAGGTGCTGTGCTCCCTATTTATGATGAGTTAAAAAATCATAAAACTATAAAACATATTTTAGCAAGACACGAACAAGGAGCTGGTCACGCTGCAGAAGGTTACGCTAGATCCAGCGGCAAGCCGGGAGTTTTATTAGTTACTTCAGGACCAGGAGCTACAAATGCTGTCACTGCGTTAACAGATGCTTATATGGACTCCATTCCTGTAGTTTGTATTTCAGGGCAAGTTCCAACACATTTAATTGGAACGGATGCATTTCAAGAATGTGATACAACAGGAATAACACGACCATGCACAAAACATAATTGGTTAGTCAAAGATGTGAATGATTTAGCAGACATCATGAACCAAGCTTTTACAATTGCTACAACAGGTCGACCTGGTCCAGTTTTAGTAGATATTCCAAAGGATATACAATTTAACAAAGGTATTTATAAAGTTAGTAAACAAAAATTAGAAAAAAAATTAAACGGTGCATTAATCAATAAAATAAATTTAAAAGATGTTGACAAATTTATTGAGATGATAAAAAAATCAACTAAACCAATCTTTTATACAGGTGGTGGAGTTATAAATTCAGGTCCACAGGCAAGCGAGTTATTAAGAGAAATGGTTTCGTTAACAGGTTTTCCAATTACTTCCACTCTTCAAGGATTAGGAGCTTATCCTGGCGACGATCCTCAATTTCTAGGAATGCTTGGTATGCATGGAACCTATGAGGCCAACAATGCTATGCACGACTGTGACCTAATGATAAATATTGGTGCAAGGTTCGATGATAGAATAACAGGAAAAATAGATGAATTTTCTCCTAAATCAAAAAAAATTCACATTGATATAGATCCATCTTCAATTGGAAAAAATGTGAAGGTTGATTTAGCTATTACAAGCGATGTTACAGAATTATTAAAAGCAGTTATAAAAAGATTTAAAGAGAAAAATAAAAACTTTATTGCTTCAAATAAACAGAAAACTGCTAAGTGGTGGAGTAAAATTGATAAATGGAGAGAAAAAAAATCTTTAAACTTTATTAATAGTAAAGAGACAATAAAACCTCAGCACGCTGTTCAAAGACTTTATGAGCTTACCAAAAATCAAGATACTTTTATTACTACTGAAGTTGGACAGCATCAAATGTGGGCAGCTCAACATTATAAGTTTAATAAGCCAAACAGATGGATGACTTCAGGAGGTCTCGGAACTATGGGATATGGTTTGCCTGCTGCGATAGGTGTTCAAATAGCTCATCCTAAAAAACTAGTGATTGATATAGCTGGTGAGGCTTCAATTTTAATGAATATTCAAGAGATGTCGACTGCAATACAATACAGATTGCCAATTAAAATTTTTATTTTAAATAATGAGTACATGGGAATGGTGCGTCAATGGCAAGAATTACTTCACGACAAAAATTATTCTGAGAGTTATACGGAAGCTTTACCGGATTTTGTTAAATTAGCCGAAGCTTATGGAGCTGTTGGAATTAGAGCTAAAACTCCTGATGAATTAGACGAAAAGATTAAGGAAATGATCAATATAGACAAACCTGTAATTTTTGATTGCGTAGTTGATAAAGTTGAAAACTGTTATCCGATGATACCATCTGGAAAACCTCATAACCAAATGCTTCTTGGACCAGAAGATGAAAAAGAAGAAGTTTCAGATGAAGGAAAAACTTTAGTTTAATGCCTAAACCAAAATCAGCCTATAGCCAACCAACAAAATTTGGAAAAGAAGATCATCATATAATTGTTGTTTGGGTCGATAACGAAGCTGGAGTGCTAGCCAGAGTTATCGGTTTATTTTCAGGCAGAGGATATAACATAGAGTCTTTGGCAGTAGCAGAGA